>UQPT01000011.1:0-35539 GCA_900543045.1 uncultured Collinsella sp.
CATCATAGCGGATGTAGTGCATGGAGCATTGGCGTGTGCCTTGCCCGTTCTTGCTGCAATGGTAGTAGCCATAGGGCTTGCTGTTCTGCCTGTTCCCCCCGTAGGCCAGCGACCAGCCGGCAACAATCCACAGCACGCCCACCAAGCCAATGACTCCAAAGCACATAAGCATGGTGTTGATGACATTTTTGCGTCTAGACAGACCGCCATAGAAAAACGCCAGGCCCGGTGTCATTAAAAACACGAGCATGGTGCAGATGAGCATAAACGTTGTCGATCCCGTATCGTACATTCGCTCCCCCTTTGTCGCATGAACGTTGTCGGCGCTCATGATGCGGCCGAGGGGCAACTGGTGTAGACCAGATACGGCGTTGTTAAACGCTGCGTTGTCGAATGGAAACGGTGCCGCAATCTTGGAAACGGCGCGGCAACGGGCGCGAAACGAACGGGAAATACGCGAGCAAGGAAGCCGCAAACACGCCCGTCCCGGCTAGCGGCGGAACAGCTCGCGGGCTCGGTCGCGGAGGTCGGTAGCTCGGATGACGCCCTCGTAGCGATTGATGCGCAGACGCGGGAAGGCGTTAAAGAAGCGCAGGTCACGACGGCTGAGCGACACACTCGGCACCGGACGGCTCATGCGCTTGCCGGCAAGGCGACGACTGAGCGACGGACGCGGCATGCTCGGCGCGACATCGGCAACGCGGCGGGCAGCGAGCGCCAGGCCGCGAGCACCATCCGAGATAAACGTCGGCATCGAAGCCTTCTCGCGCAGGGCATCGAGCGCCGCGTCGCCCAGCTCGGCCAGCCAAGCGTTAACGGCGCGACCGCGGATATGCGTCTGCGCCACCGAGTCGATCGCCGAATCGGGAATACGTTCGAGCATAGAGTCGGAGGCGTCGGCAAGCGACTCATTGATGCGGTCGGCAAGGTCGGCACGCACACGCTCAAGCTGATCGGACAGGCGGCGCCAGCTGGCCAACGAGCACACCGCATCGACCATCATCGCGACCGCGACGATAAAGGCGGCCAAGCGCACGATTAGCACCGGCAGATGGCCAAGCAGCCCCAGCAATGCCGGCTCCACTAAACGGCAAATGCACAACGCACCCAAGCCAAACGCGCAGGCCCAGTACAGGCAGATACGTCCGTGCAAGTTAAACGGCAGATGCGAGTAATCCCAAAACCAGGCACCCGTCGTTTTTTCCAACAGCACGCCCACGCTATATTCGATCAGGCTGCATACGAGCGCGGCAGCGACAAACTGGCTCGAGGCGTCTGGGATTCCACGCAGCAGCAGCCAGCACGCGATGCCGCCCGCACCGTAGATGGGACAACACGGCCCTAGCAAAAAGCCGCTGTTGGCAAAGCGTCCGTGGTTGAGCATGGCGCAGACTGTCGACTCCCATACCCAGCCGCAAAAACCGTAGAAGGCAAACGAGAGTACCAGCGCCGAGAGCGGACAGGCGGCAAGCGTCGCGCCGTCAAATGCCATGTCGATCGCGGTTCCCACCGTCTACTCACTCCTCTTTTCGTTCGATTCGCTGCTCACGTCATCGTCCGCCCTGTCTTTGCGCGGCAGACGGCCGGCAATCGTCTCGCGCAGCGCGCACCATTTATCCGCCAGGCACACAATCCATGCCTCACGACACGTCGGCGGCACCGGCACCAGCGGAAACATATGACGCACGATGATATTCCGCTCGCGCGACGTCAGCTCAAAATCTTCCTCCGCACGCGCCAGGGCAAAAAACGGATGCCGAAATCCGTGCAGTCGATGGCTCGGGTCGGGGTCATGCCAATCGTAGAGAAAGTAATCGTGTAACAGGGCCCCGCGCAGCAGCGAGGCACGGTCGACCGAAATGCCAACACGGCCCAGGTGCTCGGCAAAGGACAGGCTCGCCCGCGCCACCGAGGTCACATGCGCATAGACCGTCACGTCGCCATGCTGGATAAACTCACACGTCAGGCCCAAGCGGCCCGCCTGGGCCAGCTGACGGGCGGCATTGTCGACCTCGCGCGCGATACTCTCGGCACGAACGGTATCGGACATGCGGCCTCCTTCCAGCGGCTCTCGGCGGCAAGTCGCAGCCTGCACGCAATGAATAAAATCATCATCGAATTTACTAGTATGGCATCGGACAAAACGTTTTGCCCCGCCAGTTGGCGAATTACCGCGCCGCCGTCACATATCAAACGCCAAAATGTGCGAGACTGTCTTGTGCAATTGTGCCGGCCGAGGGAGTGCCGGCGCACGATTCGCATGGAGTAACCCACAACGATGCTGCTTACGCAAACGACAACGCCCGAGGACGTCAAGGCTCTCGACCGCGCCGAGCTTCCGCTGCTCTGCGGCGAGATCCGCCACGCCATCCTCGAAAGCTCCGCCGCCGTCGGCGGGCACGTTGCCCCCAACCTGGGCGTCGTTGAGCTTACGGTCGCGCTCCATCGCGTGTTTAACTCCCCCACCGACAAAATTGTCTTTGACGTGTCACACCAGACCTATGCCCACAAGGCGCTGACTGGGCGCGCGTACACTTATATCGACCCGGCACGCTACGGCGAGGCCTCTGGCTTTGCCAATCCCGACGAGTCCGAACACGACCTGTTCGCCATGGGCCACACCTCCACATCGGTGAGCCTGGGCTGCGGCTTGGCGCACGCTCGTGACCTGGCGGGCGATGCGTACAACGTCATCACCATCATTGGCGACGGTTCGCTTTCGGGCGGTCTGGCGTTTGAGGGCTTTAACAATGCCGCCGAGCTCGACAGCAACCTGATCATCATCGTCAACGATAACGACCAGTCCATTGCCGAGAACCATGGCGGCCTGTATCGCAATCTGGCCGAGCTGCGCGCCAGCAACGGCACCTGTGAGCGCAACGTTTTCCGCGCGATGGGGCTCGACTACCGCTATCTGGACGCCGGTAACGATGTGTTGGCCCTGGTCGACGCGCTGCAGGAACTGCGCAATATCGATCATCCCATCGTGCTGCACGTCTCCACCGCCAAGGGCAAGGGCTTTGAGCCAGCCCAGAGCGACCCCGAGCGCTGGCATCATGTGGGCCCGTTTGACATGGCGACTGGGCGCAAGCTCTGCCCGGGCCATCCGAGCGAGCCTGCGCCGCGCACCTATGCCGACATTACGGGCGAGGCGCTCAGCGCCGCCATCGAGCACGATCCGCAGGTTGTGGGCATCACGGCCGCAACGCCCTACATCATGGGCTTTACGCCCGAACTTCGCGCCGCCGCCGGCAAACAGTTCGTCGATGTGGGCATTGCCGAGGAGCACGCCGTGACCTTTGCCACCGCGCTCGCCCGCTCGGGTGCCAAGCCGGTCTTTGGCGTGTACGGCACGTTCTTGCAGCGTGCCTATGACGAGCTGTGGCACGACCTGTGCCTCAACGACGCCCCGGCGACCATCCTTGTATTTGGCGCGTCGATCTTTGGCACCACATCCGAGACGCATCTTTCGTTCTTTGATATTTCCATGCTGGGCGCTCTCCCCAATATGCGTTACCTGGCGCCTTCCTGCATGGAGGAATACCTGTCCATGCTGAGCTGGTCGCTCGACCATCGCGAGCATCCTGTGGCGATTCGCGTGCCCGGCATTGGCCTGGTAAGCCGCCCCGACTTGGCGCCTGCCGAGGACGCCGATTACGGTGTCGCGCGCTACAACGTGGTGCGCCAGGGCCGCGACGTGGCCGTGCTCGCGCTCGGCGATTTCTTTGAGCTGGGCGAGCGTGTGGCAAACCGCTTGGCAGCCGAATACGGTATCGAGGCCACGCTCGTCAACCCTCGCTTTGCAACCGAGCTTGACCGCGAGTTCCTCGACAGCCTTGCCGCCGAGCATCGCGTTGTCGTCACCCTCGAGGACGGCATCTTGGACGGCGGTTGGGGCGAACGCGTCGCGTGCTACTTGGCCTGCACGCCCGTGCGCACGCGCACCTTCGGCATCGCCAAGGGCTTCCCCGACCGCTACGACCCCAACGAGCTGCTCGCTCAGAACGGCATGACGGTCGAGAACATGGCCGCCGAGGCCGTAAGGCTACTCAACGAGTAAAAAACCTCCGCAAGGGAAGCACCCCTGCGGAGGTTTTTATTTTTGAGCTCAACTATCTCGATCTGTAACATCTAGGGCCCGAATTCCCGTCTAACTGTTACAGATCTAGACAAACCGTCTTTGCTCCTGACCTTTGTCTCAATCTGTAACAGATAGAGACCTTTTGCCCGTCCAGATGTTACAGATTGAGACAAAACAACGAGACCGGCCGCCGTACCAGCCCAAACCACCACAAAGGTGCCTGTCCCCTTTGTGGTGGTTTTAGGTCACGGTCGGCGCGAAAAACGAATAGCCGTTCATACGCGATCTCCATACTTATATATGCGTCGCGCTGCCGCCATTATAGCGACCGCCGCGAGCGACCACACCGTCCGCGAAACGCCGTCTCAGCAGCAATAACCGACGTTTTCCCAGATAAAACCTACCAAAATAAACCTGTCCCTTTTTGGTAGGTACAATAACCCATAAGGTAAGTATGTTTCTGAGTTATTTCGTGTTGACCCATTTGAGCGCGATAGGGTATAACTCTACTCAACCGCTAGGGATTTTATTGAGAAAGGTGTTCTACCATGAGCAAGAACCTCTCCCAGCAGGTCGTTCTCGACCGCCGCGGCTTCGTTGCCGCCACCTTCGCAACCGTCGCCGGCCTTGGTCTTGCCGGCTGCTCCGACACCAGCGCCGAGGCCGACAAGGGTTCCGCCGCCGGCTCCTCCAAGAGCTCCGAGGATACCGAGGCTTCCACCACGCTCGACGCCAAGGCATTCGACAAGCTCGTCGACAACGGCCCCAAGGCCGATGACGACGCCATCGCCGCCAGCACCTGGGCCACGGCCGTCAAGGACGCCGGTGTCTTTAAGATCGGAGGCGTTCAGACCTCCACGCTCTTCTCCCTCCTCAACGAGAAAGACGGTCAGACCCGTGGCTTCGATGCCGGCGTCGCGCAGCTTCTGTCCAACTACATCCTGGGCGAGAACAAGGTCGAGATCACCCAGGTGACCTCGGACACGCGCGAGTCCGTCCTGCAGAACGGCCAGGTCGACGCCGTCTTTGCCACCTACACCATCACTGACGAGCGCAAGAAGCTCGTCTCCTTCGCCGGTCCCTACTACTACACCCAGCAGGCTATCCTAGTGCTCGCCGACAACGACGACATCAAGAGCGTCGACGACCTGGCCGACAAGAACGTCGCCGTCCAGTCCGGCTCCAACGGCCCCGCCATCCTGGAGGAGTTCGCTCCCAAGGCCAGCCAGCAGGAGTTCAAGACCGACGAGGAGGCCCGCCAGGCACTCCAGCAGGGCCGCGTTGACGCCTACGTCATCGATAACAACATGCAGCAGAGCGCCCTGGTCCGCGAGCCCGGCAAGTACAAGATCGCCGGCAAGCCCTTCGGCAGCAAGGAGCCCTATGGCATCGGCCTGCCGCTCGATTCCGACGGTGTCGCCTTTGTCAACGACTTCCTCAAGAAGATCGAGGACGACGGCACCTGGACCGAGCTGTGGCAGATCTGCATCGGCGACCGCACGGGCGACACCAACGTTCCCGAGCTGCCCGAGGTCGGCGCCTAGGTAATACGCCTAGTAACGGCCGCTACGAAACCATATGGAAACGCATGATGCGCTTTATTGCGGTAAACTGTTTCCTCACTGAGTTGTCAGGGCTTCCGTACACACGGGAGCCCCTTTCCTTATCGGCGGGAGGTCCGCATGAGTCTCTCCGAGCTCTGGTCGCTCTATGGCCAGAACTATATCGACGCCCTGCTAGCAACCTGGGGCATGACGCTTGAGTCGTTTGCCATCGCCATGGTGCTGGCCGTCGCTGTCACCGTGATGCGCGTGTCGCCGCTCAAGCCGCTGCGCGTCTTTGGCGACCTGTATGTCCAGGTCTTCCGTAACATCCCCGGCATCGCGCTACTCATCATCGTCGTCTATGCGCTGCCGCCGCTCAAGGTCGTCCTGCCCTACCGCACCTGCGTCATCGTCGCCACAGTGCTCTTGGGTTCTGCCTTTGGCTCCGAGAACTTTATGAGCGGCATCAACACCGTCGGTGTCGGCCAAGTGGAAGCCGCCCGCTCGCTGGGCATGAGCTTCAGCCGTATCCTCGCCAAGATCGTGATTCCGCAGGCGCTGCGCTCGAGCGTGCTGCCCATGACCAACCTCTTTATCGCCGTCATGCTCACCACCGCGCTCGGCAGCCAGGTGCCGCTTAAACCGCAGGAGCTCACCGGCGTGGTGAGCTACATCAACACGCGCTCGCTCGGCGGCGTCGCCGCGTTCTTTATCTCGGCGCTCGGCTACCTGGGCACGGCCTTTGTGGTGAGCCACATTGGCAACTACATCGATAAGAAGGTGAGGATCCTCCGATGAGCAAGCACTCCTCCCCCGCGCTCACCATGCGCGATGCGCTCTACGAGGCTCCCGGCCCCAAGATGCGCGCCAAGATTCGTATCGGCACCGTCATCTCGCTTATCGCTGTGGCCGCGCTTGTTGCCCTCGTGTTGCAGCGCTTTTATGTGACCGGTCAGCTTTCGGTCCACTATTGGTATTTCTTTACGCACCTCACCACCTGGAAGTTCTTGCTTGCCGGCTTTGAGGGCACCGTTAAGGTCGCGCTCACCGCCGGCGCTATCGCGCTGGTACTGGGTCTGGCCCTCATGCTCGGCCGCACCAGCGACATTAAGCCGCTGCAGCTGGTCTGCCGCGTGCTCACCGATTTCTTCCGTGGCGTGCCGAGCCTTCTGTTCATCTACTTCTTCTTTTTGGTGCTGCCCCAGTACAAGATCGCGCTGCCGTCGTTTTGGATGCTCACGCTTCCCGTCGCGCTCGCTGCAGCCGGCGTACTTGCCGAGATCTTCCGTGCCGGCGTAAACGCCGTGCCGCGCGGCCAGGTCGAGGCCGCCCAGGCACTCGGTCTCTCCAAGGCTAAAATCACCTTTAAAATCGTGTTGCCGCAGGCGATTCGGTTTATCATTCCGTCGTTGATTTCGCAGCTTGTGGTCGTCGTCAAAGACACCACCGTCGCCTACGTGGTGAGCTACCCCGACCTTATGCAAAATGCCCGCGTGCTCATTACCAACTACGACGCCCTCGTGTCGGTCTACCTGGTCATCGCGGTCATCTATATCCTCATCAACGTCGCGATCAACAAGGCCGCTGTCTACGTCTCGCACAAGACCGGCGCGACCATCATCCGCTAACGAGTTACCATTTCGAGTCATAAGGAGCCGAGCACCATGGCACAGAGCACCTCTTCCACCGGCAATCAGCCGCTGATCGAGCTCAGGCACGTCGATAAGCACTACGGCGATCTGCACGTCCTCAACGACATCAATCTCTCGGTCGACCGCGGCGAGGTCGTCGTTGTGATTGGCCCCTCGGGCTCGGGCAAGTCGACCATGTGCCGCACCATCAATCGCCTGGAAACCATCGACTCTGGCGAGATCCTCATCGAGGGCGAGCCCTTGCCGCAGGAAGGCAAAGACCTTGCCCGCATGCGTGCCGAGCTGGGCATGGTGTTCCAACAGTTCAACCTGTTTGCACATATGACGGTACTGCAGAACGTCATGCTGGGGCCGGTCGACGTGCTGGGCGTGTCCAAGGAGGAAGCTCGTGAGCGCGCCATGGATCTGTTGAGCCGCGTGGGCGTTGCCGAACAGGCCGATAAGGTGCCCGCACAGCTCTCGGGCGGCCAGCAGCAGCGCGTGGCCATCGCCCGTTCACTCGCCATGCAGCCCAAGGCCATGCTCTTTGACGAGCCCACAAGTGCCCTCGACCCCGAGATGATCAACGAGGTGCTCGAGGTCATGGTCCGTCTGGCCCAGCAGGGTATGACGATGATCGTGATTACGCACGAGATGAACTTTGCCCGCCGCGTGGCCGACCGCGTCGTGTTTATGGCCGACGGCCAGATTGTGGAAACCGGTACACCCGACGAGTTCTTTGACCGCCCCAAGACCCAACGCGCCCAGGAGTTCCTCAACTCCATCAAGGGCCACTAACCCAAATGCCACGCAGGGCACATTCATCAGGAGCGTCTGTCCCGCGCCGCATCTGTCCCGCCACGCCCCTGCGCCATGTCCACCCGGATTCGAAAGCCACGCCCATGATCGGAACCCGTACCTCATCGTCCTATACCCCGCACGTCGACGTCGACCCCGCCGACCGCCCGCTTATCCTGGTAGCACCGCGCTGGGAAGAAGCGAAGCCCTTTTTGAGCGAGACGCTCTCCCCCAACGAGGAAATCGCAAGTGTCTTTGTCGATGCCATCCTTGCCGCCGGCGGCCTGCCGCTGCAGATGTCCATCACCGAGGACATTGAGGTCATCCGTCATTACGTCGATATCGCCGACGGCATCGCCATTCCCGGCGGCCCCGATGTCAATCCCAAACGTTGGGGCGATGATCGACCCTACGACCCCACCCTCTGCTGCGAGATCCGCGATAGCTTTGAGTTTAAGCTGGTCGGCGAGGTACTCCGCGCCAAAAAGCCGCTCTTTACCACCTGCCGCGGCACGCAGTTGCTCAATGTCGCCACTGGCGGCACCCTGTGCACGGACGTGCCGAGCCTGGGCGCTCGCGAGGGCCGCACTCAGTGGCGCCATACCCACGTGCTCAACGACCCCGTGCATCCCGTCGAGGTCGTGCCGGGCTCGCTGCTGGAGCGCGCGCTTGGCGGGCACAGGCTGATCCAGACCAACTCGGCACATCACTGTTGCGTCGACCGTCTGGGTAAGAGCACGCGTTTGGTCGCCAAGGCAACCGACGGCGTTCCCGAGTGCATCGAGGTCGAAGGCCAACCATTCTGCTTGGGCGTGCAATGGCACCCTGAGTACACGTGGAAGACGCTCGAGACCGACTTTAACCTGTGGAAGTCGTTTGTCGAGGCAGCGGCAAAGGTTAAGCAGGCCCGTTAGTTCGCAAGCTACACAAGTTAAAGCCTCCTAAGCCAAGGGGGGCGGACACCAGCCACGGTGCCCGCCCCCCCTGTATTTGATACGCTCGGTATGTTTATCCCTCACAAACAATCAAAGAAATCTCGACCACAATCGGTCGACCGTAAAGCAAATGGCAACAACGCTTGCTACGTTTATGAGACAGTCAATTAAAATCGAAATGCATTGACCATTCCCCAACGGGGTCACGCCGCAAATCCACATGAGCATCGAGGCTGGAAGCGGAAGCATGGAATTGGCCCCGATCTGTATGTAGATCGCTACGACGTTGACAAGCAACAGCATGCCAATCGGACCGAAGCCGGACCCAAAATAGGAAACAACGATTACGCAAGAAACCACGTATGCAAGGCAGGCAGCGGCAGCAAGAACAAGTCGATAGCAAAATACATGCAAGTTGAAATACTGCTGAGCATCCAAAACGATCGCGCAGTTAAGACAGTACAAAACGACACTCGTCAGGACAAACGCGCCCAAAAGGGCAAAAGAAGACAGCACCACTCGCGCAACGATAGCGCACACACGCTTCCCTCCCCGAGCCTCCGACAGCCCCCACGGTTCCTCAATAAAGTCCGAACTGACAAAGCGCGGCACGATACAAGCCGCGACAAACGGAAAGAACAATGCATGAGCCAACGGGGCTACGTTGAACAGAAGACCGCGAAAAACCTCTGCATTACCAAATAGAAGGACATCCTCCGCCGATAGCCGAAGCGTCGGGTCTGGGAAAAAGCCCAAGAAACTGTTCTCACGGAGGCTACAGAACCACATCGGGAAAGAATTAAGCTGCAATACCACCATGCACGCATAAATTACCAGGATTAAGGCGTACGTCCATTTGATCACACGCTTCCATTCTGAATGGAGGAATCTTTTAATCTGATGAGCCATTGGGCACACCCCCAGCATGAAAGCTCACGAGAGCGTAAACCAAAACCGATAGACAGCTGGCCGCCACGCCATATCCCAGAAGCGTCAGCTGGCCCATATCGCTATACCCAAGGGCGCATCCGACTCCAAGATACGGCCCAGGAAGAAAGAAGATCCATCGCAAGGATGGTATAGGTGCCTGAAGGAAGGCTCCGTAGAGCGTCAAGCTCATGACAAATCCGATTATTACCACAGCCCCGCTCAATACGGCGCTGCTTGTAATCCGATAGATGGTCACCGTCTCCAACGCAACCGATATCACCAATACGGCGTTAATCATCATTGCGGGCAAAAATGCAGCCAGCATGCTATGCGCATAGTTTTGCCCTCCACGTGTTATCGCTATTGCAAACAGAAGAAGGCAAAGCGCACTATATGTTGCGCCGATTATTAAAGCAGACGAAAGTACATGTGCCAGAGCCCCGTTAAAGCGGGCAAGACCTCTTGCTGAAGAAATTTGGCATCCCTCTTCATAGCCGCGCTCCTGTAAAATCGCCAGGCAAACGATGAGTGGAGCGAACAGGGAGGTACCGGCAAAAGCACTGCGCACAAGGGACTCATCAGGCGCAGTAGGATCGATTACATTCCAGCAGAAGCCAATATCCTCCCCAAAAACGCTATTGCCAAAGGCGAGCAACGTTGTTCCGTTTTTCAGAAAGATGCCGAAGAGAAGGCCGAACGCCAGCATAAGCGCAAGACCAAACTTCGCCGGAAATATCCTGTGCAAACGCATCATATCTGCCTTTATGGGATGGATCGCCCGCTTCATAGCGAGACCGCCTTCATCAAGCGCCTGTAATACTCTTTTAGGGACGACGCCTCATCCCTTATGACGTCCATCGATTCCTTTTTTTAGCAGTTCGCCGTCATGAATAAACAGGCAGCTTGTTGCAACCGATGCCAGCTCATCCAAGTCGTGGCTAGAGATAAGCATGGTTTTGCCCTGCTCTCGATTCAATCGACCGATAAGGGCCCATATACTCTCGATGCCCAACGGATCCAATCCATTTGCCGGCTCATCGAAAATTAGTACGTCGGTGTCGCCCAATAAAGCCGTAGCTATATCCAGTCGCCGTTTCATTCCCAGAGAAAAACTGCCTACGCTCTTTTTCTCATCGATGTCCAGCCCGACTAGGCTCAAAACGCGAGGAATCTCACGTTTCTCATCAAGCCCCCATTCCGCACATCGGATTTGAAGATTCTCAACCGCGCTGAGAGATTGGTATGCTCCGCTGGAATCTGGCACATAGCCGACACGCGTCCGCATCAGACCAAGCTCTTTTTTTGATTTGCCTCCAAAGAGCTCCACGCTCCCCGACGATGGCTCACAGAGGCCCAGCACTATTTTAATAAGCGTGCTTTTACCCGCCCCGTTTGCACCGACAAGGGCACAGAGCTCAGACTGATGCACCTCGAAGGAAACGTCATGCAACACACGCCGTTTCCCGTAGCGCTTTGATACTTTTGATAGCTTTATCGCTGATGCGTTCATTGGCCTCCCGTTCCGTTTGATAATAAAACCGCTCATATCGTTCCTTCTTTTCTTTATCGTTTTTCATAGTTGTTATTGTTTTTCGATAACTCATATTTGTCAAGATAATCTATAAGAAGGAACCCGTGTTAGACACGGGTCCCTTTACACTGATATTTCGTTATAGTTGTTTGCTTTATGCTACTCGTCGCTCAAATCGACAGCAAAGACTGATGTCGGAAGCGACGCCTCGTTGCCTCCGCCATCCCGCATCTGTCTCACAACATTTTTTGCGCGCTCAACAATAAGCTCCTCAAGCTCTTTCTCGCTCACGCGCTGAATAATATCTCCCGGTTGACAATCAAGTTCATCGCAGATATCGAGAAGCGTCTTAAGACGAATAGCTTTTATTTTTCCGTTTCTTAGCTTAGAAATATTAGCCGGAGTATGCCCCGTGGCACGAATCAGATCAGCGCTGGTCTTTCCGGTCTTAAGCAGCTGCGTCTCAAGCTCGATGATGAGATAGCTCATGTTTCCTCCTACACAAGCTCGTCAGACTGCTCTTGGAGCAGCGAGGCATAACTCCAGATCGCCGAGATAAACAAACAGACAACTGCGCCGATAAACGACCCCGCATCAAAGGTAGCGCCTTGGCAAATCTCAATAACGAAGGAATGAGGCACGATGTAAAGCTCCAGTCCGCCAATGGTGAGATTGACCGATCCATAGGCACCAACAAGCGAAACCGCGGCGTTAACAGCAAAGGCAAGCGCGAGAACACGGATAAGCCGCACATGCGTCTTGGTAAAGGGCGAGACGCCCCGAGAGATGTTATGGCTGATTCCGCACAAAACGACAAGCGAAACACCCACGACGAGTGCCAGGCACAGCCCGCTTGGGATAACGATGCTCCCGCCATCGAGAAGCGTCACGGCACCGAAAGAATCGACAGAAACAACGTTTGCAACCGCATACCAGATCACGTAAACAACCAACGCGGCAAAAGCAACGAGCATCCCTGCAAAAACGGCTGCCATGCAAAAACCAAGCTTCCTGATATTTTCGCCCGCCTTGGCCATACGCTGAACGCTGTTGGACATACACTCACCCTCATCGACTCTATCGTTATTCGAACAGTTTATCGAACAACGATATGGATTGCATGCGGAAAGCCCCGCCAGTGCGCATGGGCCATTCACTAATCAGAAGGGGTGAGAGTGGATTTTTGGACATGTATCGAACGAGAGTGGACAATCCCCACTTTGAGGCCGCCACCGGGCCTAAAACGGGAGATTATCCACTCTCATAGTCATCAAAGCTCGCGAGCTCTTACTCGGCCGCCTCGCGCAGGGCCGACATCGTGGCCGCATATTGCTGCTGCAGCGCATGCATTCCCTCACGGGCGCCGTCGACGGCATCGGCACCGCGCAGCGCTTCGGTTACCACGATCGCCGGCTCGTACAGATTATCGAATCCCAGGTTCTGGCTCACGCCCTTGAGCGTATGCGCTGCCATAAACGCTTCCTTGACGTCTCCCGCCGCCATGGCGGCCTCCAGCTTGTCCATGCTCTCATCATCCAAAAACTTGAGGGCAAAGCGGGAAAGCATCTCCTCGCCCATCAGCCGAGCGCACGCGTCATCATAATTGGCGCCGATCTTCTCATACGCCTCACGCATGGAAATCATGGATTAAAACTCCTTTGGTCAAACTAAATCGTGGGAAACGCGACGACGTCGGCGGGGCGCGCCAGTGTTTCGGCAATACGGTCTTGCACCTCGAGCAGGCAGTCGAGCAGCAGCGGGTTAAAGGTGCCGCACTTACCGTCCAGGATCATCTGGATCGCCTCCTCGTGCGGGATGGCATCCTTGTACACGCGCACGCTCGTCAGCGCATCGTATACGTCGGCCACCGAAACCACCTGTGCGGCAATGGGAATATCGTCGCCCTTAAGGCCGTCGGGATAGCCCCTGCCGTCCCAACGCTCGTGGTGCCAACGCGCAATCTGGTACGCATATTCCAAAAGCGCATTGCCGGTGTGATGGCGGCCCAGCTCTAGCAGCATGTCGGCGCCGATCGTGGTATGCGTCTTCATAATCTCGAACTCCTCGGACGTGAGACGCCCGGGCTTGTTGAGAATCGCATCGTCGATCGACATCTTGCCGATATCGTGCAGCACCGAAGCGAGGGCAATCGTCGAGCGTTCCTCGTTGTCGAGGGAGATGTTGTCGCTACGCTGGACCAGGCAGCCAAGCAGCAGCTCGGTCAGCTTCTCGATGTTCGTAACGTGCCTGCCGCTCTCGCCATTGCGGAGCTCCATGACGCCGGCCATGATGTCAATGAGCATGCGGCTGTTCTTGACGCGCTCGTTGTACTGTTGGGACAGCAGGCTCGTCAGACGACGCTGTTTGGCGTACAGGCGGATGGTGTTGCTTACACGGCGGCGCACGACACGGGAGTCAAACGGGCGGTTGACATAGTCCGAGGCACCCAGCTCATACGCGCGCAGCACCACATCGTCGGAATCTTCGCTCGAAATCATGATGACGGGCAAATTGTCAATAATCGATCGACGCGACAGATCGCCCAGCACCTCAAAGCCGTTCATGCCCGGCATGACAATGTCCAGCAGCACGAGCGACAACTCATCGCCATAGCGGTCGACCATGTCGAGCGCCGCGCGACCGTTATCGGCCTCGAGGATGCAATACTCGTCCTTGAGCATCTCGTTGAGAATGGCTCGGTTCATCTCAGAGTCATCGACGATGAGCACCGTAGGCTTTTCGCTTTGGAAGGTCTCGATGGAATCGCCATCGGTCACGACCGTACCGGCTTTTGCCTTAGCGCGACTCAATAATTGGACAGCCTGGCCAACACCCTCATCGACCGTTTCGCCATTAATGCGAACGCCACCAACGCATGCCGTCAAGCTAACGCGCTCATGTCCCGGAATAATCGTGGAATGAACAGCATCGGCTACATGACGCAGGCGACGGGCAAAGTCATCGGAGGGGATATTGGGCATGACAGCCACAAACTTATCGCAGCCATAACGCACAAGCTCGTCAGTCGAACGAATACCGCCACGTATGGCTGTCGCCACCGCACCGAGTGCAAGGTCGCCGGCATGACGGCCATACGTATCGTTGAAGGCCCTAAAATCATCAAGGTCGATCATGGCCACGCCGGCCTGCATACGGGCGCTACGAAGCTTTTCCTCGTAATATCGGCGATTGCGCACGCTCGTCAGCACGTCGGTGTAGACAAGGTCCTCTTCTGCGGCCTCTTGTTCATCAATCGGACGCACCATCAGCAGAACGTGAGGCTCGCCCTCAACCATCAAAGAGCGCAGGCGAGCGCGGTACTCAACGCCATCGTTGAGCAGCCGTTCCGACACCCCATCAGAACCCGCCGCCAAGGCTTCAAGACTTGACTGGCGCAGACAGGGGCACCGTTCGCCGGCGAGCAGGCAGTTAGGATCGCCCTTAATCTGATCGACAGACAGCAAACGTACCACGGGGTAGGTCTTCGCGACACGGGCGACCTCGGCGGCAGCCTCCTCGTCGGTTAGATTGGCCTCGTGATTATTGAGCATAGGGGGGCCTTTCAGTAGTTTTGCTTGGTAGCAGTGGGTGCCAAATATTACAAGGGTAGCACCTTGTCGATGCAGGTAAGCACGTGAATACCGTTACATTTTCATGAGTTGGCAGACGGTAGGGCTGAAGCCGCAGACGTTGGGTTTTGAGCGCCTTTGTTAACACAGCCGAAACGTTTACGGAAAAGCCCGTTTTGATTGGTGCGGTTGCTAGAGCCCTAGGACGCCACGGACGGCCTGGGCAGCCGCTGCCGGACGATCGCGCAGCCCGTTGTGCGCGCCGGGAACCGTAACGAACGGACAGCCCAAAAGCTCAGCCGACGCTCTCGTGCCCGCCTCGCGGGGCGTGCCAATCGAGAGCTCGCCCAAAAACACGGCGGCCACCGTTTTCGATACACGAACGCTTTCCCAATCGGGAACGTAGGTCATGGTGGTCTCGTATTCGTTTGCCATGAAACTGCGGCCGTTGCGCAGGGCATGCTTGGCTTCCGCCTCGGTTGTCTTGGAAGCTTGAGGATCCGAATCGCCAATGGCACTCAGGAAGGCCCTTAATGCCCTCGAGACCTTTCCCGCAGCTATCATCTCGAGCAAAACCGGGGCCGCGCCCAGGCCAGCGCCCTCGTTTGTCACGGCGGGTTCGTGCAGCATCGCGCGCGAGACAATGGCCGGGTTTGTACGGAGAAGCTCCAGGGCCACCAGCGTACCGGCGCTGTGCGCGAGAACATTTGCCGGGGCGCCGACATGCTCGATAACGGCCTGCAGGTCGGCGGCCTGGGCGGCGAGGTCGTAGCGCCCGTCCGCGGCATCGCCGCTCTCGCCGCAACCGCGGCGGTCGTAGGCAATTACGCGATAGCCGCAGGCGAGCTCGCGGGCGATGCCGTCAAAAAATGTGCCATCGACGCAAGCGCCGTGCACGCACACCAAGGCGGGCGCATCCGACGGCACGCCCGGCTCGGCAAACTCGCGGCAGGCAATCGTAGTGCCCGCATTCTCGACCGTAAAATCCATGTTGTGCCCCATCGTCTTGCACCTTGTTAACACATTAACTGTACCCGAGCCGAAACCTCTCATGGCGTGGACATTGAGGGCAGCGTGAAAAACGAAACCTGAAAAGCACAAGCCCGAATCAGACTTTGGCACCGATGCTATGCTTAGGCACAGCTGTCTAGAGGAGCTTTTGCCTATGTCTACGTTTTTAAATGCCAGCCCCATCTTTGGACCGGTGCGCAGCCGCCGTCTGGGCCTTTCGCTTGGCGTCAACATGATGCCGGCATCGGGCAAGATCTGCACGTTCGACTGCATCTACTGCGAGAACGGCCTTAACGCCGAGCGTCCCTGCCATGAGCCGTATAACACGGCCGCCGTGGTGCTCGACGCACTCGAGGCCAAGCTGCGCGAGATGGCAGCCGAGGGCGAGCTGCCCGATGTAATCACCTTCGCCGGCAATGGCGAGCCCACCGCCGCACCGGAGTTTCCGCAGGCCATCGCCGGCGCCATCGCACTTCGCGACCAGCTGGCCCCGAACACCAAGATCGCCGTGCTCTCCAATGGCACGCGCGCTGACCAGCCCGCCGTACACGATGCGCTCATGATGGTCGACGACAACATCCTCAAGCTCGATACGGTCGACCCGGCATTTATCCAGTTGCTCGACCAGCCCGTCGGTCCCTATGACGTCGAGCACCAGATCGAGACGTTCGCGAGCTTTAACGGCCACGTCATTATCCAGACGATCTTTTTGAGTGGCGAATACCAGGGCAAGTCCCTCGATAACACTGGTGAAACGTACGTTAGTCCTTGGCTCGCAGCGCTCGAGCGCATTCGCCCGCAGGAGGCGACTATCTACACGGTGGCGCGCGAGACGCCAGTCGCCGGTCTTGCCAAAGCAGCGCCCGAGGCGCTCGACACAATCGCCGCACGCGTGCACGCCCTCGGCATCCCCTGCCAGGTGAGCTACTAACCCACGGCTGCCCCGGGTAGCTAAAAAAGCCCCGTCCCAAAAAGACTGCCCCGGGTACTTGGTTGATTGGGCGGGTGGGCTATACTAGCTGCGAATGAAAGGAAGTTAGCCATGTTTGACAATGGACCCGTGCCCGGCCGCAACGACGCTTGCTGGTGCGGCAGCGGCAAAAAATATAAGAAATGCCATAGCGCCTTCGACGAGCGCCTCGAGCGCCTGTGGGAAGAGGGCTGGGAGGTTCTGCCCCGCACGCTCTACAAGACACCCGCCGATATCGAAGGCATTAAGCGTTCGGCCGCCATCAACGTGGGCGTGCTCGATTATGTGGGCGAGCATATCGCCGCAGGCATGACCACCAACCAGATCGACCAGATGATCTACGACTACACCGTCGAGCACGGTGGCACGCCGGCCGACCTTAACTACGAGGGCTATCCCAAGAGCGTGTGCACCTCGATCAACGACGTCGTCTGCCACGGTATCCCCTGCGATGCGGATGTGCTGCACGAGGGCGACATCATCAACGTAGACTGCTCCACGATCTTGGACGGTTACTTTAGTGATTCGAGCCGCATGTTCTGCATCGGCGAGGTCTCGGCCGAGCGCCAGCGCCTGGTCGACGTAACCCGCGCCAGCGTGGAAGCGGGCCTGGCCGCCGTCAAGCCGTGGCTGCCGCTCTCTGTTATGGCCGAGGCTGTGCAAAAGACGGTAGAGGACGCCGGCTTTAGCGTGGTGCGCGAGTACGGCGGACACGGCATTGGCAAGGAGTTCCACGAGGACCCGTTTGTGGGCTTTACCACCGAGGCGCCCGACGTGGACACCATCATGGCCCCGGGCATGGTCTTTACCATCGAGCCCATGGTCAACGCCGGAGCGCCCGACATCAAGATTAGCAAGGGTGACGGTTGGTGTGTGCGCACCAAGGACGGTAGCGATTCGGCCCAGTGCGAGGTACAGCTCGTGGTGACCGAGGACGGCTACGAGTTGCTGAGCTGGTAACCATGGATGCGCCGGATGCTGACGGGCACGCTCGTCTTGCATCCGGCGTTTTTGTTTGAACGTTTTGTCTGATAAAACCTGCCAAAATAAACCTGTCCCTTTTTGGCAGGTTGAGCGGAGAGGAATTCTCTTGAACATCTTGGTTTTGCTGCCCGCCAACGATCGTCACCGCGCAATCCTCGAGTCGAGCGCTCCGGGCGAGGACTTTATCTACACGAGCGCCGACGCCGTCACGCGCGAGCAGGTTGCCGACGCCGACGTGATCCTGGGCAACATCGACCCTGCCCTGCTTGCCGCATGCGAGCACCTCCAGCTGCTGCAATTGCAGACCGCCGGCTATGACGACTACCTTGCCGCCGGCACCGTACCGGCTGAAGCCAAGCTGTCTTGCTCAATCGGCGCCTACGGTCAGGCCGTGAGCGAGCACATGTTTGCCATGGTCCTTTCCATGATGAAGCGCCTGCCCGGCTATCACGACTTGCAGTGCGAGCATCGCTGGGAGGATTTGGGGCAGGTTACCTCGCTCAAAAATGCCAACGTGCTGGTGCTGGGCGCGGGCGATATCGGCGGCCACTTTGCCACGCTCTGCCGCAGCATGGGCGCACACGTCCGCGGCATCAAGCGCCATCCGCTCGTTTACCCCATTGTGTTTGAGGACATGGACGGCATGGATGCCCTGCCCGAACGCCTGGCCGAGGCTGATATCGTCGCGTCCTTTTTGCCCAGCACGCCCGAGACCCGGGGTCTTGCGAATGCCAAGTTTTTCGCCGCGATGAAACCGGGCGCCTTCTTTGCCAACGGCGGCCGCGGCGATCTTGTGGTCGCCGACGACTTGGTTGCCGCCCTGGAGTCGGGACATCTCGCCGGCGCCGCGGTCGACGTCACCGACCCCGAACCGCTGCCCGCGACAAGCCCCCTGTGGGATGCGCCCAACATGCTCATCACGCCGCACGTCTCCGGCTGGTTCCACCTGGCAGCCACGCTCAACAACGTCGTCGACATCGCCGCGGAGAATCTGCGTCACCTGCAGGCCGGTGAAACCCTGCGCTGCTGGATCGAGCACTAATTGTTCCGGCGTTTTGCCAAACGCCGGAACCCCTCGACGCTGCGAACCCGCCAGAGCGGCAATCTGACGTTCAATCGTCGGGCGTGGCCAAAAGGCCTATGCCCTCCTCTTTCACGTCACCTTGCTCACTCTGGCGGGCTCTCGCTGACGTTTGCTCAACCTGCAGGGTCTTCAAATTGCTAGAGCGTTGCTAAGTAATTCTTTGCGTCTTCTGCGCTCATTGCTGCAACGGGTGCGTGTGAACAGAGTTTGGCATCGTTGGTGACCAGGAGATCTGCCTTTGCGCGCATTGCCGCAGCGATGATTAAATCGTCTTCGTAATCGCTATGGAGATTACGCTGCTTGCTCGCCATCCATATGTCACTCAGGTTGCAGGGTACCGGCGTGGCAAGTTGCGACAACACGTCAAGGCAATCCCATGCAAGTGATGTCGCCGCCACGGCGGCATCTTGGGACAGTGAGCCATGCTCGCGCCGATACCATGCCTTATGTTCGCTTGAAATCAAATAGAACAGGTCTTTGGACGATGTCACCGCATACAGCAAATCCACCTGCGCCGTGCATGCATCGCGTAAAAACTCAATCGCCACCGAACGACCACGTCGTGAGGGAATGAAGTAATCGAGCCACACGTTGGTGTCAACCAAGATGCGCTTTGGAGCCTCACTCATAGAGCCAGCTCATCTCCTCGCCATAGCGATCCGCATAGGCATTCCGTTTGAGCCCTTCGTCGTCCGATGGCTGAGCCTTGGCCATATCGATTCCCGACTCACGGCAAGCAGCAGCGAACAGCTCCGATCCTTGGTCGATGAGTTCGAGTTTGCGCTTGGCGGCCTTTTCGCGCTCGCGCTGTTCCGCCCGGGTCCGACTGGGCAGCAGGATATCCTCGAGCACACCGGGGCGATCGGCCAGCGACGCTGCAAGCTGCCAGAGCGCTCGCACCGCTTGGCTCGGCGTCATACCGGCCCTGGAAAGAGCGGCGTCCCCACTCCTTTTAAGATCGGCATCGAGACGCACGTTGATCTGAGCGGCTGTTGTGGTCATGACCCCTCCTTAATACTTCAAAACTATCATAAAACTCTATGGTAGATACGTAAAGCTTGTATAGCATTTATAAGCATTAGCCGTACTCTGCACACAAAAAGCCGCCGAGGCACACTGCGCCTCGGCGGCCACGTATCACCGATCTAGTTCGGTTTCACCCTTTGCATTCGCCCAGATAAAACCTACCAAAATTAACATCCCCTTTTGGTAGGTTTTAGAGCTCCACGCTTTCGGCGCCGTTGATGGTTAGGTTGCGCTCGTAGAAAGCCGTGAGGGCGCGGATGGCGTACATCACGTCGCGCACGCCGCCGGTCTCGTAGCTCGAGTGCATGGCAAGCTGCGGCAGGCCCACGTCCACGGCATGCATGCTCGCCTGCATATTGGACAGATTGCCGAGCGTGGAGCCGCCCGCCATATCGCTCTTGTTGGCGAAGGCCTGCGTGGGCACGTCGGCGTCGTCGCAGATGGCCTGGAACACCGCGCGGCTAAAGGCATCGGTGCAGTAGTGCTGGTTGGCGGCTTCCTTGATGACGATGCCGCCGTTAAGCACCACCTGGTTGCGGGCATCGCACTTCTCGGCGTGGTTGGGGTGCACGGCATGCGCGTTGTCGCAGCTCACGAGCATCGATGCGGCAAGGGCGCGATGATACGACTCGTCATCAAAGCCCAGCGATCCGTTGATGCGGCGCAGCGCGTCGGCCAAGAACGTCGACATGGCGCCCTGCTTGGTCTCGGAGCCAACCTCCTCGTTATCAAAGCAGCAGAAGACCGAGACGTCATGCGCGTTCTCGGCACCCAAAAATGCCTGTAGCGAGGTATAGGCGCAGGCCAGGTCGTCGAGCTTGGGCGTCGAGATAAACTCGTCGGCCCAGCCCCAAATGCGCGCATCCTGACGATTGACCAGGAACAGATCACGGCCCAGAATCTGCTCGGGCTCAACATCCAGTTCGTCAGCGATCAGGGCATCGAAGTCACCCTGCTTAAGGTCGCCAGCACTGATGAGCGGGCACAGGTCAACGGCTCGGTTGGGAGCAAAGCCCTCGTTGACGCCACGGTTCATATGGATAGCAAGGCTCGGAATGATAGCGACCTCGCGCTCGGTGGCGAGCAGGCGGCTCTCAATACGGTCGCCTTCGCGCACCAACACGCGGCCCGCAAGCGCCAACGGGCGGTCGAACCAGGTGTAGTCGATCATGCCGCCGTAGGCCTCGGTGTTCAGGCGCAGCGTCTCGCCCGCGCCGTAGAGCTCGGGCACGGCCTTGACCTTAAACGTCGGAGAATCGCTGTGCGACGCCGTGAGTTGAAAATGATAGTCACCGGCAACGCCGTCCTCGCCCCACGTCGCGGCCAGGTCCTCGCCCACCTTAAAGGCAACAACGCTCGAGGTGTTGCGCTGCGTGTAATAACGCCCGCCCGGCTCGATGTCCCACGCCGCATTCTCGGGCAGGTAGGTAAAGCCCGCCTCGTCGAGCTCGGCCATAATGGTCGCCGCCGTATGGAACATGCTGGGGCATGCCTCGATAAAGTCGATGAGGTCGTTTGCGGCCTCGATATCGTCGGCTGTCACATGCGCGCGCTCGGGCGTTTCCTGATCCGTCATGCTCTCCCCTTTCGCTGGGTTGATGGTCCCCTCCAGCATACCCCGCCACGCCAGCGTCGCACTCTTCATTCCGTGCTTAATTCCGCGCCGCTCACCAAGTTGAGCCATCATACCCGCGCTCCTTTTGCGACAATTGCGCTAACAGGACGAGAGGAGCCGTCATGAAGCCACGTAACATTGCTATCGCCTGCGGTGTCGCGGGAGTCGCCGTCGGCCTTGCCGCTGCCACCGGTATCGTTTATCACAAGCAAATCAAGTCCGCCGCGTCGCTCAAACGCTTGACGTGCTACGCGGATGGCTATGACCTGTACGCAATCGACATTGCCTACGACTACGATTTTGATCGCATCATCGCCGCTGGCGTGCGCGACGACCAGGCCTACATCGATGCCGTGGTGGCACAGGTGCTGCCCGGTGTGCCGGCACGTGTCCAGGCGCCCCAGTTTGCCTGCAGCGCTTTTGTCGCCGTAGATGCCGAAGGCCGTGTGCGTACCGGTCGCAATTACGACTTTAAGGACGACACCTCGGCGCTGCTGGTGCGCAATCACCCACGCGGCGGCTATGCCTCCATCGGCTTTGCGGCCCTCAATAACCTGGGCGCCAACACTCCACTTGACTCCGTCGCCGGACGCGCCGCAGCGTTGATGGGCCCGTTTGCCCAGCTCGACGGTGTCAACGAATGCGGCGTGTCCGTTGCCGTGCTCACCCTGGATTCCAAGCCCTGTGACCAGGACACAAAGCGCCCCGTCATCAATACCTCGCTCGCCATCCGTCTGGTGCTCGACCGTGCCGCCACCACGCAAGAAGCTGTCGACCTGCTTTCCGCCTACGACATGCACGCCATGGCAGGACGCGATTACCACTTCTTTGTCAACGACGCCGCCGGTGACGCGCGGGTGGTGGAGTGGGATCCGCGCGATCCGGACCGCACTTTCAAAGCGACTCCTGTGCGCCAGGTTACGAACTTCTATGCCTGCTATGACGACGAAGTGCTGCCCAACCAAAAGAATGGCGAGCTGGGCCATGGCAAGGAACGCGCCATCGCCATCGCCGATGTCCTCGACGCCCATGTCGGTGCCCAAGACGAAACGATTGCCTGGGAAGCCCTGCGAGCCGCAGCGCAAGAGCCCAATCCGGAAGACATCACCAGCAATACGCAATGGTCGGTCGTCTTCGACAATACCGAGCCCGCTGCCGCCATCACGCTGCGCCGCCACTGGGGCAACGTCGATGCCTTCGCACTGTAAGGAGCCAGGCCCGTCGGCCTTACGTTCCCTGACGTTGCTTACATTTCTATACGCTTGAGCTAACACGTTTTACCCCCGTATCAACAGTGTGCGGGGGTAAACTTATGCGCATGTTATAACTTGCCCGGAAGGATTCATCATGCTCAGGATCGGTCTTCTTACCAGTGGCGGCGACTGCCAGGCGCTCAACGCCACCATGCGCGGCATTGTCAAAACGCTCGTGACCAATAGCGAAGAGCCTATCGAGATCTATGGTTTTGAGGACGGCTACCAGGGCCTTATCTACAGCAGGTTCCGCGTCATGTCGCCCGCCGATTTTAGCGGCATCCTCACCCGCGGCGGCACCATCCTGGGCACGAGCCGTACGCCGTTCAAGCGCCTGGATGTTCCCGAGGCCGATGGCGTCGAGAAGGTGCCCGCTATGGTCCACACCTATCATAAGCTGCAGCTCGACTGCCTGTTTATGCTGGGCGGCAACGGCTCCACCAAGACCGCTAACCGCCTGCGCGAAGAGGGCCTCAACGTTATCGCCCTGCCCAAGACCATCGATAACGACACCTGGGGCACCGAGCTGACGTTTGGCTTTACGAGCGCCATCGACGTCGCTACCAAGTGCATCGACGACATCCACACCACCGCCTCGAGTCACGGCCGCGTGTTCGTTATCGAGATCATGGGCCACAAGGTTGGCTGGATCCCGCTGTACGCCGGCGTCGCGGGCGGCGCGGACGTCATCCTGATTCCCGAGATCCCCTACGACATGGACAACGTCATCAAGACCATCGAGCATCGCATGGAGACCGGCAGCCGCTTTACCATCGTGGCCGTCGCCGAGGGCGCTATCTCCAAGGAGGACGCGGCGCTGTCCAAGAAGGAATACAAGAAGAAGCTTGCCGAGCGCACGAGCCCGTCGATCGTCTACGACATCGCCAAGGAGATTGAGGCCAGGACCGGTCGCGAGACCCGCGTCGCCATCCCCGGCCACACGCAGCGCGGCGGCCAGCCCGATGCCCAGGATCGCATCTTTGCGACCCAGTGCGGCGTCGAGGCCGCGCTTGGCTGCCTGCGCGGCGAGTTTGGCTACATGATCGCCCTGCGTGACGGCAAGATGTGCCACATGCCGCTCAAAGATGTCGCCGGCAAGCTCAAGCTTGTCGATCCCCAGAGCGATCTGGTGCGCGAGGCCAAGGCATTGGGCATCAGCTTCGGCGACGAATAGCCTCGGCTGGAATCCACCCCCATCGGAGGCCGAGGCTATTCGCCTTCTCGCTGCGGGTGCCTGGGCTGAGATTTTGGGATGTTGCAGGCTCTTAGCTGAGAGTAGCACTGACATTTGTCCTAAAATGGCTGGTCCCTAGGGGTTGCTACCGGTAGTTGCGGTAGGGTTGGGGCAGATTCTAACTAGAAATGGTGGTCGCTACCGGTTGTTCTCGGCATACTCGGCTCATTCGATTCGACCATCAAACGAAAGGAACCACCATGGATCTTGCGATGGCGCAGCGCCTCGTCGATCGCCGTAAAGCTGCCGGCCTTTCTCAGGAGGCGCTTGCTGCCCAGCTGGGCGTAAGCCGCCAGGCTGTTAGTAAATGGGAGCGCAGCGAGTCCTCACCCGATACCGATAACCTCATTGCGCTCACCGCGCTGTATGACGTGTCGTTGGACGAGCTGTTATATGGGGAGGCGGCCAACGATGCCGACGACCTGGAGGACGGTAGCGCCGACACCGAGACGGCGGATGTGGCTGACGAGGCTGAGGATTCTGCCGAGCACGCCGATTGCGGCGACAAACCACTTGTCGATATTTCCCTCGCGCGCGGTATCCACGTCATTGATCCCAATAAAGGCGAGGAAGTCCATGTTGGTTGGAGCGGCATCCATGTGACCAACGAGCGCAAGGGCGAAGAGGTGCATGTGGGGCCGGACGGCGTGCATATCGATACGCTTGAGGACGATGGACATAGCGTACGCACCAATGACGACGGCACCGTCACCATCGACGGCGAGACGTTTTCCAGCTGGAAGGAAGCACACGACAAGCTCGACCATCATGGCAAGCATTTCCACACCAAGGTCGGACGTGCATGGAACAAATTCCCCTTCCCCGCACTTGTCACTCTCGCCTATCTGGTGCTCGGCATTGTCTACGGCACATGGGGCATGGGGCTTTTCCTCGTCTTTCTGGTTCCCGTCTACTACGCGATTGGTGACTTCATCGATCGGCGCCACCTGTCTAAGCTGATCGAGGCCATCTACCCGGCAGCCGCCATCGCTTGGTTCCTCTACATGTGGCTCTGTTTGGGACAGCCCCATCCTGCATGGATCATCCTCATCACGATTCCCGTCATAAAGGCGCTCATGCGCTGGTGCCGCAAACAATGGAAGCACCGCAAACAGGCCTAACACGCTCCGACCCACCAGCACCCAACCGCCCCCGCCCTTCTCCTAAGTTGCGGTGAGATAGGGACTGTTTTGAAGCTCCAAAGCGCCAAACAGTCCGTATATCACCGCAACTTACAAACAACTGGGTCAGTTCCGGCACGGAGATTAGCATTGAGCTGACCGCGCGCCAAGAAAAGGGCCTATTTACTACGTTTAACTCGAGAGGGCCGACCATACCCGCCTTTTCCGAAAACTGGCAAGCCCTCTACCTGCGGTTTTAATTTCATAATCTTTGTCACGGTCGAGGGTGTGGTAGCAAACGTAGTAGATAGGCCCATTTTGTGGCATACGACCCATACAAGCCCAATCTCGAAGGCTAAAGAGAGCCTCTCATCCACGCCTGCGAGCGAAAACCAAATAGAATGAAAGGCAAATGGAAAAGCCCGTTTGACGGGGCAAACGCCGGGCCACATAATGGTTGTCCGGCGTTTGCCCAGATAAAACCTGCCAAAATAAACCTGTCCCTTTTTGGCAGGTTACTCGGCGCTCTTGAGGGCGCCGACCATGTCGATCTTGTTGAGGGTACGGTTGGTGGCGAGGTTGACGATAAACGTAAAGCCAAAGGCCAGAAGCACGGATAGCACGTAGCTCAGCGGCTCGACCTCAACATCAAAATACAGCGACGGCATCTGCAAAATGTACGTAAAACTCTCGGCCAGCAAGCCGCCCAGCGGCACGCCCAGCGCAGCGCCGATCGCCGTGAGGATCAACGTCTCCTTGTTGACGTAGTGATGCACCTCGCCACGGCGGAAGCCCAGCACCTTGATGGTCGCCAGCTCGCGTTCGCGCTCCGAAATATTCGTATTAGACAGCGTAAACACCACCACAAACGACAGGCACGCCGCCATAAAGGTCACAAGCACCACGACCGAGTTGATGATGGTGAAGTTGGCCTCATAATTCTCCCAATGCTCGGACGTACTCGAAATTGTGAGCCAACCGTCACTCTTAAGCTTCTTGCTAAACGCAATCTGGTCAGCCGACGAACCCTTAAGCAGCGCAAAGACGCCGTTAAGGCGTGCACTTCGACCGAACGCGCGCTCATAGGTGCCCTGCGTCATGTAAAGCGTGTTGCCCAGATAGTTGAGCGAGATGTCGCTGACTTTGACCTTGGCAACATTGAGCGACGAATCCTGGACGTGAGCCGTGTCACCCGGCTTGATCCCCAGCACCAGCTGAGAGCTCTTGCTCAAATACACGTCTCCGTCACGCAGGGCGAGCGGTTCTTTGGACTCATCCTCCAGGCGCACGTAATCGCCCAAGTCACCCGTGCGGTCGTCGGGAATCACGATGAGCTGCACGGTCTCGCTCTTGCCGCCAAACGTAAAGGTGACGTTGTCGGTCATAATCGGCAGGGTCGAGGTCACCGTCACGTTGGAATCATTGGCCGTGCTGCGCTCATCCAATGCCGCGCACGTCTGCGAAAAATCGTCGGGATTGGCGACCGCCAGCAAGTCATAGCGCGTGATATGCCCGTACTGTTTGGGCGACAACGCGACCGACGTATCACGGATGCCCATACCGCAAATCACAAGCGCCGTGCAGCCCGCAATGCCAAAGATGGTCATAAAGGCGCGCTTTTTGTAGCGGAATAAGTTGCGTGCAGCGACCTTGTTCAAAAAGCCCATGCGGTGCCAGATAAAGCCGATGCGCTCGAGCAGAATGCGCGAGCCGGCGCGCGGGGCCTTGGGGCGCATGAGCGAGGCTGGGGTCTCGGCCATCTCGTGGCGGCAGGCGATAATCGTGGCTCCCACCACGCCCACGGCAAACAGCGCCACCGAAACGATCGAGGACACGATGTCGTACGAAAGTAGCATCTGGGGCAGCGAGTACATGTCGTCGAACACCGTAAACAAGAACAGCGGCAGACCCACAAATCCGATGATATTGCCGAGCACGCCACCGATCAGACACGCCCACAGCGAGTAGTCCACATATTTGGACAGGATACGCCCGCGTGAATAGCCGAGCGCCTTGTACAGGCCAATAAGCGTGCGCTCCTCCTCGACCATGCGGGTGGCGGTGGTGAGGCTGATAAGCACGGCGACGATAAAGAAGATGAACGGGAACACCGTGGCGATGGCCTCGATCGAAGAACTATCGCTCTCGACGCTCGAGTAGCTTGCGATATTGCCGCGGTCCTGGATATACCAGGTGCATTCGCCCAGGTCAGAGAGCTCGGCGCGGGCATCGGCAAACTGCTGGTCGGCGGCGGCACGGCGCTGGTCCAGGTCGGCTTGCGCCTGCGCACGCTCGTCGCTGCCCTCGGCCATGCGATTGATGTTGTCCTGCTCGATCCCAAAGACCATATTCGCCTGACGCTCAGCTGCGTCCAAGCTCGCCGGTGTGTCGACCGTCAGCTCCTGGGCGCGCGCCTTCTCACGCTCCTCGCGGATCTTCTCGATATTGCCCTTGACCTCATTGATCTTTGCCGAGTAGGCATCCGAATAGGAGTTGAGGCTCTTGGCTCCCTCGACGACCACGTGGACAGCGGAGTAGGAAGAAGATGTCGCGGCATCCTCGCTCACGTAGAACTTGTAGTCCGCAGTCGAAGCAGCGCGAAAGGCGTTGACTGTCGAGTCGGAGCTCACGTCGGTGGGATCGAGAACCTCGGCCGTGATGGTGTAGTCCCCATCGGCAAACTGGTCCTTGGCGCTTTGGTTCGACGAGCTCGCATCGTTGGCGGCAAAGCTCACCGTATCGCCGATTTTCTTGCCCGAAGCCTTCAAAAAACGTGAGGTCACTGCCACTTCGCCCGAAGTCTCGGGCAGCTCGCCGCGTACTAGCACCGGTTGGTCAATATTCTCTTTGGAAAGGCTCTGCACGACCACGCGCTCGCGCGTTGTACCCACGGCGGTGTAGGCGGTCTCGGTATAGATGCCCTCGGCCGTCTCGACGCCATCGACCTCTTGGATCGCGGCAAGATCGTCATCGGTCAGACCATAGGTCGACTGCACGTTGATGTCATAGACATTCTGCTGGTCAAAATAGGCGTCGACCGAATCACGCAGGTCCTCGCAGCCCGCCTTAAGGCCGCACATCACGCTCACGCCAAGCGCGGTGATCACAACGATAGACAAGAAGCGTTTGAGGCTGCCGCGAATCGTGCGGTAGATGCCACGGCGAAAAACCGTCGGCACCATATCGTTTGAGCTTTGGGCGGTACGGTAGGTCGTAAAATCCTGCTCGCGCTCCGTGTTCTGCGCGTCGCGGCGTTGACTGTTTTGGCGGTCCTGATTCATGGGCGCTACCACTCGATCGTCTCGATAGGCACAGGATTTTGCTGGATCGTCTCGCTCTCCACGCGGCCGCTCTTAAAGCGGATCAGGCGATCGGCCATGGGCGCCAGCGCAGAGTTGTGGGTGATGATGATGACCGTAATGCCTTGCTTGCGGCAAGTGTCCTGTAGCAGCTGCAAGATCTGCTTGCCGGTTTTGTAGTCGAGTGCACCCGTAGGCTCGTCGCACAAAAGCAGCTTGGGGTTCTTAGCCAGCGCGCGGGCGATGGATACGCGCTGCTGCTCGCCGCCCGAAAGCTGCGCCGGAAAGTTGCCCAGGCGCTCGCCCAGGCCAACCTGGCGAAGCGTTTGCTCGGCATCGAGCGAATCGGGGCAGATCTGCGCCGCGAGTTCGACGTTCTCAAGCGCCGTCAGGTTAGGGACCAGATTGTAGAACTGGAAGACAAAGCCGACGTCGGCGCGTCGGTATTCCACGAGTTGCGCCTCGTTGGCGGAGCTCACGTCACGCCCGTCCACCGTCACAGTGCCGGAGGTCGCCGTGTCCATGCCGCCCAGAATGTTGAGGGCCGTGGTCTTGCCGGCGCCCGAAGCGCCCAGAATGATGGCGAGCTCGCCGCGCTCGACCGTAAAGCTCGCGCCGTCAAGCGCGTGGATGCGGGCGTCGCCCTCGCCGTATGCCTTGATGACGTCTTTGAATTCGATATAGGCCATCGATTAATTCCCATCTGGTCGGATAACTCTTTAGTATTACCCATTTCCCACCTACCAAAAAGGGCAGGTTTATTTTGGCAGGTTTTATATGGGGAAACGGCAGCTATAGATAGGGCGCCGAGGAGGCCGAGAAATCATCGACGGGGTCAGGCCGACCGCCAAACACAACGCACGCATCTCTATCTGTCATCAAAATCATTCGAACAGTTGTTCGTTTCTATGATATGATTCCGTTATCTAAGCAGGCCAATACGCAGAAAGGCGGCCAGCATGGCGTTCGACTTTAAGAAGGAATGCAAGGAGCTCTACAAACCTGCAAGCAAACCGAGTATCGTAACTGTCCCACCTATGAGCTACGTTGCCGTTCGCGGCAAGGGCGACCCAAATACCGAAGGTGGCGAGTATCAAAACGCCCTGCCGCTGCTTTACGGAATCGCCTATACCGTCAAGATGTCGAAGAAAGGATCAAGGAGTATCGAGGGCTATTTCGACTTTGTGGTACCGCCGCTCGAAGGTTTCTGGTGGCAAGACTCCCCGAGCGGCGACATCGATTATGTACGCAAGGACGATTTCAACTTTATCTCGTGCATCCGCCTGCCCGATTTCGTCACCCGAGATGACTTTGACTGGGCAGTCGCGGAAGCCACGACCAAAAAGAAACTGGACTTTTCCGCCGTCGAGCTGCTTAAAGTTGACGAGGGTCTCTGCGTTCAATGTATGCACACCGGGCCCTACGACAACGAACCGGCGACCGTAGACGCTATGCATGAATACACGACCGAGCTGGGCTATGTTCCCGACTTCTCAGACACCCGTTTACATCACGAAATCTATCTCTCCGATCCACGCAAATGCGCACCGGAGAAACTTAAGACCGTGGTTCGTCATCCTATCAAGCGCGCTGAATAGCGTGGGGCGTCATTTCACGCGCTAGGTTTTAAGCCAGCCAACCAGCCGCCTCCTAGGCCGTCCGGTAATTATCTTGACGCGGCCCGTCGCATCTTATAAGTTTGTTTTGCTAAAGCTGGAAAGCCTCTCAACGATGCGCAACTCCAGCTCTTTTTCTATCAAGAGAGCAAGTGTCGGAAAGCAAAATGTCAGAAAGCAGCGCATCGAGCAGGATTAAACGCCTGGTCAACACCTACAGCGGTCTCGTGCTCATGGGCGCCGTCGGAATCCCTATCGGCGTTATCGTTGGCGCCATCTGTGCCCTTTTTGGTCGTGTGCTCCTGGCAATTGGCGCCTTCCGGGACTCGCACGTCGCGTTGCTGCTCCCCTTTCTCGCTCTTGCGGGCCTTGCCATCGTGTTTGCCTACCGCACCTGGGGCAAGGGCACCGACCGCGGCATGAGTCTGATGTTCGACGTAGGCCACGGACGCGAGGACGCCATCTCCCCACGTTTGGTGCCGCTCATTATGCTGAGCACGTGGGCCACGCATCTCTTTGGCGGCAGCGCGGGACGAGAAGGCGTAGCCGTGCAGATCGGCGCAACCGTCTCGCATTGGATCGGCCGACGTCTACCTTTCCGAGACCCCGGCAACACGTTTTTGCTTATCGGCATGGCCGCCGGCTTTGCCGGGCTCTTCCGAACGCCCCTCGCCGCCACGGTCTTTGCGATCGAAGTACTGGTCGCAGGACGCATGGAATACCGCGCGCTGTTTCCCGCGCTTACGGCTTCGCTTGCCGCAAGCATGACCTCCGGCGCTCTGGGACTCGAGAAGTTCGAGGTCGCCATTACCGCCTCGTATGCGCTCGACCTCCCCGGTCTTGGACGACTGGCGCTGTTGGGTATCGCGTTTGGTATGGTAGGTGGAGCTTTTGCCTGGTGCCTTGCCCATGCCAAGACCCTTGCAGCGCGGCTGCTCCCCAGCCCTTACATACGCGTTGCCGTTATGGGCCTTGCGCTGTCGGCGATTCTGTTCGCGCTGTGGCAGGGGCGATACTGCGGCCTTGGCACCAACCTGATATCCGCGGCACTGGGTGACAACGGCGAGGCGTCGATCATGCCTTGGGACTGGGCGCTCAAATTCGTACTCACCATCGCCACGCTTGCCGCAGGATATCAGGGTGGCGAGGTGACGCCGCTGTTCTCCATCGGAGCCAGCCTGGGTGTCGTACTCGCCGGGATTCTCGGCATGCCCGTCGAGCTCTGCGCCGCGCTGGGATACGCCGCCGTCTTTGGCAGCGCCACCAATACGCTGCTCGCGCCCATCTTTATTGGCTGCGAGGTCTTTGGCTTTAGCAGTCTGCCGACGTTCTTTATTGTCTGCGTCGTGGCCTACCTGTTCAACATGGATAAGTCGATCTATGCGCTGCAGGAGCACAGCCGCACCCGATAAACAGGGCGTTTGCCACCAAAAAACGCGCACGACAGGCCGGGCCCGCCGCGCGCGTCATCCTATACACGATTAGTTATTGTTGTTGGTCATCGAAGCCACTGCTGCCGCAAGATTGGAAATGGGCATTGTCTGCAGCCAGATGCGCCCCGGACCGGTGAGCACAGTGTTGAACACGCCTTCACCGCCAAACATGATGTTTTTGACGCCCTTGACCATCTGCGCGTCGATGCTCACCGTCTCCTCAAAGCCGGCCACGTTGCCGGTATCTACAATCATTTGCTGGCCAGCAGCAAGCTCGTACTCAACTAGGTCGCCGTCGATCTCGGCAAAGGCAATACCCGAGCCCGTGAGCTTTTGCATGATAAAACCCTCGCCGCCAAAGACGCCGGTCTTTGCCTTCTTGTTAAAGTGGATGCTCAGCTCAACACCACTTTCCGCGGCAAGGAACGAACGCTTCTGCAAAATCCAGCTCTTACCAGGGCCAATCTCGATCGGTATAATGCGGCCGGGGAAGCAAGAGCCAAACGCAATCATGCCATCGCCGTGCGCGGTCCAAATGTTTTGGAACAACGCCTCACCCGAAAAAGCCTTAGAGAACATCTTGCCTATACCACCGCCCGAGGTGGACATCTCCATGTTGGGGGTCATCCAGACCATGGCACCGCTTTCGGTGATCATGGATTCGCCGTCGCTAAGGTTGCACGTAACAACCGGGAAAGCCCCTCCGCCGATCTCGTACTGCATGACCGTCTCCTTTCCTTCGGGAGCCGAACAACGATGTCCATATTTTAGCAGTTAGAGGTGCGTTTATTTGGGTCGGTGGCGTTCATGGCGCCGATCACCGCCAGCCTCCGCTGCCGTCTGCACAGATAAAACCTGCCAAAATAAACCTGTCCCTTTTTGGCAGGTCTTAGAGGCGGACGGTGAAGGTGATCTGGTTACCGTGGCCGCAGACAGAAGCGCTCCCGCCATGGGCTTCGGCGATGGCACGCACCACGGATAGGCCCACGCCCGAGCCGCCCGTCTTGGAGCTGCGCGACACGTCCGCACGATAGAAGCGGTCGAACAATCGATCTAGGTCGCCTTCGGGCAGCTCGTCCACGGCGTTCGATACGACAAGCTCGGTGGCGCCCTTACCCTGAACGCGCGAAACGGCACGCAGGCTCAGCTCAATCACGCTGCCCTCGCTCGCATAGCGCGTGGCGTTGTCCAGAAGCAGCTCAACCACCTGCGCCACCGCCGCAGCATCGGCATGGGCCCGCACGCCGCACGCAATCGACGTCGACAGACGCTTGCCGCGCGAAACCGCCACCGATTCAAACGGCGCGGCTGCCTTGTCCACGGCCTCCGAAAGATCGATCGATGTCATGGTAAAGCCCGCCGAGCCCTCGTCCATACGTGCCAAAAACACTAGACGTTCCGTGAGCGCCGTCAGCCGCGCAACCTGCTCGTGAATGCTCTGCGTCCACTCACTTTCGCCGCTCTCGATCTCTTGTACCTCATTGGCGGCGTCAATTACAGCCAGCGGCGTCTTGATCTCGTGGCTCGCATCGGTAATAAAGCGCTTTTGCTTGCTGTAGCTCTCGACCATCGGTCGAATCACCGCGCCCGAGGCACCCGCCACAATTGCCAGCACCGCCAGCCAGCCAATGCAACTGATCGCCACGCTCGCGCTCAAAAACGAATGAAAGCTTGCAAGCTCGCGCGAGCAGTCCACGAACACATAGGTGATCTCGTCGTCCTGGACGTCGGTCGTATAACGATAATTGCCAGAGAAGCCCGAGGTCCAGCCCTTGGCATGCAGCCTTGCGGCAATACTGGCGGCGCGCTTGGCACCAACCGCGGCAATGCGGGCCGTATTGACATCGGCAACCTGTCCGGCGTCAATCGTCACCGTAAAGTAGCGCGTGTCGAAGGGAGACTCCGCCGTCATGCCTTCGAAGTGTCTGATGCGAACGCCCGCTTGGCTATCGCCGGCATCCTTGCCATTAGCGGGCTCGGCTTTAGGCTCGTCCCCCCAATCGATACCGTCCTTGCCCGCCAGAATATAGTCCAGGCGAGCGTCGGCCATCTTGCAGACATGCGAATAATTGACGATGTTGATGCCGGCGATGATGAGCGTGAGCACCACGGTCACGGCGCCCATGGCAACGAGGATAAACTTGCGACGCAGACGGCGGCCCAATGCGTCAACAGAATTAGCCCGCCCCGTACTACTCGAGGCGGCGTGAAACCACTCCGTCATGCGCTTGCACCACGCGCTCGCGCTCACGCTTATTCGCCTTCCTCGACAACCTCGAGCGAATAGCCCTGGTTACGCGACGCGCGAATGGCAACGTTGGCACCAAGCGCCGTCAGCTTTTTGCGCAGGTACGAGATATAGACCCACACCACGTTGGCGCCTTCGGGCGCGTCCTCACCCCAAACCTCGAGCATCAGACGTTCAGTAGGCATGCGCGTGCCGGCGTTGCGCATAAAGAGTTCCATAAGCTGAAACTCGCGATTGGCCAGGTGCTCCTCGCCCAAAGGTCCCACAAGCGTGCAAGCCGCCGTGTCGAGGCGCACGTTACCCACGCTGAGCGTCGTGGCGTCAATTGCCGTCGCGGCGCGCGTCATGGCACGAATACGCGCAAGCAATTCCTTGGCGGCAAACGGCTTGGTCAGGTAATCGTTGGCACCGGCATCCAGGCCCTCGACCTTATCGGACACCTCGCTTTTTGCCGTGAGCATGATGATGGGCAGTCGCTTTCCGGCGGCGCGTGTACGCTTGAGCACCTCGATGCCGTCCATGCCGGGCATCATGATGTCCAGGATTGCGGCGTCGTAATCGTTGGTGAGTAGATTCTCGAGCGCCGTCAAGCCGTCGAGGGCGGTGTCGACCTCGTAGTCGCTATGTTGAAGAATCGCGGTGAGGGCGCGGGAGAGACCAGGTTCGTCCTCGGCAAGCATCAGCTTCATAGTTGCTCCTTTGGCGCATGGAAATACAGGTTTCGATACTGCCGATAATAGCGCACCGAAAGCTGCCTTAGCACAGCCCTAGCGGCTCAACCTGCGCGTTTTCAAATACGCAAGATATGGCTTAGCCAAACTTAAAGCGCAGATGCCAAGCGTCTGGACGCATGCCGGCCGTAGAAGGACGGAGGCTCGTCCTTTCGCGGCGTCCTAGTTATGCAAAGCGTTCGAGCGCTATTCCTCGTACGCGCCCTCAAGCCGAAGCAGCCACTCCTTGCGATCAAGGCCGCCAGCATATCCGTTGAGCGATCCGTCGACCGCGACCACGCGATGGCACGGCACGATAATCGAAATGGGATTACGCGCAACCGCAGCCCCCACCGCACGAGGAGACACGACGGGTGCCTCATTTCCCGGCACACGATGTCGAGCCGCAACACGCTGAGCGATCTCGCCATACGTAGCGACTTCGCCACGCGGAATTGAAAGCAGCTCAAACCAAACCTCGCGCTGGAACGCCGTGCCGATCATATGCAACGGCGGCGTAAACCGAGGCTCCTGCCCCGCAAAATAAGCATTCAGCCAAGCCCAAGAACGCTCAAGCACCGAAGAAGCCGCGCCATTTGCCGGACTCACCGGCAACATGCCACCGGTACCGGAAACCGCGTCGGCGCCTTCAACATGTTCGGAGTCTTCCCGGAGAAGCGTGGAACCAAAGTGCTCCTGCCCCTCAAACCAAAGCCCCGTCAGACCGCGGCCATCAGCGGCAAGCAAGATTTCGCCCAAAGGCGAAGCAAATGTCGTCGTGACCACCAGCGGCTCCTTTCAAAACTCCGCAACATAATACCGCGAATTGTGCAGACAACCCCAATCGACCCCAAAGTCACCCAAGGCAGCAGGCGCGACAGCGCCCCAGCTGCCGCACGACCCCAAAGTCCCCGCA
>UQPT01000012.1:0-34301 GCA_900543045.1 uncultured Collinsella sp.
CCGAAGCCATTCATCGCATCGATGTAGAAAGTTGCGAGGAAATGTATCAGGCAGCGCAGGTATTGGCGGTCTTGAGCACCGTGACATCGTCGGCACCAGCAGCAATGGCATGCGCAAAGCCGGCGATGGTCGAGTCACCGGAACCCGTCGCGTTCACAGCTGCAATCGCGGGTGTCTTGGCGCGGAACGCGCGACCCTCATGGAAGCCCACCGACCCGGCAGCGCCCATCGATACGACAACCCAGGGGATACCGGCAAAGCGGCCATCGGCGGCAAGCGCCTCGCGCAGGGCATCGACATCATCGGTCGTAAAGGACGTACCCAGTAGGCCGTTAATCTCGGTCAGGTTGGGCTTTACGAGCTCAGGCTTAGCGTCGGACTCCAGCGCGGCCTCCAGCGATGCACCCGAAGTGTCGAGCAGCACCTTGGCGCCCGCCTCCTCGGCGATCTTCACGAGCTCGGCATAGTAGCCGGCATCGACGCCACGCGGCAGCGAACCTGAAAGCGTCACAACGTCCGCCTTCGCTGCAAGCTCGGCGAACTTAGCCGTAAAGGCCTCGAGCTCGGCCGGGGCGATCTGCGGGCCGCTCTCCAGCAGCTCGGTCTGATTACCCTCGTGCAGGATATTCAAGCAAATGCGCGTCTCACCGGCAATGGGCACAAAGTCGTTCTTGACGCCGTCAGCATCCATAAGCTCGGCCATATAGGCGCCCATGTGGCCGCCGAGCAGGCCGGTCGCGAGCACATCGTCGCCCAGCTGCAGCAGCACACGGCTCACGTTGAGGCCCTTACCGCCAGCGGTCTTTTCGGGCGTCACACGGTTAACATCGTCGATGGTCAGCTTGTCGAGCTGATAGCGCGTATCGATCGACGGGTTCATGGTAACGGTCAGAATCATGTTGAACTCCTGTTTCCGGGGCACGACACGCGCAGCCCCAAACATACGATAGCTCGTTAAAGGATCTCGATCTCAAAACCGCGAGTGACGGTCTCCCCCGGCTTGGCAACCAGGCAGCCACGCTTGTGCTCCAGAATATCGTCCTCGTCGGAGCAGGTGGACAGGCCGCCCCACGGTTCCACGGCCACAAAGTCGCCCTCGGGCTTGCTCCACACAATCAGGTATGGCATATCAGGGAACGTCAGGCGCACGCCCTTGTCCTCGGTTTTCTTGGTCAGCGTAACCACGCGACTGTCGAGCACGTCAAAGATGGTCTCCGCGAAGTCGAAGAGTTCGTGGGTCAGCGGCAGGTTCTGACCGATCATGGGGTTCTTGCTGCGATGCTCGACATCAATCAGGCCCGTCGAGGGAACGGCAGTACAGAGCTCGGCGGCCTCACGCTGATCAAAACGAAGCTCATAGTCGTCATAGGACTCGTCCTCGTCGAGCGGGCACTTAAAGCCGGGGTGGCCACCCACAAAAAACGGCATGTCCTCGGTGCCCTCATTGGTCACCTCGTACGACACGGCCACCTTTTCCGAATCGATCGTGTAACGAGCAACAATCTTAAACGGATACGAATACTGCTCGAGCAGCTCGGCGTGGTCGGCAGAGCTTAGGCTCAGCGCAACCATGTTGTCACCCTGCTCCTCGAGCTTCCACTCCTGCTTGCGGGCAAAGCCGTGGCGGGCAAGCTTGACCTCGCGGCCGCCCATGGTCATCGCGCGACCGTTACGAAGGCCGCCGCAAATCGGAAAGCAAATGGGCGCCTGGCCCGACCAGACCGAAGGATCGCCCTGCCACAGGTACTCGCGACCGTTGGCTTTAATCGAAGTGAACGATCCTCCAGCCGTGCTCAGTGTCACACGAACAGAACCGTTATCAAGAACAAACTCCATAGGAGCCTTCCCTTTCGTACGCCAGCCCGCCGAGTCAATAGGGCTGATAGAAAACCGGCCCGCGCCCCCTCACAGAAACGCGAGCCGTCAACGGACTAGTAAATTACGCCGGATACCCGCTAGTCATGGTATTCGCCGCGGTCCCACTTCTCGAGGAACTCGTCAAAGAAGTGCGGGTCGGCCTGAGCCTCAGCGTCGGCCTTATTGCAAGCGTCGATCTTGGCGATCAGGGCATCGTGCTCGGGGGTCTTCTCGTAGGGCTCCTCCAGGAAGGCAAGCATGATGTCGGCCATCAGGAACTCACCGGTAATCTTGCCGCCAAAGCCCACGATGTTGGCGTTGAGCTCGCGACGGGCATACAGGGCAGAGGTCATGTCGCGAACCAGGGCGCAACGGGCGCCGGGAACCTTGTTGACGGCGTTGGTGATGCCGATGCCGGTGCCGCACAGGGCCACGCCAAAGTCGGCCTTGCCGCTGGCAACAGCCTCGCCCACGGCCTTACCGTAGATGGGATAGTGCGTACGGGTGTGGCTGTAGGTGCCGCAGTCGAGCACCTTGTAGCCAGCCTGCTCCAGGCGGTCGGCCAGATAGATCTTCTCGTCCGTAACGATATGGTCGCAACCGATTGCGATGGTCTTCTTCATCAGAACGTCCTTTCGTCTGAATTCACAAGTTGAGATAGAAGTTCGAGTTCTCGGTGGCTCTCGTTAGGCCATCTTGTTGAGCATGTCGACACGGATCTGGTGACGGCCGCCGGCGTACTGGGCGCGCAGGAACTCGCGGGCGATCTTCTTGGCGACCTCGGTGCCCACAACGCCCGGGCCCATGGTGACCATGCGCGAGCCGTTGTGCTCGCGGGTCATGTAGGCGGAACGCTCGTCGGAAATGTTGGCGACGACCATGCCCTTGATCTTGACGGCGGCCATATAGGAGCCGACGCCGTACTTATCGAATGCGAAGCCCTGGGAATCCTTGTGCTCCAGCAGGTCCTTGGCAACGGCGGTCGCGGAATCGACAAAGTCCGCGGCAGGGGTCTCGGAATAGTCGACGACCTCGTGACCGTCGGCGATGAGCATCTCCTTGATGGACTCCTTCATCGACATACCGTCGGCATCGGAAGCGATTACAACCCTCATGACATCCTCCTTGAGAGATACGCAGGTGCGTAGTTTCTGTTTGGAAGTGTTGAATCGCGTTCAGGTCCGGGCATCTGAATGTGCGGTTCTTCACTGTTCATGTTTATTTGAACACATTCGAACAGCGACTGCAACCATTATCTGTTTATCTTTGTTCTTTTTTGAACAAATACCATTCACGGTTGATTGCCGACCGTTTGAGCCCGGCGCAGACGTAGCGACCATGTGTTCAGCAAACAAAGGGGCGGCCGAGAACGTGTCTCGGCCGCCCCTTCTTACGGTTGATCTTCCAAAGTTCGCTTTGCCGCCTACTCAGACTGCCCGCTCTTCTTGGCATGTTTGGACGGAGCGCTCAGAAAACGGCCCGTCAAATAGTTCGCCGGGCCAGAGATATCGATCCCCAGTAGCGTGTGTCCCAGCCACAGAAACGCCGCGAGCACCAGCAGCGGGATAACGCACGAGGTCACGATCATCACGATGACGCCTTCGATCAGGTCGGTCACCTGCTGCACGATCTTGTCGGTCATCTGCTTGGCACCACTGGTTACCGACGTGACCAGGCTCGAGGCCCCGTCAGTCAACTGCTCGAGCACGTTTTTGGACTCCGTGGCCTCGGCCTTTTTCTTGCTTGCTTTGGAGCTGTCGCTATCTGCCGCACTCGCAGCGTCGGCCGCCTTTTGCTCGGCTGCCTCGATGCTCACTCGATACGTTTCGTCGACCTTCTGCGACACCCATACGCTTGCAGGCACCAACGCCATGCCGATCATGGCAACCACCAGCACGCGAGTCGCCACGCGGCGCAGGACGGCGCTCGTGCTCCAGCGCCCATGAATGCCAAGCGACACCGCAAAGAGCACCAACGCAAACGGGATTAAGATGCCTAGGCCAACCGACCACAAAATAGTCAGCAGATATTTCTCGAGATAGAGCACGGCAAGCACGATGCCCAAGTTGCCTGAAAGCTGCGCGAGCTGCTCGGCAACCGGCGTTCCCGTATCACCCGGCAGCGCGGTAATGCCCGCAGATAGCGCCACGCACGAGGTCGTGAGCGCCAGTACGTTACCTTTCTTTTGATCGATGACCTCGATGGTGGAGTCCCAAGTCTTGGTATCGGCAAAATGCGGACGAGCTACAAAGCCCGACAGCAGCGCCAGCACCACGAGCGCAACGATAAAGCCAATCTGCAGCTTTTTGTTTGCGCACACGACATCGGACAGGCTGGGCTGCAGCTCGGTTACCGTCGTATGCTCGGCTATCTGGACAGGACGCCCATGAGCCATCTCATACGCGTCTCTTTTTTGAATTGATCCGTTGTCCGGCATTTGGATACCTCCTCATTCCGGCCTGTATTGCGGTGGAAAGTATACCCACCCATCGAAAAACCGAACGGCAGGAGGCGCAACAAGCTGCTGCATGATCCGCCCGCCATGAAATGGGCCCATCTACTACGTTTAACCGCCCATCCCCGACCATGCCACAAAGCGAAAAAACAAAACCGCAGGTAGAAGTCCTGCGATTTTTCATGAAACGCGGGTGTGTTCGAGGGTATCGGGTTAAACGTAGTAGATGAGCCAGTTTCGTGGCGAGCGCTGCCAACCGATCCTCCGGGGACGGGAAAAGCGGGTCATTTGGGGCTGTCGGCCCCTATTTCGCCGCAACCTAGATAGGTGGAATACAAAAAACCCTGCCGCGGATAGCGGCAGGGTTTTTGGAAGGGGACGAGGTTGTGAGGGTTCGTTAGGCGAGCTTGGCCTCGAGCTCAGCGATGCGCTTGTAGGCATCGATGGTAAAGCGGGTCTGCTTCTCCAAGATCATGGTGGTCATGAGGGTGTCCTGAGCGTGGGCCATGATGAAGGTCATCTCCATCTCGCCGCCGCCGGCCTCCTGCGAAAGCAGCTTGGTCTGCGTGTCGTGGGCGCCAATGAGTGCATCGCTCGCATCCTTGTGCAGCTGTTCGGCCTTCTCAAAATCACCCTCGCGAGCAGCATCGAGCGCTGCAAGCAGATCAGTCTGGGCGTCACCCGCGTATGCGACGATCTCGAATCCAACCATCGAGATTTCTTCTTTGGTTGCCATATTGCGTTCCTTTCACATATGAACCAATGGAGAGCATCGCGTCCGGGCATACGCGCTGCGTTGTGTATGACAGAAACATTAACATTCAAACAAAACAGAACAATGCAAAACGCAATTTCGAGCTATGAACGGTCGATTTTCGCCCGTGAACGGTTTTTAAACCAATGCGAACAATATCGAACACAATTAGTGGCAACCCAAACAGGTCCACACCCTAGCGTACATCGCGCACCGTATCACCCTCTACGAGCATGCCGGGGATCAGCATGTGCTCCACGCCAGACGCACCCCCCTCGGCGCCGGCAATCTTGTCGACAGCCCACATGCCGACGCGCTTGTTGTCAAAGCGCACCGTGGTCAGGCGACGGTCGGGCACGATGTCGCCCAGACTATCGTCAACACCCACTACGCTCACGTCCTGGGGCACGCGCTTCCCGCGCGACTCGAGCCCGCGAATGCAGCCGTAGGCCATGGCATCGTTGGAAGCATAGATGGCGGTACAGGTCGGATCGTCCGCTAGAGCCTGACCGGCAGCATATCCGCTCTGTGCCGTCCAATCGCCACGGACGAGTCGCGGCGGCTCAATACCATGTGCGCGCAGTGTCTCACGCCAGCCTTCCTCGCGCTGCATGCCCGAAAGCGAGCGCTCGGGGCATGAGATAAAGTGCACGGTCTTGTGCCCCTGCACCAGCAAGTACTCGACCACCTGGCGCGAGCAATCGAACTGGTCGTTATCGACCGTTGAACAGAGCGGGTGCTCCAGCATGGTAACGAGCACCGTCTGCATACCGGGCAGCGGCTCGAAGGTGCCAAAGTCCGCCGGCATGCGATTCATGATCACAACCATGCCATCCACCGGAAGTGCGCTCATGCGCGACGATGCACTCTCGAGGGTATACGGATGCCCGTCTACTTTAGTTAGGGTGATGGCATAGCCGTGTTTGTCGGCCGCAGCGGTAAAGCCCTCCATACGGTCGAGGTTGCCGGTGCCGGTAATGTTGAACATGGCGACACCGACGGTCTTAAACTTGCCGCGGCGCAGCGATCGACCGGCAAAATTGGGACGATACCCCAGCTCGCGCATGGCGGCACGCACGCGCTCCTTGGTCTCGGGGCGCACGCTGGGCGAATCGTGCACGGTGCGCGAGACCGTCTGCTCCGAGACGCCCGCGAGACGCGCCACGTCCTTAACGGAAACCGATTTTTTAACAGCGGCCATAGGTCGATCTTTCTATGTCAACGATGCCATTGGCGGCACCCTACGCAGTCAAATGAACGCCTTCAAGTATATCCAACACCTCCCCCACAATACGTTTACCACCTAAAACCTACCGTTCACCGACAATCTTGCTTCCCCGAACGGCTTTTGTCGCCCAAATGTTAACGTTGCCATTGCGCAAATACAGAGCCACCGGGCGGCTCAAACGTTTACGCGTAAGGAATCGATGGTTCGCAGGCATAGGAACCACTGGTTCGCGTCTTTTTTTGTGTCGCAAAATGGCAACGTCAACATTTTGGCAACCGAACGCCAAAAGCTACCATCGTTGCTAACCCACCGACTCTTAGGAGCATTGCATGGAGCAACTCATCGCCATCATCGAAAAGGGCCAGCCCTTTTTCAACGCGATCGCCCGCAACAAGTACCTCAAGGCGATCCGCGACGGCTTTATCTCCGTCATCCCCATCATCATCTTCTCGTCCATCTTCTGCCTGGTAGCCTCGGTCCCCAACATCTGGGGTTTCTATTGGCCCGATGACATCAACAACGCCCTGTGGAAGTGCTACAACTACTCCATGGGCATCCTGGCCATCGCCTGTGCCGCCACCACGGCCAAGCACTTCGCCGACGCCCAGAACCGCGACCTGCCCAAGAACAACCAGATCAACTTTATCTCGTGCATGTGCGCGGCCATCATCGGCTTCTTGCTCCTTTCGAGCGACACCATCGCCACGGACGCTGCCAGCGGCTTCAACACCACCTACCTTGGTTCCAAGGGCCTGTTGACCGCCTTTATCGCTGCGTTTGTGACCGGCATCATCTACAAGTTCTTCATTAAGCGCAACATCACCGTCAAGATGCCCGAGCAGGTTCCGCCCAACATCTCGCAGACCTTTAAGGACATCATCCCCTTCTCCGTCTGCATCACCGTCTTTTGGGTCTTTGACATCGTCTTCCGCGCTGCCTTTGGCTTCTGCTTTGCCCAGGGCGTCATCCAAGTGTTCCAGCCCCTGTTCACCGCTGCCGACGGCTACATCGGCCTCGCCGTCATCTACGGCGCTATGAGCCTCTTCTGGTTCGTGGGCGTCCACGGCCCCTCAATCGTCGAGCCCGCCATCGCCGCCGCCCTCGTTGCCAACATGACCGACAACCTGGCTGCATTCCAGGCTGGTCAGCACGCTTCCGCTGTCCTGACCCAGGGTGCCCAGTACTTCGTCGTCTGCATGGGCGGCACCGGCGCCACGCTCGTCCTGGTCTTTATGTTCTGCTTCCTGGCCAAATCCCAGGAGATGCGTGCCGTCGGTAAGGCAGCCATCGTCCCCGTGTGCTTTGCCGTCAACGAGCCGCTGCTGTTCGCCGCACCCATCGTGCTCAACCCCGTCTTCTTTGTCCCGTTTGTCTTTGCTCCGATCGCCAACATCTGGATCCTCAAGATCTTTATCGACTTCTTGGGCATGAACGGCTTTATGTACACCCTGCCTTGGACCGTCCCCGGCCCCATCGGCACCATCATGGGCTTGGGCTTCCAGCCGCTCGCCTTTGTGATGCTCGCCATCATCCTGATCGTCGACTTTGCCCTGTACTACCCGTTCTTCCGTGCCTATGACGCCCAGAAGTGCGCCGAGGAGGCCGAGATCTCCCAGGAGGAGCTCGCCGCCAAGAACGCCGAGAAGGCCGCCAAGCTCAACGACGCCTTCCAGGGCAAGGCCGATGCCAAGAGCGTTGCCGCCGGTGCCGCAGCCGAGGCCGTGAAGGCCGACGCCCCCACCGCTTCCACAGCACCCGCTGCCGAGGCAACGACCGCCAGCGACCTCAACGGCAAGCGCGTGCTCGTGCTCTGCCAGGGTGGCGGAACCTCGGGCCTGCTCGCCAACGCGCTGGCCAAGGCTGCCAAGGAGCGCGGCATCAATCTGGAGACCGCTGCCGAGGCCTATGGCAACCACGTCGACATGCTCCCCGACTTTGACCTGGTCGTCCTGGCCCCGCAGGCCGCCAGCTACCTGGCCGACCTGCAGAAAGACTGCGAGCGTGTGGGCAACAAGTGCGTCGCCTGCCGCGGTAAGCAGTACATCGAGCTCTCCCAGAACGGCGACAAGTCTCTCGCCTTCGTAAGCGAGCAACTCTCGAAGTAAGTAACGCTCAGGGCCAGCCGACCATCCAAGACCGGCTGGCCCTTCGATTTAGACGATTGGATCATCATGTCCGTTAACCCTGCTAGCGTCACCAACCCGCCTGCGCAGTTTCCCGAGAACTTTGTCTTTGGCGGCGCCACCGCTGCCTACCAGGTAGAGGGCGAGACCCGCACTCACGGTAAGGGCAAGGTTGCCTGGGACGACTTCCTGGAGGCCCAGGGCCGTTTCTCTCCCGATCCCGCTTCCGACTTCTACAACCAGTACCCCGTCGACCTGGAGCTGTGCGAGGAGTTCGGCATCAACGGCATTCGCCTCTCCATTGCCTGGAGCCGCATCTTCCCCAACGGCACCGGCGAAATCAACCCCGAGGGCGTCCAGTTCTACCACGATCTCTTCGCCGAGTGCCATAAGCACCATGTTGAGCCGTTCGTCACGCTGCATCACTTTGACACGCCGCTTCCCCTCTTTGAGAAGGGCGACTTCCTCAACCGCGAGACCATCGATGCCTTTGTGGACTTTGCCACCTTCTGCTTTAAGGAGTACGCCGACCAGGTGACCTACTGGTTCACCTTTAACGAGATCTGGGCCGATGCCTCCAACACCTACATCGAGGGTACCTTCCCCGGCGGCGTCAAAGCTCATCTGGCCGAGGCCTTCCAGTGCGAGCACAACATGATGCTCGCCCACGCCAAGGCCGTGCTGGCCTTCCACAACGGCGGTTTTAAGGGCAAGATCGGCGTCATTCAATCGCTGGAGTTTAAGTATCCGCTCAATGAGAACGACCCCGCCGACATCAAGGCCGCCAATAACGAGCACGTGCTGCAGAACCAGTTCTTGCTCGACGCCACCTTCCGCGGGGACTATGCTCCCGACACCCTCGAGTGCGCCAACCGCCTGGCTGCCGTCTCGGGCGGCGCCATCGAGATCCTGGACGATGATCTGGAAATCATGCGCGAGGCTGCGCTCTACAACGATTACCTGGGTGTCAACAACTACCAGTGCCGCTTCCTCAAGGCTTACGACGGCGAGAACGACCTGCACCACAACGGTACGGGCGAGAAAGGCACCGGCCGCTGGCGCGTTAAGGGTATTGGCGAGCATGTGAACAAGCCCGGCATCCCCACCACCGACTGGGACTGGATTATCTATCCCGAGGGCCTGTTCGATCTGCTCGTCTACATTAAGCAGCGCTACCCCAACTACAAGCAAATCTTCATCACCGAGAACGGCATGGGCTACAAGGACCCCTACAAGGACGGTTTTGTGGACGACCAGCCGCGCATCGACTACATCGAGCAGCACCTGCGCTGGTTGCTCAAGGCCATAGAGGTGGGCGTCAACGTGGGCGGCTACTTCCTGTGGAGCCTGCAGGATCAGTTCTCCTGGACCAATGGCTACAACAAGCGCTATGGCTTCTTCTACGTAGACTTTGAAACCCAGAAGCGCACGCCCAAGGCAAGCGCCTACTGGTACAAGCACGTGGCGCAGACCCGTCGTCTGGACTAGCGACTTGCGGCGAGCAAAATTGCTCCGCTCACATATCCTGTCCCCCATTTCTCAGCCGGGGGCGACACGTCACACGGCGCGCCGCCCCCGGTCTTTTTGTTTTTGGGCTGGTCAGGAGCCGTTTGTCTCGATCTGTAACATCTGACCCGCGGTTTCGGCCCCAACTGTTACAGATCGAGATGAACGGGGTGGGCCGGGCCGAATTGTCTCGATCTGTAACACTAAACCCGGTTTTGGGCGTCTACCTGTTACAGATTGAGACAAACGCACAGGTCAGTCCCCTCAATCTCAATCTGTAACATCTAACCAAGTTTTCTGCTCCTACCTGTTACAGATCAAGATAAACAGAATAGGCCGGATCGAATAATCTCAATCTGTAACAGTTAGCCGAGTTTTTTGGTCCTAGCTGTTACAGATCGAGACAATCGGAATAGGCCGGGCAGAACATTCTCGATCTGTAACATCTAGCCGAGTTTTTGGAGCGCAACTGTTACAGATCGAGACAAACAGGCCGAGCAAGCTACACCCGTAGGTCTTTCACGCTGGAGCGCTCGACCAACACGCCCGAGACGAGCGTACGGCTTCTGGAGCTCGGGGCTTCCAGGCCTGCGACGACCTCGTTAAGCGCACGGATGCCCAGTTCGCGGTGACGGAACTTTACCGACGTCAAAATCGAGTTGGGCATCGTCTTGTAAAGCTCGTCATCAAAGCCAATCACGGACACATCGTCGGGCACGTTCAGCCCCTTGTCGCGCAAGGCCATCATCACGCCATTCGCCATGCAGTCGTTGGCGGCCAGGACTGCCGTGCAGTCGGGTTTATCGGCAAGCACGAGGCCCGCGGCATACCCGCTATCCGCATTCCAATCGCCCCGCAGAGGCTCGGGCGGCTCAATGCCGCGCGCCTCGAGCGCCGCACGCCAGCCTTTCATACGACATTGGCTCGACAGTGACTCTTTTTTACCAGAAACGAAGTACACGTTCTTGTGCCCGTGATTCAAGAAGTACTCGCACGCCATGCGCGCACCACCCTCTTGATCGTCACTGACGGTAGAGCAGGTAGGATGCTCCATCGGCGTAATAATCACCGTCTTGAGGTCTTTCGGCGCCTCAAAGGTATCAAAGTCATCGACCATCTGACGCAGGTTGAAGATCATGCCGTCGACGGGAAGCTGCGACATCCTACGCGCTGCTTCGGCAAGGGTCATCTTCTCCCCCGCCCGCTTTTTGATCATCGTGAGCGCAAAGCCGCGTTCTTCGGCGGCATCAGCGATACCGTCAATCATGTCCACGGCGCCGCCCGACAAGTGAAACAGCACCACGCCGATGCACCCGTAACGGCCCAACTTGAGCGAACGCGCGGCAAAGTTGGTTCGAAACCCAAGCGCCTCCATTGCGAAATGGACCCTATCGCGTGTCGACTCTCGCACGCTATCGGGCTCGTTGATCACACGCGACACCGTCTTGAGAGAAACGCCCGCGGCAACTGCCACGTCGTTCATTGAGACATTTTTCTTGTCCATCGTTGCCACTGCTTCTCCACTCGGTTCTCTATCGCTTATTTTTTGCGTTCTAGCATACACTACCTGCCTGACTGATAAATCAACCGTTTACCGGACAATATCGACCGCTCACCCGTATATCCTTGTTGCTCTTCCAATAATGTCTTACGTTGTCATTAACGAAATGACAACGTTGTCATTTCGCAATGCCTTCCTTAAGCAAGAAGGTTTCCGGGCAGTCCTGACCATCCATCGACGACCAGTTCCATCCACATGCATCGCGCATCGAGCAGCAAAGGAGCTCTATGGACGCCATCGTAAAGATGCTCGAAAAGCATCAACCGTTCTTTGAGAAGATCTCGAGGAACATCTATCTCCAGGCCATTAAGGACGGATTCCTTGGGTGCATGCCCATCGTCCTCACCTCTTCGATCTTCCTGCTGATCGCCACCCTTCCCGGCGTGGTCGGCATCACACTGCCCCAGCCGCTCCTCGACTGGTGCAACAAGCTGTACAACTTCACCATGGGTGTCATGGGCATCATGGTTGCCGGCACCACTGCCAAGAACTTCACGGCATCCATGAACCGTCGCATGCCCGCCGGCAAAGTGCTCAACGACGGTTCCACCATGGTGGCCGCCCAGTGCAGCATGCTTTTGCTCGCAGTCACGCAGTTCACCACCAAGTTCAACGGCTCCGAGCTTTCGGTCTTCGACTGCACCAGCATGGGTACGCGCGGTCTGTTCTCGGCCTATATCGCCGCGTTCATTACCGTGTGGGTCTATAAGTTCTGCGTCTCGCGCGATCTGACCATTAAGCTGCCCAAGGAGGTCCCGGGCGCCATCGCTCAGAACTTCCGCGACATCATCCCCTTTGGCGGCGCCGTCATCATCTGCGGCATCATTGATGTCGTCGTGCGCAACCTCATGGGCGTTCCGTTCTCCGAGCTGCTTATCAAACTGCTCTCCCCGCTCTTTACCGCTGCAGAAACCTATCCTGGCCTTATCCTTATCCAGGCAGCCACCGCGTTCTTCTGGTTCATCGGCGTCCACGGCCCCTCGATCGTCCAGCCGGGCATCGACCCCATCCGTCTTGCCAACCAGGCCGAGAACCTGCAGGTTCTGCTTGCCGGTGGCCACCCCGCCCACTCCCTCACCTTTAACATGTCGCTCGTGGGTGAGTTCGGCGGCACCGGCGCCACCTTCATCGTGCCGCTTCTGCTGATTCTCTTTATGAAGTCCAAGCAGCTCAAAGCCGTCGGTAAGGCCTCGATTGTTCCTGTTGCCTTCGCCGTCAACGAACCGCTGCTCTTTGGCGCCCCGATGATCCTTAACCCCTACATGCTCATCCCCTTTGTTGCCGCAGGCTGCGTCAACGTGAGTGTTGCCAAGTTCTTTATCGATAACGTGGGCATGAACGGCTTCTCCTTCGTGGTGCCTTGGGCTACCCCTGCCCCCATCGGCATCTTCATCACCACGAACTTCCAGCTTATCGCTCTGGTATTTGTCGCGATCATCATCTTGCTGGACGCCATCATCTACCTGCCGTTCTTGAAGGCATACGATAAGCTGCTCTGCGACCAGGAGGCCGAGCGCGCCGCCGAGCTGGGTCTCGAGTCCGATGGTGCCGCTGCCATCGCCGCCGACGCCTCTGCGCCCGCTGTCGAGCAGGCTACCGCTTCCGTCGAGCCGACCGCCGCTGCCGCCGACAGCAAGCCTGTCGCCGATCAGCCCGAGCCCGCCGCCGACGCATCCGCCAAGAAGGATGTCGACGGTCTGAAGGTCCTCGTCCTGTGCGCCGGCGCCGGCACCTCTGCCATGCTTGCCAATGCCATCAAGGAAGGTGCCGCGCAGACCGGAGAGAACATCGCTTCCTCTGCCGGCGCTTATGGCCAGCACACTGCCATCATGGATCAGTACGACGTCATCGTGCTCGCCCCGCAGGTCCGTAGCTACTACAACGACATGAAGGCCGACACCGATCGTCTGGGCATTAAGCTGCTCGCTCCCCGCGGTAAGGAATATATCGACCTTACTCGCGACCCTGCTGGCGCCATCAAGTGGCTCCGCGAGAACCTCGACTAGTTTCTCCCCTGTTGGTGCCCGGATCCCCAGTTCGGGCACCTCTCCCTATTCGTATCCCACAGAAAGGATGACTCATGACCAACCCCATGCAGTTCCCCGACGGCTTTGTGTTTGGCGGCGCCACCGCCGCTTACCAGGTTGAGGGCGAGACCCGCACGCACGGCAAGGGCAAAGTGCCCTGGGACGATTTTTTGGCTGCCCAGGGTCGCTTCTCCCCCGACCCAGCAAGCGATTTCTACAACAAGTATCCGGTCGATATCGACTTGTGCCAGCGCTTCGGCATCAACGGCATTCGCGTCTCCATCGCTTGGAGCCGCATCTTCCCCAACGGCACCGGCGAGATTAACCCCGAGGGCGTCGCTTTCTATCACGAGCTTTTCGCCACCTGCAACAAAGCCGGCGTTATCCCCTATGTCACGCTCGATCACTTCGATACGCCCGAGGCCTTCTACCAGGACGGCGGCGAGGGCTTCCTGACGCGCACGACAATCGACGCCTTCGTCGAGTACGCCAAGTTCTGCTTTGCCGAGTTCACCGAGGTCAAGCACTGGTTCACCTTTAACGAGATTCCCGCAACCGCCGAGGGCAGCTTTATCGTTGGCAACTGGCCGCACGGCGAGAAATACCGCCTGGACAAGGCCTTCCAGCTCATGCACAACATGATGGTGGCCCACGCCAAGGCTGTCGTCGCCTTCCATGAGGGCGGCTTTGAGGGCGAGATCGGCATTGTCCAGAACCTGGAGCCCAAGTATCCCCTCGACCCCAACAACGCCGCCGACTGCGAGGCAGCCCGCATGGCCGACGTCATCAACAACCGCTGGGTACTCGACGCCACCTTCCGCGGCCACTATGCAGCCGACACCATGGAGGCTGCGACCAAGCTGGCCCATATCGCCGGCGGCGAGCTCGACGTCCGCGACGAGGACACCGCCGCGCTGACCGCTGCGCTCCCCTACAACGATTGCCTGGGCGTCAACACCTACAAGTGCCAGTTCCTGCGTGCCGCCGAGGGCGAAAACGACATCAACCACAATGGCACCGGCGACAAGGGCTCCTCGCGCTGGTTCCTCAAGGGCGTGGGTGAGTCATGCGTGCGCGAAGGCGTACCCACCACCGATTGGGACTGGATCATCTATCCCGAGGGCCTCTACGACCTGCTGCTGCGCATTAAGAACGATTACCCCAACTATAAGAAGATCTACATCACCGAGAACGGCATGGGCTATAAGGACGACTTCGAGGACGGCTTTATCGACGACGCCCCTCGCATCGACTATATGCGCCAGCATCTCGCGTGGATCCTCAAGGCAATCGACGGCGGCGTAAACGTCGACGGTTACTTTGTGTGGTCGCTGCAGGACCAGTTCTCCTGGACCAACGGCTATAACAAACGTTACGGCCTGTTCTACATCGACTTTGAGACCCAGAAGCGCTATCCCAAGGCGAGCGCGTACTGGTACAAGACCGTCGCGGAGACCGGCCTGCTCATGGCCTAACTTTTGCCGCATACCCCCTGTCGGCCGCATGCGAATCCCTCCACGGGTTCGCATGCGGCCTTTTTTGTTTTGCCCGGGCCTGAGCCTGTCGTTTGTCTCGATCTGTAACATCTGGCAGGGATTTTCAGCCCCAACTGTTACGGATCGAGACAATTAGATGGTCAAATCCACCCTTGCATGTCATATTGCGTCACCTTGACGCGCAAAATGACGCGCAATTTTTTCGTGTCATACTTTTGACGTGCAAAATGACGTGTAAAATTTTACATGTCATTTTTCGTGTCAAGTTGAAGCAAAACGGAGCAAAATGATGCAAGAGTCTAAAGATCTTGAGTTCAAGGAGAGCGTCACCAATTCGTTCCTTAAAACCGTCTCCGCTTATGCAAACAGCACGGGCGGGCGCGTCCTATTCGGAATCGATGACGACGGAAAAACCGTTGGCCTCGATAACCCCAAGCAGACCTGCCTAGATATCGAAAACAAGATTAACGATTCGATTATCCCCCAGCCCGATTACTCCCTAAAAATCAACGAGTTCGATGCAACCGTAGAGCTTACGGTCTTTCCCGGCAGATCGAAGCCTTACCTGTACCGATCGAAGGCGTACAAGCGCAATGACACCGCGACCATACCAGTTGATACCCTAGGCCTTTCGCGCCTTGTGCTCGAGGGTCAAAACCTCTCCTTTGAACAGCTCGCGGCAAGTAAGCAAGATTTATCTTTCACCGTTTTAGAGAATCGCCTAACAGCAAAGCTTTCGCTTGAGTCGTTCACAACCGACACTCTCAAAACCCTCGGCCTGCTCGATGAGACCGGGACCTACAATAACGCAGCAGAGCTACTCGCGGACGAGAACAGCTTCCCAGGCATCGACATTGCAGTGTTTGGTGACACCATCAATCTCATTAAACAGCGCAAAACTCTTGAGCATGCATCAGTCTTAGCAGAAATTGACAGCGCGCTTGAACTATTTGAAACTCAGTACTGCTACGAAGAGATCAAGGGAATGGAACGAATTCGCAAGGAGCTCATTCCACTTGAGGCGTTCCGTGAGGCAATAACCAATGCAATCGTTCATAGGACTTGGGATGTTCCCGCGCACATCCGCATCTCGATGTTCGACGACCGCGTGGAGGTCGCCTCGCCAGGCGGCTTGCCAGCAAGCATGACTGTCGATGAGTACCTGTCCGACATGCTGTCCGTTAGACGTAACGGCATTCTTGCCGAAGTCTTTTTGCGCCTAGGCCTTATCGAGGCATTCGGAACGGGCATTATGCGAATCCGAGACACCTACAAAGGCAGCATCAAAAAGCCCCGTTTTCAAGTTTCGGACAACGCCATTGTGGTCACACTTCCCCTTCTCATGGATAACCCCGGGCTCGAAGGCGACGAACTTACCGTATTCGGACTGCTAAGTGGAGTACGCCCTCAATCGACAAGTGAGCTTGCCGCCAAAGTGACCTTTAGCCGCTCGAAGCTACTTCGCATCCTCAAAAAACTCGTTGAAACAGGCCTGGTTACAGCTGAGGGCACCGGCAGGGGACAGAAGTACCGCCTGCAGCGTTAGCTAGCAGATGACCTGCGTGTGCTCCTCGATGGCGGCGCGGTCCTCGTCGGCAATATCCGGCTCGCACACCACGGCGTCCAAGCTGTCCAGGCGGCAGAAGGTGTAGAAGTCGCGTTTGCCGATCTTGCTGGAGTCGGCGATCAGATAGCGCGAGTCCGCCTTGCTAAAGGCGAGCTGCTGGATACGGCCCTCGTCCATGTTGGACGTGGATACGTCACCGTCCAAGATACCGTTGGCGCCGATAAACGCCGCATCGATGCCCAGCGCACGTAGGGTATCCTCGGCCGTCGGCCCCACAAAAGCGGCAGTGCGGCGGCGGTACATACCGCCCACGAGGCACAGCTCGCAGTCCTCGCGCTCCTCGAGCAGGTTGAACACCGAAAGCGAATTGGTCACGATACGCAGGCGAAACGCCGGCAGCATCGAGGCCATCTGCTCAACCGTGGTGCCCGTACCCAAAAAGATGGTCGAGCCTTCCTCGATAAGCTCCACAGCGCGGCGCGCGATCTGCAGCTTTTCCTCAGCATGCTTGCTGCGCTTTTCGCTGTGCGAATACTCATGGCGCAGCATGGCGTGGGGACGGCCCTGCGCACTGCGGGCTCCGCCGTGCACGCGCTCGATCTCGCCCAGGCTCGCAAGCTCCTCAAGGTCGCGACGGATCGTCATGTCCGAAACGCCCAGCGCATCCGAAATCTCTTTGACCGAGACCGTGCCCTGCTCCTCGAGCAGCTGACGAACCTTATCCTGTCGCTCTGCCTTAATCACGATGAATCCTCGCCGTTCTTTGCGCGCATATCATTCAAACAGTAACGAACAAATTGTATCAGACTCGTACGCGTCAAAAATGAACGCCCGCACAGCTCCAATCATCACTTTTTTGAGAAAAATACCCCTAGCTTTAGTGGGGTGTAGTGATAATCTCGCCTGTTCGCGCTACAGTTTGTCGGAAATACCTCGATGTTAGGAACCAAATGATCACTTCCGAGCTTTTCGGCACCGCGCCGTGCGGTACCCCCGTTCATCGTTACACCCTCAACGGGCCCGAGATCTGCGTTCGCATTATGGACTATGGCGCCACCGTGCTGGGTATCGATGTGCCCGACATTCCCGGCAACGTGCGAGATGTGGTGCTAGGCTTCGATAAGCTCGAGGATTACTTTGACAACCCCGCCTGCTTTGGCTCGACCATCGGACCCGTGGCAAACCGCACCGCGAGCGCCACGATTACCATCGACGGCACGGACTGGCATATGCCCGCCAACGAGGGCGCCAACAACCTGCACAGCGACCTTGAGCACGGCCTGCATAAGCGCGTGTGGGATGTTGAGCTCGATGAGGTCCACAACGCCGTGCGCATGACCACCTCGCTTGAAGACGGCGAGCTGGGCCTGCCCGGCAACCGCACGTTTACGGCCGTGTTTACCGTTACGCGCACCGGCGCCTTCCGCATCGAGTACGGCTGCGAGAGCGACCGCGCCACCTACGTGTCCATGACCAACCACACGTACTTTAACCTTGCCGGCCACAACGCCGGCATGGACTGCGAGCACTTCTTTGTTGTTAACGCTGCCCACTACCTGCCCATCAACGAACAGAACATCCCCACCGGCGAGATTGCTCCGGTCGAGGGCACGCCGTTTGACTTTCGCGAGTTGCGCCCCGTCGCGCCTGGCATGGAGGCCGATGATCCGCAGATTAAGCAGGCACGCGGCTACGACCACTGCCTGTGCATCGACGGCTATCAGTACGGCCGCAATCTGCGCCGCGCGATGCACGTCGAGGAGATGTGGACCGGTCGTGAGATGGACTACTACACCACTGCCCCGGGCGTGCAGCTCTACACCGGCAACTGGCTGGGCGACGAGCACGCCAAGGACGATGCCAACTATGGCTGGGGCGCCGGCTTTGCCCTCGAGGCCGAGATGTACCCCGACACGCCGCACCAGCCTCTGTTCCCGCAGGGCATTGTGGGCCCGGGCCATCCCTACAGCAATGTGATCGAATACTACTTTATGAGGCACTAAGCCCGCAACGCGACATATCGCACAGCAGCGCCCGCCGGCACCACCGCCAGCGGGCGCTTTTCTACCTAGTCATTGGGGACGTTCCTAAACGACTAGTCGTTGGGGACACTCTTTGCCGAATGTGGCCGCCGCATCATCGATGATGCCGTGTCCTCGCGCGCAATGGTGGCGTCCGTCCCGCTTCGACCGTCGCGTTACGGCGCGAGAACATCCAGCGGAACAACTTGGACGCCACGCTCGGTAACATAGGCTTGCGAACCAAACCCGATGATCACGACTTTCGAAACCGGCGGGTTGTTTCCGGCGGCAACCATGCGCTTCTCGACAGCAACAAGGCTGTCAGACGCCTCTTCGATTTGAGCAGAGCTGAGTTTAACTTCGACCGGAATCCACGTTCCGCCGGGAGCCGCAATGACCGCATCGACTTCTAGATCGCGAGAATCATGATAGTGATAGAGGCCCATTCCGTTTGCTCGCGCATAAACCCACAAATCATGAAGCACCAGCGATTCAAAAAGCAGTCCGAGCGTCTTGAAATCTAGCAGTAGTGTCTCCGGGGTCGCCCCGAGTGCGGCGGCCGCCAGCGACGGGTCGGCGAGGTGATGCTTCTTTGAGTCTCTTAAATGCACCGGAGATCTCATTGCAGGGTTCCACGCGGGAATATCGCGAACGAAACTAACCCGAGCAAGAAGAGATATATATGATGCCGCCGTCTGTCTCGACACCTCTCCGCCAAGATCGGCTACGAGCGTCTTGAGTGTCGCCAAAGTGGATTCATTGCGCGCAAGCGATTCGATGACGGCTTTGACCTTCTCAGGGTCGCGGCGAGAGCCATCAACACGAGATAAATCTTCTTCGGCGACTATGCCGATGTAGCGTTTTGCCATCGCGGACGCAGCCCGTGCATCGTGTCCGACCGCCGCGGGCCATCCACCGCGAACAACGCACTCGGCAATCGAGGCAGAATCCAGCGACCCGAAAGCTCCATTGAACTTTTCGCCAGAAATAATGCCCGACAGCTTAACCGCGCCGCTGGATTTCCCGAGTTCGAAAAGCGTCATGGTGTCCATGCGCAGTTTGGCGAATCTTCCAGCGCCGCTGTGCATCGGGCGTTCGTCGTCTCGCGGTGTTGCCGATCCCGTAAATATGAATTGGCCAGGCTCACCGCCGCGGTTGTCGCACTCAAACCGTGCCGCGTCCCAGAGTTTCGGAACCTCCTGCCACTCGTCAATCAGCCGCGGCACCTCGCCGGAAACGGCAAGAGCCGGATCCGTCTCGGCACGCAAGCGATTCTCGAAGTTGCGCGACGGGTCCATGAGAAGGAGCCTGGACGCCGCACGGGTCTCGGCCGTGGTCGTCTTTCCACACCATTTCGGTCCTTCGATGAGAACGGCACCGAATATACCCAGCAGCTGGTCGAGCTCATTTTCGACAATTCTGGTGTAGTACTTTTTTGGCATATTTATCACCATTGCTACCAGCACGTTTAACCAAATTCACAGTTTCCATTTAACCAAATTTCGGTTCTCTGATTAACCATATTTACGCAATTCAATTAACGAAACAGATTTAGAAGCCATTTTTGCGAACGGCTTAAGCTGTGGTGCAGTCATTGACGTTCTAAAAGACTAGTCGAAAGGGACACTCTTTTCATAGCTCCGACACATGTGCCAACATGCCTGAAATCGGCGCGCGACAGATTGCGCCCATCTACTACTTTTACTCCCGCACCCCTGACCATACGCCCCTATTTTCAAAAATCGCACGTTCGCTACCTGCAGTTTTAATATTGCGATTTTCATCGTGCTTCGAGGTAAGCGACCAAAAGTAGTAGATGGCCCCAATTCCTGGCCGAGGGCATCTCGCCGCTCCTCCACGGGAAAAAACGATCCGTTTTCCTCCATCCCCAGGGAATCACGCGAGCAGGTTCTCGATGGGATCGGGGTCGGAGGTGGGGAGATAGTGGATTTCCAACTCTATGCCGAGCGCTTGCAGCTCTTTGAAGGCTGCGGTGTCTGCATCGCCTATGGCGACTGCGGGCGTCACGGGGCGCTTGCCCTCCCCTGCACCCATGTGACCGACGCTGATCTTGGTGATCGGCACACCGCCCTTAACCAGCGCGAGTGCATCCGTAGGCGACGCCACCATGATGAGAATCCATTGGCGCGGCGTTGCGGTATAAATGATGTCGATGGTCCTTTGCACCGAGAAAAACCGCGTCCAAACGCCTTCTGGCGCCGCCACCCTCATGGGTGCCCATTGGCGCGAATCCGCCGCGATCTCATCGTTGACGATTAAGACAAGATTGGAACCCACGGCTTCGTTCCACAGCTCAACGTCTTGCCCGTAAATGAAACGGTCATCGATACGCGTGAGAAGGATCTTGGGTTGAGCCATGGCTGCCCCATTCTGTTTGAGACCCATACAAGCGGGACGTCGGCCACCAACTCAACAGCAGGTCAAGTACCAAATGGGCACTGCAGACATCACGCCTCTAATATTAGTGCATTTAAAGTGAGAAAAGCCGTCAGAACACTTGCGCGGATGTGCGATGTCCCGTATCATAGACAGCCGTTGACGCCTCAGTTGCGTCATCACATGGCCGCCAGCGTAGCTCAGTTGGTAGAGCACCGCTCTCGTAAAGCGGGGGTCACCGGTTCGAGCCCGGTCGCTGGCTCCATTGCAAAAGATAGCCGCCTTCGGGCGGCTTTTTTGTTGCCGATTTTGAGTGCGTGCGCGCCAATCCAAACATCGCCACGTCAACGGCGGCCCACTCGGTGGACTTCGGGTTTAATGCTTAGGGGCGGGGATTTACCAAAGTGAAATCTTAATGAAAAGAAACCCAGCTGCAACAATTGCCATGGTGAGGGCTCAAATTGGCCATATAGATCTAAAATAGTCACAATATACAAATGTCGAGAGATATTGGCGATATAGATGAAAAGAACTAAGGGTTTTCTTTTGCTGGTATTGATGCTGCTCGGACTGTTCTGCCTGAGTGGCCCTTCTTGGGCCAAGGCTGCCTGTCCTGAAGGTGAGCCTTAGCAGTCTTATACGGGCAGCCTGCTGATAACTGCTAAGGAGGGCGATGCCGACTCTCAGTCTGGGGTAAATCCCCTTGCCACTTTTGAGGGGGACGGCGGAACGGTCAAGCTTGACCATATTGGTAGCGGGATTTTGAGGTGGCAAGTTCTTCCGGACAAAAATGCGAACGATTCCTTCTCTTTTGCTGGAACGATTTATCTATACAAGGTTGTGAGCGGAAAACAAAAATACGTCGATTGCTATCCGACAAACGGGTCTGGAATTGCATTCACCGGCATTTCGGGGCAGATTGATACACATGTACGAAAGGGAACCTAAGTGGTGCGTTGGGTTGGAACTGCTGCAGGTCCGATATGGATTGCGGTCTTGCGCCCCGATGTCCAAATAGGTTTCTCTCTCTAGACGGGAAGTTGCTCATGGACGCCATATATGACGGAGATGACTGGGTCGATCATTATACTTGGCGCCTGGTCGGCTCGAACGACAATGGGGATGTGGTGTTTGATGGACTATGTCCAAAGCATCTCCATCCTTTTGTCTCGTCGTTAATTGAGAGTTCCGCTCGTGTTGCCCCCTACAGCTCGGCATCGCTTCATGATACGGACGTTTTGAAGACCATAAGGGAATCAATTGACGATGGCACGATGAGCGGCCCGCTGTTTTCTCGGCTTGTGGGGCTAGATGAGATTGGCTCGAAACGACTGCTTGCGGGCGAAAAAGTGGAACTCACTTATCGGTCGATGATTTCAATCCTGCGGCTAGCCGATGTTCTTCGCAAAAAAATGAGGCTTCCCTATTCAAAAACAGAAAACCCCGCCAAACGTGATTTCCCTAGGGAAAACCCGTTTGGCGGGGTCCTAGCGTGATTTCCCTAGGGGAATCACGCCATCAGACGAACAGCTCAGCCGAGCAGCTCGCTACTCCTCCCAGTAGGCGTCGGCAAGCAACTTAAAGCAGATCTTCTTGACCGGCTGTGCGCCATCTCCCGGGAACTCGAGCGTGGGCATGTGGGGCTCGCCGGCAACGAACAGCGCGAATTTGTCGTCGGCAAGATCGCCGGCGATCGAGGCGTCGGAATCGACCAGGTCGTAGTCGTCCTTCTCGTCAAACTCCTGGACCAGCGTCAGGCTGCCCGTGGCGACCTTAAAGGCCTCGCGACCCTCGACGTCGATCTGCAGGTCGTGATAGCGCTGATGCGTCTCATAGTGAGCCTCAGCCTCGGGACGCGTCGTGGGAGACATGACGTTCGCAAAGACCTTCTCACCCAAAATCGGATGGCTGCCGACCTCGAGCTGTGCCGGGTCGTTCTCCTCGAGCCAGTCGATCAGCACGTCGAGGCCCTTGAGCATTCCGCGGTATTCCTCGATATCGCCCAATGCACCGTAAATCATCTAAATCCCCTCTCGGATCGTTTATTTGGCAGCTACTCGGTAAATGCATTACCGACGCTGTTGCCACCCACATACGTCTCGACCAGGGTAAGGTCGGGATTGAACACGACAGCATCGGCGTCGCGCCCCGGCATAATGCTACCGCACTTGTCGTCAACTCTAACCACAAGCAAGCAACCGATGCCGGGGGCGGCGCACAAGCTCCTACAGCTCGGTCACGACAACGCCGTTGTAGACCTCGTCCCAACGGTCCATGACCAGATGGCCGGTCATGGGATCCATGGCATTGAGCTTGCCGCAGGTGTTGGCGGTACGTAGCACCGTCTCGTCATCCGCGCCAGCAGCAATCGCATGTGCGAAGCCGGCAATGGTCGAATCGCCAGAGCCCGTAGCGTTAACGGCGGGGATATCGGGGGTCTTGGCGCGGAATGCACGGCCATTATGGAAGCCCACGGAGCCGGCAGCGCCCATGGACACGACGACCCAGGGGATATCGGAGAAGCGGGCATCAGAGGCGAGCGCGGCGCGGAGCTCGTCCACATCGTCGGTGGTAAAGCTCGTGCCCAGAAGGCCGTTAATCTCGGTCAGGTTAGGCTTGACCAGCTCGGGCTTAATTTCGGACTTAAGGGCGGCCTCGAGCGAAGCACCCGAGGTATCGAGCAGCACCTTGGCGCCGGCGTTCTCGGCAATACCCGTGATCTTGGCGTAGTAGCCCGCCTCGACACCACGGGGCAGCGAACCCGAGATGGTGACGACGTCGGCCTTGCTCGCAAGCTCGGTAAACTTGGCGGTAAAGGCATCGAGCTCCTCGGGGGCAATTGTCGGGCCGCTCTCGAGCAGCTCGGTCTGGTTGCCGGCATGAAGGATATTGAGGCAGATGCGGGTCTCGCCCTTGATGGGCACAAAGTCGTTGTTAATACCGTTGGCGTCCATGAGCTCGGCCATGTAGGCGCCCATGTGACCGCCGAGTAGACCGGTTGCCACAACGTCGTCGCCCAGCTGACCCAGTACACGGGCCACGTTGAGACCCTTGCCGCCGGCGGTCTTTTCGGGCGTCACACGGTTAACGTCGTCGATAATGAGCTCATCGAGCTGATAGCGTGTATCGACGGACGGGTTCATCGTAACGGTGAGGATCATTTTTAGCTCCTTATCTCGCAGGCTCCTTGTGCCTCGCGATACGAGTCGACAAAACGGAATTACAGAATCTCAATCGTGAACGAGCGAACGACGGTCTCCTTGGGCTTGGCGACAAGGCAGCCACGCTTATGCTCAAGCACGTCGTCCTCATCGGAGCAGGTCGAAAGGCCGCCCCAAGGCTCAACTGCCACAAAATCACCCTCGGGCTTGCTCCACACAATGAGATATGGGAAGCCCTCAAAGCTCAGGCGGACGCCCTTGTCCTCGCCCTTTTTGGAAAGCGTGACCTGGCGGCTCTCGAGCACGTCAAAGATGGTCTCCGCAAAATCGAAGAGCTCGTGCGACAGGGGCAGCGTCTTTCCCACCATGGGGTTCTTGGAGCGCTTGTCCACGTCAATCAAGCCAGTCGAAGGGACAGCGGTGCAAAGCTCTGCAGCCTCTTCTTTCTCAAAGCGCAACTCGTAGTCCGTATAGGCCTCGCCCTCATCGAGCGGGCACCTAAAGCCGGGATGCCCACCGATAAAGAACGGCATGTCCTCGGTGCCCTCGTTGGTAACCTCATAGGAGACACGCACGGCGGCGTCCTCGAGCGTATAGCGGGCGACGAGCCTAAACGGATACGGATAATCGCTCAGCAGCGCGGCGTTATCCTCCGAAGCCAGGCACATAGCCAACTCGTTCTCGCCTTGGCTCAGCAGCTTCCATTCCTGCTTGCGCGCAAAGCCGTGGCGAGCGAGCTTTACATGATGCCCGGCAAACGTCATGGCGCTGTTGTCGCGCAAGCCTCCGCAAATCGGGAAGCAAATCGGCGCCTGGCCGGACCACACGGTGGGATCACCCTGCCACAAGTACTCGCGACCTCCGGCCTCAATCGAGGTAAACGAGCCACCAGCCGTGGAAACCTTAATAGAAATCGAATCGTTGGAGAGAGCGTATTCCATTACCCATCCTTTCGAACAACTGCTTTATTTCACGCAAGCGCCCGTTTCAATCCTAACCATAGAACAAACCCGCACGCTCATCGATGCGTCCGGTATCCCGGCCATGTAACGGGGTACCATACAGACATTGATGCAATTACAGCTGAAAGGCCTTCTTATGCGAACCATCATTCTTTATGCCTCACGCCACCACGGCAATACGAAAAAGCTCGTGGACGCCATCGTCGAGGCGCACCCCGAAATCGATACCCTCGATGTGAAAACGCTCGGCAAAAACGAGTATCCCAACCTGCACGAATACCATCTGATTGGTGTCGCCACGGGCATCTATTACTCCGAGATCGACAAGGACATGGCACGCGTGCTCACTAACGTGTTGCAGCCGCAGGACAAGGTGTTTGGCCTTATGACCTACGGTGGCAAAAACAAGTGGTACGGCAAGGATATCGATGGCATCTGCCGCATGAGGCAGGCCATCTTTATGGGTGTCTACGGCTGCCCCGGCTTTGATACGTGGGGGCCGTTCAAACTCACCGGCGGTGTCCAAAAGGGGCACCCGACCGCTGAGGAAATAAAGGGTGCCGTCGGCTTCTTCGACAAGATCGAAGACGAGTATGGAGACATCATCGTCGAAGAGTACGCCAAGCGCGAGAAGCGCCTAGCATACGAGAAGGAGCATCCTGCAGGAGGCCTGGTGGCCGGCGTTAGGCGTACGGCAAAGAAAATCGCTAGCAAGCTGTAACTGTAAAGGTGCTGTTGAGCGTTTAACCCGTACGGCGGGTCCGAGCAGATTCGGGCCCGCCGTCTTTTTCTATCGTTACTCGGTAAAGGCGTTGCCGACGCTCTGGCCGCCAACATACGTCTCGACGAGGGTGAGCTCGTGGTCGAACACGACAAAGTCGGCGTCGCGACCCGGCATGATACTGCCGCACTTATCCTCGATGTGCGCGGAGCGTGCCGGCACCTCGGTTGCCATGCGAATGGCGATATCGGCGCTGGCGATGCCCCAGTCGACGATGTTCTTGACGCCCTGGGCAAGCGTGAGCACCGAACCGGCAATGCTCTTGCCATCGGCGAGCCAGCACAGGTTGTCCTTCATGATGACGTCCATGCCGCCGCTGGTGTAGCTGCCCTCGGGCATGCCGCCGCAGCCCAGGCAGTCGGTGATGAGTACCGTGTGCTGCCAGCCCTTGGCCTGCAGCAGCGCCTTGATGGCGGCAGGGTTTACGTGCTTGCCGTCACAGATGATCTCGGCGTAGGTCTCGGACGTGGACATAGCAGCACCCACGACACCGGGCTCACGGTGATGCAGCCCGCGCTGGCCGTTATAGGTATGCGTAAAGCAGCTGGCACCGGCGTTGATGGCGGCGATGCACTCATCGTAGGTGGCGTCGGAGTGACCGATGCTGGTCACCACACCCTTGGCGTTCAGAGCAGCCGCATAAGCAGCGGCACCGTCGCGCTCGGCCGCCATGGCGCTCTTAACGATGCGACCGCCCGCAGCCTCCTGCCACTGATCAAAGACCTCCTCGGAGGGATCGATAAGATAAGCGGGGTTCTGCGCGCCCACGTGCTTCATGGTAAAGAAGGGGCCCTCCAGGTAGATGCCCTGAATGCGAGCACCGCAGAAGTCGGGGCCGCGACCCTCGTCCGCCTGAGCGATGGCGGCGCAGGCGTCCTTGATCTGCTCGACGCCATCGGTGAACGTCGTGGGTAGCCAGCTGGTGGTACCGCGACGGGCGAGCTCAGTCGAGCTGATATCGATACCCTCGGGGTCGTTATCGGTAGTTGAGTGGTTGTAGAAGCCATGGATGTGGGTATCGACCATACCCGGTGCGATCCACGATCCCGTGTAGTCCTTGATCTCGCAAGAGGGCTCGTCGGCCTGCCAGGCGCCAAAGACGCCATCCTCGACCATAAGATAGCCGCCCAGTTGCGGGCCTGCCGGCAAGAAGAACTTGTCAGCCTTAATTGCGTACGTGCTCATATGCACTCCTTGCTTCTAAAGCAGTTGACTGTGGTGATGCTTATACCCAGCCCACGTAATAACAAAAAGCGCCCGCCCGCCGTTATGAGCGGACGGGCGCCCTTACAGGGGGACGCGATCAAGCGGTGAAGGGGTGAATCGTCACGCCCTTAACCACGCGGTTGACCGTACCGGTGGGGCTCGGCGTGTCGGGCGTGTTGCCCACGCGCACGGAGTTGAGCAGGCTGATAGCCTGAGCAAACATCACGAACGGCAGAGCAAGGTAGCCCTCGGGAAGCGCCTCGTAGCCCTTAAAGGTGAAGGACTCGCCCTCGTAGACGGTAGCGCCATCCTGCTGAACGGCAACGGTGTGCTGAGCGATCTCGTCGCCACCGATCTCGTTGAGGATGTCGATGTCGTACTGACGGGTGTAGGCGTCGTTGTTGACGAACACGAAGACGAGCGTCTTATCGTCGACGAAGGACTTAGGTCCGTGACGATAGCCCATGGAAGTGTCGTAGGAAGTAGCGACCAGACCGTGAGCAAGCTCGAGAATCTTAAGCTGGCTCTCCTGAGCAAGGCCGCCAAAGGAGCCGGAGCCCAGGTAGGTCACGCGGTTGAAGTCGCCAGCGAGGTAATCGGCGACCTCGGACTCGCGAGCGATGACCTCCTCGCCCATCTTGGCGATGGTCTCGACCCACTCGGCCTTCTGCTCGTCGGAAGCCTCGTCAAAGATGAGGGTAGAGAGCAGGGTCATGCAGGTGTAGGAACCGGTCATGGCGAAGCCCTTGTCGTTGGCGCGCGGGATGAGCAGCGTCAGCGCATTGGGGTCATCGGCGGACTCGACGGCAAGCTTGCCCTCGGGAGCGCAGGTAATGTTGAGGAACTTGACGTTGTGGACGAGCTCCTTGGCGACGGCAACGGCGGCAAGGCTCTCGGGGCTGTTGCCAGAGCGGGCAAAGGAAACCACGAGCGTGGGATCCTCGGCGCGCAGGAAGTCGCGCGGAGCGCTCACGATGTCGGTCGTGGCAATGGGCTTAAAGTCGTAGAGATCAGTGTTGCCAGCGTGACGCAGGTACGGGGCGCAGGTATCGCCAACGTAGTCGGACGTACCGGCACCGGTGAAGACAACGGACAGACGGCCCTCGCCCATAGCGCGAGCCTCGGCCAGGAAGGCCTCGATGGCCTCCTTGTTCTCGCGATAGATGTTGAGCGTATCACGCCAAAGCTCGGGCTGCTGAGCAATCTCGGCCGTGGTGATCTGGGCGCCGAGCTCGGTGAGCTCCTCGACACTCTTCTCGAACATTTCTAATACCTCTCTCTAGAAGTAATCATCTGACGTGCAATTATACACTTCGGTTGGTTATCTGGTAGTAACCAGTTAAATACAAAGAATCATCATATGGAAACGGTGCAGACACTAATCGCTACGCTGGTGGTAAACCTTGTATTTAAACTGATCGGCACGAGCAACCGAGAGCGTATACTCCACAACCTCGTTTGGCTCGTTATACGTAGTCCTAACCAAATCGAGCACAGGCGAGCCCTCGACAATTCCCAAAAGGTGGGCATCGGTGGGACGGGCTATGCTCGCATAGAACTCCTCTTCGGCCACGCGTATTTTTTGCTTAAAGTCTTGCTCAATCACATCGTAAAGCGGCTTACGCTCCAGCAGCGGTCGCTTTAGGGACAGAAATTGACGAACCGGTAGATAGCTACGTTCGACCATCATGGGCATGTTGTCGGCAGAACGAAGGCGCTTGAGCTTAAAAATGCGATCACCGATACGTAATCCCATATGCTCGGCCAGATTCTTATCGGCCTCCATCTCGCAAAACTCGAGAATCGTGGTCTCGGGGTCGCGACCCATCGCGCGCATCTGCTCGGTAAAGCTGTAGGACTGCATAAGATTGGTTGCTTTTGCCGAACGGTCAGTCACAAAGGTACCGCGACCGTGCTGCCGAACCACCAGTCCTAAACGCTCCAGTTCCTGCAGAGCCAAGCGTACCGTAGTGCGCGAGAGACCATAGCGCTCCGAAAGTTCGCGCTCGGAAGGAATCATGTCACCAGCGCGATATTCATGGTCAATCTTTTCGGTCAGAATATCGACCAGCTGATCGTACAGCGGTTGCTTACGCGCTCCGATCGCCATCCTATCCTCCCTTTTGCTCGAATTCGGCTAACTACCTAGGGTGTTAAGCATTATCAGTCCGCAACACCCGACTCATCAAGAAAACAAAAGCCGCGCGCTCTTACGAGCACGCGGCTTTTAACATACACATGGCTTAAGGGGTCGGGGTGTGAGCCGCGTAGGGACACACCCCTCAAGCTAGAGCCTTACCAGATGCTCGGCCAGAGACCAAGCGGGCCAGCGCCCAGGATGCCCAGGACGAAGAGCAGCAGAATGCCCTTGGTCGGGGTCCAGCTGTGCTTAGCGAACATGTAGTAAAGCAGCAGCGTAAGCATAAGCGGGACGAGCTTCGGGACGATGGTGTTGAGGGTGTCGGCAACAGAGAAGTTGACCGGATCCTCGGTGACGGTGCCGTAGGTAACGGACTCCATGCCGTTGCCCAGATCGGTGACGCCGCACTCGACAGCGTTGCCGTCGGCATCGGAAGCGGTGAGGGCGTTGCCGTCCTCATCGGTCATGGCGATGGTACCGGCCTCAGCGGTCTCGGTATCGATGCCCTCCATACCGGTGAAGTTCTCGGCCTCCTTCTCGGAGACGATCACGGTAGTAGCGGAGAGGCCACGGGTGGTGCCGTTGGGGATCTGGAGGTTGATCTGGGTGCCACCCATGGTGACGACCAGGCAACCGACGACGAAGACGCCCATAATGGAAGCGGCACGCGTGAAGGCCTGCATGTTGGCAGTCAGAGCGTCAATAGCGCTGGTGCCAAGCTTGTAGGACCAGTTCATGAGCCAGAAGCGCAGAGCGAACTGGACGACGTTGAAGATCACCAGGAAGATGATCGGCGCAGCGGCGTTGCCGTTGATGGCCATGTTGGAGGTGATGCCGGCCGTGATAGGCACGAGCGTCAGCCAGAACAGGGCGTCACCGATACCACCGAGCGGGCCCATTGCGGCGACGCGGACGGCGCGGATCGTGGGGATGTCAACCTTGTTCTGCTCGAGCGAAAGCACGATACCCATAACAAAGGTGACGAGGAACGGGTGAGTGTTGAAGAACTCCAGGTTGTGGCTCATGGAAGCCGCGAGGTCGTTCTTGTTGGTGTGGATCTTCTCCAGACCGGGGATGATGGAGTAAAGCCAGCCAGCGGCCTGCATGCGCTCGTAGTTGAACGATGCCTGCAGGAAGCAGGAGCGCCAAGCCATCTTGTTGAGGGTCTTCTGGTCGAGCTGCGGAGCAGGAGTGAGATCCTCGTAGTGCTCCGGGATCACATACTCATTAGATGCCATCTTCGAAGTCACCTCCGTCAGAAACAGCTGCACCCTTCAGCTCGGTCTGCTGCTGGAAGTCCCAGAAAGCAATGCCGAAGCCGATGAGAGCGAGGATGAGCAGGGCAGGGGTTGCCAGAGAATCGTTGGCAACGGTGATGAGCGCGAGGCCAAAGCCCATGAGGAAGAAGCCCCACATATCGCGGTTCATCATAACCTTGAGCAGGACGGCGAAGCCGACGAAGCGCATCATGCCGCCTGCAGCGGACAGACCGGTCTGCAGCCAAGTCGGGATGGCGGAAGCGATGGTCTGACCGATGGTGGCGCCAGCGATGAAGAACAGGGTGACGACGACAGCGAAGATCAGGCCGAGCAGGGTCATGGCGAAGTAGTTCAGGCGCTCGATGCCCTTGGTGTCCGCGTTGTGAGCCATGTTATCGGCCGAGGACATAAGCGGGGACATAAGCGTGAAGACCAGGGTAACACCAAGCTGGCCAAGCAGAGCGAACGGAATGGCGAGGCCGACTGCCGCGTTGGGCTCGAGCTTCGTAGCGATAGCGAGAATGGCTGCCATGATGCCGCCGATGACGGCGTTAGGCGGCTGAGCGCCTCCGATCGGCATGTTGCCGATCGTCATGAGCTGATAAGTACCACCCACGAGAAGACCGGTGTTGAGGTCGCCAAGGATAAGACCGATGACGGCGCCGGTGACGATGGGCTGATAGAGAGACTCGAGGAAGTTGAACTGGTCGATTGCCGCGATGAACGTAACAACGAAGACCAGTGCGACCTGAATGATCGAGAATTCCATCTTGCTCCTCCTTTCAAAATGTATGTACGCACTTTGGATATCACGTACAGAATGTCAGGGTTTCACTCCTGACAACGTGGATCACGAGGATTACGAGAAGAGCTTGCTCGTATCCTCAACAGGCGTGCTCGGAACGCGCCTGATCTCCAACTCCACCCCCAATTCCTGCAGCTCTTTAAACGCAGCGACATCCTCGTCGTTAACTGCGACGGAGGTGGCGACTTGGCGCTTTCCTTCCGACATGTGCATGTTGCCGATGTTTACCTTCTTTATAGGCACACCGCCCTTGACGAGCGTAAGCACGTCTTCCGGTGTTTCGGCCACGATGAAAATCTTCTGGCGCGGGCTCGCCTTGCCAATGACGTCGATGGTCTTCTGCAGGGAGAAGAAACGCGTAGCGACGCCGGCGGGAGCGGCCATCTTCATGAGGTTCTGACGCATGGTGTTGGTCGACACGTCGTCGTTGGCGACGAGGATGAGGTTGGAACCCAGGGTGGAGTTCCACTGGGTCGCGACCTGACCATGAACCAGTCGGTTATCGATGCGGGTAAGAAGAATGTTGGGTTCTGCCATGTTGATCAGCTTCCTTTCGTTGATTGTTGACGACAGTTACTTAATCTCCTGAATCGCGTAACGCGAAACATCTACGACGGCACCGGATCGGACTTTAATCTGGACCTTCTCGCCTTCGATGCCCTTGACGGTTCCGTAGATACCGCCGGCGAAAAGAACCTCCTGACCCGGCTTGAGCTCGGTGTGCAGCTCTTTGAAGTACTTCTGCTTCTTCTTCATGTTGATTTGCGACCAGATGGTGTAAATCAAGCCCATGATGACAAGCAGGCCCAAAAGAGCGACCGAGGAACTCAGAACACTGGCTCCGAAATCGGCCATTAGATGCCGTCCTCGTCGCCGAAGATATCCTCATCCTCGGCACCAGCGACGGAGGCGACCGTCTGGGCGGTGATGCCCGTCTGGCCAACGGTCACGGCCTGCTCGCCAAGCTCGGCGAGCGTGGCGTTGCCGCGGAGGAACAGAAGCTCAATAACCATGGGAAGGTTAGTTCCAGTCAGAATCTCGACGTTGTCGACATCCTGGGCAATCATCATTGCCTGGTTGAACGGGGTACCGCCAAGCAGGTCGGTAAAGACGAGCACGCCATCGCACTCCTCGCGCATGGCGGTAATAGCGGCGCGGAGATCCTCACCGTAGGAAGCAGCCTGGTCGCCCTCAAAAGGAACGACGGTAAAAGCGGGTTGATCGCCAGCGACCATAGCGATAGCGCTTGCGATGCCGGGTGCGAACTGTCCATGACCGGTAAGAATAAAGCCAACCATTCAAATTTCCCTTCCGAAGGTGTGTACGATCTGAGTCCGATGTTTTCGGAAGCCAGCGGGCGGACGCCCTTAAAGCTTCTTGGAAAGCGTTCTTTGAAGACCAGTGGTCTCTCAACTGGTAGTAACCACGTGACGTGTTGTTGTCACTATATCATCACAGAAGAGGTCGCTTTCGCTGATTCACGCAGTAAAACGTTTTTGCACCGCTCACGGCGATAAATCGACCGTTTACCGCTCGTTAACACTTCTACCTGCGGTTTTGAAACCGTTTCGAAATACTTTGACGAAAGATCGGAACCTTTTCTGTGTCTAAACAACGCAGGGTGGCCAAAAAGGCATGTAGAAAAAATGCAGGTCATTGTGAAGATTTATGAATTGGTCTTTTTGACTTAATACCAGTTAGAACCAGTTTAGAAATTATCGGTGAACGGTAGTTTTCGACCGCTCAGCGGTTATTTCCAATCGTTTGCAGCTCCTTTTCCATATGAATTAGGGAGACCCGATGAAGCACTTGCGCGGTTGCGGGAAATTTCGATACTCGTCCATCCCCCACGTGCCAAACTCTCACTCCCTAAATATGCCATAAGCTCTCGCTATTCGTCTTACAAACATAACTTACTCTAATCTGTAATTGTTTATCGTTTATCATTAAGTATGTTATAAGATTTAAATATCATCCTAGACATTGGTTGGAGGAGCTATGATCCGCTGGAACGTATCCAAATCGAATGAATCCATCAACCGCGAACAGGCAATAGCCGATCTGAGGAAGCTCGCTCACATCTGCAAATGGGCCACAATCTGCACCGCCGTAGCGCTCGCTCTGGGACTTCTCGCAGTCATTGCAATCGAGCTTCTACTCATATTGCCTAGCCTCTCCCAAGGGTTCTGCCTCCAATCCGTAGAGCTTAATGCCGGCGAAGGGCCATCTCTCGCTCTCGTCGGCGCCAATGAACAGACCCCTCTTATGCTTGTCGCGCACGACGGTCATACTGCCATAGGGAGCGCCATGATGACATGCCTTGCGCTTGCCATTGTGCTAAGCGCATACAGGTTTTTCTCCGCCATTGAAAAGGCGGGCAGGCCCTTTGACCTCGAATGCATCCGCATACTACGTCAAGTAGGACATTTGTTCCTTATTGGCGGCGTTGCTGTGAAGCTTCTTGGTGCCATAGTCACGGGGCTGATACTCTCAGGATTTGGCGGCAACTTTACGGATGCGCTTGGCGGCCAGCACCTCGACCTCTCTATGGTCTTTGCAGGCCTGATTATTAGCCTGATTGCCAGCGTCTTCCAGTACGGGTGTATCCTGCAAATACAAGATGACGAGTTGCTCTAGGGGGAATCCATGATTATTCTGCGGCTCGACCGCATGCTCGCCGAACGCAAGATCTCATCCAAAGAGCTTGCGGAACGCGTGGGCATCTCCCAGGTCAATATGTCGCGCATCAAGACGGGCAAGGTTTCTGCCGTGCGCTTTTCAACTCTTGACGCGATATGCCGGGCACTCGACTGCCAACCGGGCGATGTACTGGAATATATGCCTGACGATGAAGCCGATAACCTCTTTGGACTTAAAGATTAATTGAGATTATTTAACTACCGGTACCTCCGACGTAATAAGCCCGCTAGAACGGATATCTGAACTGCGTCCCAAATCTTGGACGCCCTAAATAGCGACTAGGCCGCGAGGGCCT
>UQPT01000013.1:0-34184 GCA_900543045.1 uncultured Collinsella sp.
GCTCTTGCCGCGGATAAGCTCGGCAAAGTCGGGGTTCTTCTTCTGCGGCATGATGGACGAGCCGGTGGAGTACGAGTCAGAAAGCGTAATAAAGCCAAACTCGGAGCTCGACCACAACACGATCTCCTCGGAAAGACGCGACAGGTGCATGGCCATGACGGAGCCGGCGTAATGCAGATCGAGCAGGAAATCACGGTCGGAAACCGCATCGAGCGAGTTGGGAATCACACCCGCAAAGCCAAGCTCGGCAGCCGTCATCTGGCGATCGAGCGGATAGCTCGTACCGGCAAGCGCGGCAGCACCCAGCGGGCAGTTGTCGGCGGCATCAAAGGCGGCCTTCAGGCGCGTAAAGTCGCGCGCGAACATCCAGGAATACGCCAGCAGATGATGTGACAGCAGCACGGGCTGAGCGTGCTGCATATGCGTGTAGCCCGGAAGAATCACCTTGTCGTACTTCTTGGCCGCATCCACCAGCACATGGCGCAGCTCAAGATTGGCCTCCATGAGCTCCTTGGCCAGCGCCTTGACGCCCAGGCGCGTATCGGTCGCCACCTGGTCGTTGCGCGAACGCCCAGTATGCAAGCGCTTGCCAGCCTCGCCGATACGACGCGTCAGCTCGCTTTCGATGGACATATGAATGTCCTCGTCGTTGATATCAAAGGTGAAGTTGCCGGCATCGATATCCTGTTCGATTCCGGTCAGGCCCTCGGCAATCGCCTGCTCGTCCTCGGCGCTGATAATGCCCTGGGCCGCCAGCATCTTGGCATGTGCCTTAGATCCGGCGATATCCTGCTTATAGAGATGTTTGTCAACCGGCAGCGACGCGCCAAACTCCTGCGTGACCTCGGCCACGCCTGCCTCAAAACGACCGCCCCAAAGAGCCATGGAACCGTCCCCTTTCATCAAATCCCAAAACAAGCGCCCAAAGCAATGCGCCCTGTCGCTAAAGCGATTTCTCAACCGCTAGTTTTGCATATTCCCCACCATGTGCGAGGCCATATAGCTAATTTGCAAAGAAGTGACGCGCCATGCACTTGGCGCCCAACGTCTCCCTCCGAATGTTGCCCTGCGAACCATCGATCCAGGCCTTTAGGCTCATAGGAACGTCCTCGACCTTTGCAGCATCGAACTCGGGCGCGAGGGCAAGTAAAGCATGCGCGATAGCATTGAACATAATGGATACTCCCCATATATATAGGCGCAGGGCCGTCAAATTGATAGGAGGAGCCCCGCCGGACAACCCCGGCGGGGCTCGGACTCAGCCGCAGACGCGGCATCATATATGCGGGCGGAACGTAGGGGCCACCGATGTTAAGAAGTGTCAGCAAGCATAACGAAAGGTAGGGACCCCATGCGCCCGTTATGTATCACGCGGATGGGCCGCGCGGATACCAAAGGAAGGAGGCGCTAGGCCTGGGCGGCAGCAGAGCTGGGGCCCTGGACCTTAGCCCACGTCTTGAGCGACAGCGTATCGATCTCGATAAAGCCGGCGCTGGCCTTCTCGTCAAACGTAGTGTCGCGGTCGTAGGTAGCCAGACCGTAGTCATACAGGCTAAACGGGCTCTTGCGGCCGACGACATGGCAGTTGCCCTTAAAGAACTTCAGACGGACGGTGCCGGTCACGAACTTCTGGGTGTCGGCCATAAAGGCATCGAGCGCGTTTTTGAGCGGGCTGTACCACTGGCCGTTGTACACGGCGGTGGCCCAATCCTGCTCGAGCTTAATCTTGGTCTTGAGCAGGTCGCCCTCGACGCAGATATCCTCGAGTGCCTTGTGGGCGGTGATGAGCGTCAGGGCGCCGGGAACCTCATAGCACTCGCGGCTCTTAAGGCCCACCAGACGGTCCTCGACCAGGTCGAGACGGCCAAAGCCGTTGTCGCCCGAGATCTTGTTGAGTGCGATGATGATCTCGGAGAGCTTCATCTTCTTGCCGTCGACGGCGACGGGCTTGCCGGCCTCAAACTCAATCTCGGTATACGTCGGGGTGTCGGGCGTGTCCTCGGGATTCTTGGTCATAACCCAGGCGTCGTCGAGCGGCTCGTTCCAGGGATCCTCCAGGTGGCCGCACTCAATGGCACGACCCCACAGGTTGTCGTCGATGGAATAGGGGTTGTCGTTGGCACCCTCGGGAACCGGCACGTTGTGGGCGTGAGCATAGGCGACCTCGTCGGGACGGCACTTAAGATCCCACTCGCGAACCGGGGCGATAACCTTAAGCTCGGGGTCGAGGGCCTTGACGGCAGCCTCAAAACGAACCTGGTCGTTACCCTTGCCGGTGCAGCCGTGAGCGACGTAGGTCGCGCCAAACTCGTGAGCGACCTCGACAAGCTTCTTGGCGAGCAACGGGCGGGACAGGGCGGAGAGCAGCGGATACTTGTTCTCGTACATAGAGTTTGCGGCGATAGCCTTAGTCAGGAACTCATCGGAGAACTCGTCGCGCAGATCGAGCACCTGGCAATCCAGAACGCCCAGGTCGAGGGCCTTCTGCTTCTTGGCGTCCAGACCGGTCTCCTCCTGGCCCACGTTGCCGCAGACACAAACGACATCGAGATTCTTCTCGTCCTGGAGCCACTTGACACATACGGATGTATCAAGACCACCGGAATATGCGAGAACGACTTTTTCCTTGCTCATGGCTGTTTCCTTTCGCCCTTGGTAGCTAGTTAGAACATCGGTCAGTTGCAAGTCATTTCGAGGTCAAAAACCGTGCAATATCAGGTTAAATAGCAAAAAGCAGCACAGCATGCCCTAGAAACATGCGTTTATATCGTGCTAAAACCCAACGACCTCAAAATGACTCTGTTGGGGCATTTCACCCCATACGAACAGAGACGATTGTTATCGTCGTCGGGAAATTGCGCGCTGGCGTCGGATGGCATTATCTGCAGTGGTGATGATCTTTACGAACTGCATCTGCCTCTCCTTTCACCTATCGCCGGGCGCAATTCTAATATCGTAAACGGTACCTTTTCTTCGGTAAGCGGTTGTATTTCCGTCTCCGTTTTCGATGGTCGCTATATTACGCTAAAGTGCCCGCAGCACAAGCGACAAATTCAAATTTCTGAAAAGTTTTTTCATTACTTTGTGAAGCGTGGTGCAAATACGCTCCGTTCCTGCGAAAATACGCTCGATTACATAGCAGAGGGTCATTACGCCCGAAACAATCTGGAAACGGAAAGGCGCATTTATGCAGACTTATGAATCAGACGCCAACATCGGCAACATTAAACTCATCGCCGTCGACATGGACAAGACGCTGCTCACCGACGAGCGCGTGTTGCCGCAGGGTCTTGATGAGCGTCTGGACAAGCTCGCCGACGCCGGCATCGTATTCTGCCCCGCCAGCGGACGTCCCGCTCCCAAGCTCGAGGAGATGTTCGAGGGCATCAAGAACCGCCTTGCTTTTTGTCCCGACAACGGAGCCTGCGTCATCTATCGCGGCAGCTATATCTATAAGAGCAACATCGATGTGGCGCTGTATCAGCAGGTGCTCGCTCGTGCCTCGGAGGACCCGCGCGCCGTTCCCGTCCTGTGCTGCTACGACGAGTTCTATGTGCTCGCCCGCGACCATCAATACCACGACGAGATCAGCGTCTACTACAACACGATCAACTACGTCGACACCTTTGAGGGCATTGATATCGAGTCCAATAAGATCTCGATCTTTTTCCCTGCCTACGATGCCGAGCCCGCGTTCCGCGAGACCTATAACCCCGCGTTCTCGGATCAGCTCTATGTCACCAATGCCGGCCGCGAGTGGATCGACTTTATGAACCTGGGTGTCGACAAGGGCGCCGGCGTCGCGCATCTGTGCGAGCAGTTGGGCATTGATATCGCCGATGCCGCCGCCGTGGGCGATACGTACAACGACATCCCCATGCTGGAGCGCGTCGGACACAGCTTTATCGTGGACAATGCCGAGGAGCACATGAACGCGCATGCCAAGTGGCGTATTCCGAGCAACAACGACGGGGGCGTACTGACGCTCATCGACGCCATCTTGGCAGCACGTTAACGTTGCTCGTCGGACCTGGCCGGGCGAGGCGGGTAAGTTTTTCGTTCGGTCAGGTCCTTGGGCTACTTGCTTGCCGCCTGGATGGCGTCTTGGCGCCTAGATACTTTGGCTGAATTTAATTGGATGAAGGGAGCTCCTTGCTGACGAGGGGCTCCCTTCTTGTTTGGTTACCTTGGGGCTGTTGGCACGTCTTTACTTGGCGTCGGCCCAGGTTATGCCGGTGCTGGCTTCGGCAATGAGGGGTACGCGGAGGCCTACTACGTGCTCCATGACGTCGCGGACCATGGTGGTTAGGCGCTCGACTTCGTTGACGGGGCACTCAAAATCCAGTTCGTCGTGTACCTGCAAGATCATGTGGGCGGCAAAACCCTCTTCTTCCAGGCGGCGGCTTACGCGGGCCATGGCGATCTTGATGATGTCGGCGGCGGTGCCCTGCATGGGGTGGTTCATGGCCGTGCGCTCACCAAAGCCGCGGAGCTGTGGGTTTTTGGCCTTGAGCTCGGGAATATGGCGTCTGCGGCCATACATGGTCTCGGCATAGCCCGTCTGCTTGGCTCGCGCCACCACATTGTCGAGGAACGTGCGCACGCCCGGGTAGGCCTCGTAGTAGCGATCAATCATGTCGCGCGCCTCGGCCATCGAGATGTGCAGCGACTGCGACAGTCCATAGGCCTGCTGGCCGTACACGATGCCAAAGTTCACGGCCTTGGCGCGGCTACGCAGGTCGGGTGTCACCTCGGACACCGGCACGCCAAATACGCGCGCGGCCGTCTCGGCATGGAAGTCCTCGCCCTCGTTGAAGGCGCGCACCAGGTGCTCGTCACCCGAAAGATGCGCGAGCAGGCGCAGCTCGATCTGCGAGTAGTCCACCGCCAAAAAGACGCTGCCCTCGCCCGCCGAGAACGCCGTCTTGACGGTACGCCCCAGCTCCGAGCGCGTCGGAATGTTTTGCAGATTGGGGTCGCTCGAAGACAAACGCCCCGTCGCGGTGATGGTCTGGTTGTACGTGGTGTGCACACGCCCGTCACCACGGCGCAGCGGGCCCAGCGTGTCCAGATAGGTCGACTTAATCTTGGACTTCTCACGCCAGTCCAAAATCAGGCGCACGATCTCGTGGTCGCGGGCAAGGTCGCTCAGCACCTTGGCGTTGGTCGAATAGTAGCCGCGCTTGGTCTTTTTGAGGCCCTTGGTCGGAAGTCCCATAACATCAAACAGCACGTGCGAGAGTTGCATGGGGCTGCCGATGTTAAAGGTCTCGTCGCCGGCCAGGTCGCGAATGCTGCGCTCGACCTCGGCAATCTGGGTCGCCAGGCCCTCGGACAGACTGTGCAGGCGGTCGGGGTCCACGAGCATGCCCGCGCGCTCCATCTTGGCAAGCACCGGCACGAGCGGCATCTCGATCCCATCGAACACGTTGGCGGCGTTCTCGCGGGCCATGCGGTCACGCAGCGGTGCAACCAGCGCCAGCGTCAAGGCCGCCGTGCGAGCGGCGGGCGCAGGAGCGTCCTCGCCAGCACCCTCTGCGCCGCGCGCCGCAGGCAGCGCCATCTGCAGATACGTATCGGCCAGATACACCTCGTCAAACTCGGAGCGGTCGGAATCCAACAGGTAGGCGGCAACAACGGTATCGAAGATGCGCGTGGAATCGACTGCCAGCGGATCCATGAGCTCGAGCTCAGAAGAATCGATGGGCGAAAGCTCATGCAGAAGCGCCTTCATATCCGGGCTCGCCGCACGGCCTTCCATAAACAGACGCGCGAGCACGCCGGCAATCACGCCGTGGGCGAAGTTGAAGCCCTCAACCTCAGCCGCCGCACCGCTGTCGCCCTCCTCGAGCGCAAACAGGCCCTTGGACGTCGCCAACCACAACGTGCGCGTCAGCCCAAAGAGCGCGCCCTCTTCCTTGTCATCGTCCACCACGGCGGCGACCCACTCGCCGGCATCAATCACGCGGGAGACCTCAGCCGCAACGGCACCAAGCGCGCCAGCATCGCCGGCGGCTGCGCGCAAAACGGCGGGAATCTCAAACGTGCTGGCAGCTGCCCCGCCCTCGCCGCCGATCAGCGCCAAGAAACGGTTCTGCATGGCGGTGATACCAAGCGTGCCCAGCGCCGCGGAAACCTCATCGGCGGAAAACGCCGGGAAGGACGTCGCCTCAAAATCGAGCTCAACGGGTGCATCGGTGCGGATGGTCGCCACCTTACGGCTCAGCAGCGCGTCGTCGATGTGTGCGCGCAGGTTTTCTCCCATCTTGCCCTTGACCTCGTCGGCGTGTGCGATGACCTCATCCAGGCTACCGTACTGCGCAATGAGCGCGCTCGCCTTTTTGGGGCCGATGCCCGGCACGCCGGGGATGTTGTCGGACGTGTCGCCCTTCAGACCATAAAAGTCGGGCACGAGCGCCGGCGTGATGCCGTGATACAGATCGTCCACGCTCTCGGGCGTCATGATCGCCACGTCGGACAGGCCCTTGCGGGTCGAGACCACGTTAACGTGCTCGGTCACGAGCTGATACATATCGCGATCACCGGTCACCAGCAGCATGTCGCAGCCGGCCTCCTCACCCAAGCGCGCCATGGTTCCCAGGATATCGTCGCCTTCCCAGCCCTCGGACTGCAGAATCGGCACGTTGAGCGCGGCGAGCAGCTCCTTGATCATGGGGAACTGCGCGTGCAGGTCGGGATCCATGGGCGGGCGCTGCGCCTTGTACTGCGGCAGCATCTCCATACGCACGCGCGGCTTGCCCTTGTCAAACGCCACGACAACGCCGTCGGGATTAAAGGCATCGATCATCTTGAGGAACATGTTCAGAAAACCAAAGATCGCGTTGGTGGGGCGACCGTCCGGCGCGTTCATGGTCGGCGGCACGGCGTGGAAGGCGCGATGCATGAGCGAGTTGCCGTCGATGACGGCAAAGGTACGGCGCTTTTCAGACATATTGAATACCTCGCTTTGGGCTGGGCACGGTTTGCTCACACCAGTTTACACGCTCCCCGCCCCGCGGCCACCGCACATCAGGCTTCCCTGCCGCCGCGGGCCCGCGCGTGATACGATGGCTCACGGTACATCAACCAGCACGATCGATCCGAAAGGAGCCTGCGTCATGGAGCGTCCCAGCGCATGGAAAAAGTACACGCCACAGCAGATCGAGGAGCTCGAGGAGCTTTGCCGCGGCTATAAGCAGTTTTTGAGTGAGAACAAGACCGAGCGCCTGTGCGTCAAGGCCGGTATCAAGATGGCCGAGGAGGCGGGCTACGTCAATCTGGAGACCGTGATCGCCGAGGGCCGCGCGCTCAAGGCCGGCGACAAGGTGTACGCCGCCAACCACGGCAAGGACCTCATGCTCGTCAACCTGGGCACCGCCCCGCTCGAGCAGGGCTTTAACATCCTGGGCGCCCACGTGGACTCGCCGCGCCTGGACCTCAAGCAGAACCCCGCCTTCGAGGCCGGCGACATGGCTTATCTCGACACGCACTACTATGGCGGCGTCAAGAGCTACCACTGGGTCGCTTCCCCGCTCGCACTCGTGGGCGTCATCTGCAAAAAGGACGGCACCACCGTCGACATCAACATCGGCGACAAGGCCGACGACCCGGTCTTTACCATCTCCGACCTGCTGATCCACCTCTCGAGTGAGCAGATGTCCAAGCCCGCCAAGGACGCCGTCGACGCCGAGATCCTCGACGTGATCGTGGGCGGCCGCCCCGTCAAGTTTGACGAGGACGACAAGGACGCTCCCAAGGAGCCCGTCAAGCAGATGTTCCTGGATATCCTCAAGGAGCAGTACGACGTCGAGGAGGAGGACTTCCTCTCCGCCGAGATCGAGGTCGTGCCCTCCGGCCCCGCCCGTGACATGGGCCTCGACCGCTCCATGATTCTGGGCTATGGCCACGACGACCGTGTCTGCGCCTATCCGTCCATGCTCGCCCAGATCAACGTCGCCAACGTGGAGCGCACGAGCATCACACTCATCGTCGACAAGGAGGAGATCGGTTCCGTGGGTGCCACCGGCATGACGAGCCGCTTCTTCGAGAACACCGTCGCCGAGATCATGACGCTCGCCGGCGAGGATAGCCCGCTGGCCCTGCGCCGCGCGCTCGCCCGCAGCCGCATGCTCTCCTCCGACGTGTCCGCCGGCTTCGACCCGGGCTACGCCGGCAAGTTCGAAACCAAGAACGCAGCCTTTATGGGTCGCGGCCTGTGCTTTAACAAGTACACGGGCAGCCGCGGCAAGGGCGGCTCTAACGACGCCGACGCCGAGTATGTGGCCCTCATCCGCGACATCATGGACGAGGCCGGCGTGGACTTCCAGACCTGCGAGCTCGGTCGCGTCAACGCGGGCGGCGGCGGCACCATCGCATACATCATGGCTAAGTACGGCATGAACGTCATCGACTCCGGCGTTGCCGTCCTGTCCATGCACGCCCTGTGGGAGGTCGCCAACAAGGCCGATATCTACGAGGCCTATCGCGGCTACAAGGCCTTCATCGAGCGCGCGTAACCAACCCTTCATCAGTTGCGGTGAAATACAGACTAATCTGGCCCATAAACGGCCAAAACAGACCGTATTCCACCGCAACTTCCTTTTTGGCAGAGGAGAGTCCATGCTGCAGGTCGTCATTTCGCCCGCCAAGCAGATGCGCGCGGCCCAAGATGCTTTTGAAGTCCTGGGCATCCCACCCTTTGCGCGCGAGACGGCTCGCCTCCACCGCGCACTGCTAGATATCGAGCGGAATGAAGGCAGCGACAGCCTGCAGGCGCTATGGAACGTGAGTGACAAACTGCTGGGGCCTTGCCTCAACACCCTGCATGAGTTCGGGCCCATCCTGAAAAACGGCGATCTCGACAATCCCGCACTCGCCTGTCACCTCTCCCCTGCCGTCATGTCCTACCACGGCATTCAATACCAGAGCATGGCGCCCGAGGTGATGGATTCCGCGCAGCTCGCATGGCTGCAAAGCCACCTGTGGATCCTCTCTGGCCTCTACGGGTGCGTTCGCCCCTTTCATGCCGTGGAACCATATCGGCTGGAAATGGGCGCGAAGCTCGCCGTTGACGATGCCCCAGACCTCTACGCGTTTTGGAGCGACAAGCTCGCGCGGGCTATCGCCCCGGCAGGCTCAAACACCACGATCGTCAACCTCGCCAGCGTAGAGTACGCCAAAGCCGTTCTGCCCCATCTCGCGGGCGACGCCACGGTCGTCACGTGCCTCTTTGGCGAAGGCATCCGCAACGGCAAGCCCATCCAGCGCTCGACCGCCAGCAAAAAGGCACGTGGTTCCATGGTGCGCTGGATGGCAGAAAACAAGCTCGAGGATGTAAGCGGGCTCACCGCGTTTGACGTTGGTTATCGTCACTTTCCCGAGCTTTCAAATAAGAACACTTTGGTCTTCCTGAACGAACAGACCTTGTAGGACCACCGCTACTTTTGAATGTGCTGCCCAGGCACGGCGTCTATTCCGCCAAGCCGTCGGCTTTGGCAACTTCGTTTGTCGAGCCGTCCTGATAGGTAATCTTGACATGCTCCACCTCGGACACCGCAACACCCGATGGGGGCTCCAAGCGCCATTCCGTCAGCGCGATATCCATAGTCGTAGGCACGTCGCCCTGATTCTTGAGCTTCACCGTCAGCGTTTTGAGCGCCGCGTCATACGTCACGCGTTCGATTTCCTCACCAGGAATAGACCCACCGCTCAGCTGAAGCTGGACAAATCCATCGCGCGAATACCAATAGTCGCCCGGCGCGGCAACGGTATTGCCTCCCGCGACCTTCACCGTCATTATCGGCAGGCTATCATCGGCCTCGAACTCCCATGCAGCGCCGCCGCGACCACCAAACGTCCAGATACAAACGGCAATCACCAGCACGGCAAGCACCGCAAAACCAATCGCGACAAGGCCATGGTGCGCACGGCTTTCCTCGGCCGATACATCCCATTGCGTCTCTCGATATAGATGCTTGTCTTCCATGTACGCCTCCCCACAGGCACGCTCGTTGGCCCAATCGTACCCATTCAGGCTATACTTGAGCCCATGACATAACGGGGAGCTTGCAGGACAAGACGGCAGGCTGAGACTGGGCGCGCCCGCCCTGACCCGCAAACCTGATATGGGTAATGCCAACGAAGGGAGCCGTGCCAATGAGCACACAGACCGAGCCCAAGCTCGTCACGCAAATCGACTTCGCCCGCGCCGGGCAGATCACGCCGCAGATGAAGGAAGTCGCCGAGCGCGAGCATCGCGACCCCGAGTACATCCGCGAGCGCGTGGCCGACGGCCGCATCGCCATTCCCGCCAACATCGTGCACATCAAAAAAGGCATGCGCGCCTTTGGTGTCGGCGAGGGCCTGTCTACTAAGGTCAACGTCAACCTGGGCATCTCGGGCGATAAAGCCGATGCCGCCGAGGAATGGAAGAAGGTCAAGATCGCCGAGGACTTTGGCGCCGACGCCATCATGGACCTCTCCAACTCGGGCAAGACGCGCCAGTTCCGCCAGCAGCTCATCGACGAGACGCCGCTCATGGTAGGCACCGTCCCCATGTACGACGCCATCGGCTACATGGAAAAGCCGTTGGTCAAGCTCACCAAGGACGACCTGTTCGAAGTCGTGCGCGCGCATGCCGAGGACGGCGTGGACTTTATGACCATTCACTGCGGCATCAACAAGTCGGTCACCAAGACCTTTAAGGAGACCGGCCGCCTGATGAACATCGTGAGCCGCGGCGGCTCACTGCTGTTTGGCTGGATGGAGGTCACCGGTAACGAGAACCCGTTCTATGAGTTCTACGACGAGTTGCTCGAGATTTGCCACGAGTACGACGTAACGATCTCGCTCGGCGACTCCTGCCGCCCGGGCTGCCTCTACGACTCCAACGACGCAACCGAGACCGCCGAGATGATCGAGCTGGGCAAGCTGTGCAAGCGCGCCTGGGCCGCCGGTGTCCAGGTCATGGTCGAGGGCCCGGGTCACATGGCGCTCGACGAGATCGCCGCCAACATGAAGCTGCAGAAGCGCCTGTGTCACAACGCCCCGTTCTATGTGCTGGGGCCGTTGGTGACCGATATCGGCGTGGGCTACGACCACATCACCGCTGCCATCGGCGGCGCCATCTCCGCCAGCTCCGGTGCCGACTTCCTGTGCTACGTGACGCCGGCCGAGCACCTGTGCCTGCCCAACGCTCAGGATGTGCTCGATGGCCTCATGGCCACCAAGATTGCCGCACACGCCGCCGACATCGCCAAAAAGGTACCGCACGCCCGCGACATGGACGACAAGATGGGCCAGGCACGCCGCAAGCTCGACTGGGATGCCATGTGGAAGTGTGCTCTCGACCCGGTCACCGGCAAGAAACGCTACGAAGAATCCCCCGCCGCCACCGAGGGCACCTGCACCATGTGCGGCAAGATGTGCGCCGTCCGCACCGTTAACAAGGTGTTCGAAGGCACGACGATCGACCTCGGCATGGAGGACTAACTCGTCACCGGAGCCACAATCGGTAACATGGTGTTCGTCAATTGTTGACGTGTGAACATTTGCTTACATTTGCGTAAAGATTGCATCGCCCGCCCGGGTTCGACATAGAGTCGGCCCGGGCATCTTTATAATGCTGGCTTAAAGACCCATTTGATTCCGACCGAACAAGGGAGCAAACATGGATCGCAGTAAGGTACCTGCCGTCCTGTCCATCGCAGGATCCGATTCCAGCGGTGGCGCCGGCATTCAGGCCGACATCAAGACCATCACGGCGCACCGCCTGTATGCCGAGACGGCCATCACCGCCATCACCGCACAAAACACGCTCGGTGTCACCGCCGTGCAGAATATCTCCCCTGATATCGTCGCTGCGCAGATCGACGCCGTATTTGACGATATCCGCCCCAGCGCCGTCAAGATCGGAATGGTTTCCTCTGCCGAGATTATCGAGGTTATCGCCGACCGCCTGAGCGCCTGGAACGCGACAAACGTGGTCGTCGACCCCGTCATGGTAGCCACCTCGGGCGCACGGCTGATTGCCGAAGATGCCGCCGAGGCGCTCACCCGCCGCCTGTTCCCACTAGCAACCGTCATCACGCCCAATATTCCCGAGGCCATGGCCCTGCTTGACTACGAGGTCGACTCCGAGCGCACACAGCAAAACCCTGCCATGCTCCTCACCCGCCGCTTTGGTTGCGCATCCCTCGTTAAGGGTGGGCATCTTGTCAACGAGGCCAACGATGTATTGGCCGAACCCGCGCCACTCGATGACGAGGGCAACCATCTGGGCGATCCGCTCACCACGTGGTTCCGCCACAAGCGCATCGAGACCGACAACACACACGGCACCGGCTGCACGCTTTCGTCCGCCATCGCTTGCGCGCTGGCCCAGGGCATGGATCTTGCCGATGCCGTCAATGCGGGCAAGGCATACCTGACAGGCGCTCTGGCCGCCGGCCTGAACATGGGCAAAGGCTCCGGCCCCGTCAACCACATGTGGCAATATTAAGATTCGCAGCCCAAAACCGCCGCAAAGGGGACAGGCACCTTTGCGGTGGCTCCCACAAACATCTCGATCTGTAACAGTAACTCGGCAAAATCGACCCTAGATGTTACAGATCAAGACAAACAATCGATATCGACCTAAATAATCTTAATCTGTAACATCTAGCCCGTTTTCGGCCTTGGAACTGTTACAGATCAAGACAAACAAACGAAACAAGCCCCCGCAAGGGGAACTCTGTGGTGGTTTGGGGCCGTGCTACTCACCGAGCATCTCTTGGAGCTTGGCTGCCACGGCATGTCCCAAGCTCTCGTGGCTTTCGGGCATCATATGCAGATAGTCAATATCGCCCGGCTCGGCAAACTCGGCGGCATTCAAAAAGTCGCAGCCAAACTGCTCGGCCACGTGCGCATAGTACTCGCCAAAATGTTCAGATGCCTCGACGGAACGCTCGTCAAAATCGGTCATATATACATCGGCGATCTGCGGCTTGATCTTGATAGGAGCCATCAGCAGGATGCGCGGGCAAGGCGCGGCGTCGGTCCACGGAAACGCGCGGACGGCGCGAATCAGCGCCATGGCGCCACGGGCGATATCGGAAGCTGTCACGTTAAAGACCGTCTTACAGTCGTTGGTGCCCAGCATGATCACAATGGCGTCCAGCGGCTTATGAGCCTCGAGCAGCATCGGAAGCGCGCGAATGCCGTTGAGGTTAGTGTCCAGATGGCACATGTCGTCGCGTACCGTCGTGCGGCCGTTGAGGCCTTCTTCAATTACATGCCAGCCCTCGCCTAAGTCACGTTGGACCACGCCACACCAGCGCACATCCTGCGCATAGCGCACCGCGGTACCGTCGCGCATGCCCGCCGGATCGTAACCATAGGTGTTGCTGTCACCAAAGCACAGAACGTTTTTCATCGTAAGCTCCCCACTCAATAAAAAGCCGACAGGAGCAGCCTCTCCCGTCGGCTCGGTATATCGCATCACGAGCACCGTTTACAGGTACTTGCGCCAGTCGTCGTCATCCTCGTCATCCTCGGCAGCGGCCTGAGCCTGCTCGGCGGCACGGGCGGCTGCGGCGCGGGCGGCAACCTGAGCATAGGACTCCTCGTTTCGCTCGGGGAAGTTTGCCAGCACGTGCTCGAATTTGGCGAAGTCCTCGTCCCAGCGCGTAGAGGGCACGGCAAAGAAGACCTGCTTGACCTTGAAGTCGCCCGATGCGAGCTCCTTGCGGAAGAGCTCGGCCACGGCCTCTGCGTCAAAGCCGTTGTTCTCGCAGCCCCAAGCACCCACTACGAGCTTCTCGCGGCCAAGCTCATCGCAGATAGCAAGCACAAAGCGAATGCGGTTGCGCAGGGCGTCAAGCAAGGCATCGTCGCTCACGCGGTACTCCTGGCGAGCACGCTTGGCGTTGGGTGCAGCGGCGACGATCACGTCGGCATAGGCGTGCACATGCTTGCGCTCGAAGCGCACCGCGGGCACCACCAGCGCACGGTTGCGGTACAGCTCACAGTTGATGTTGCGGCGACGGTTCTCGCCGTACCATTTACGCTGCTTATCGAGGACGTTGTACAGATACGAATCGGCGCACAGCGTGGCCTCCTGGCCCAGATAACCCTGAATATATCCACCGCCCGGATTGGTAAACGAGGCAAAGGCGAGCACGGCCATGTCGCAGAACTGCGCATAGCCGCGACCGTTATCGAGGATTGCCTGCGTGGCGGAGGCATCAAGCACAGTGACCTCGGGCAGGACCGGAGCGGGCTCCTCAGCAGGCGCGGACTCAACTTCGGCGATTTCCTCGGCAGGCTCCTCGACGGGCTCGGGCGCCGCCTCGGTCTCGGGCGCCGCCTCGACCTCGGTAGTCTCCGCGTTCTCGACGTCCTCGGCGACCTGCTCTTCGGGGGCCACAGCAGTCTGAACCTTGGCCTTCATCGCCGCGACAAAGCCGGTGGGCATGCCGTCAAACTCGCGAACACCGGCAAGCGAACGCTCGATATCCTTGGCGCAGGCCTCGGACACAGTCATCACATGGCGCTCGGCGGCCTTGGCACGGGCCTCGCGCTTGGGATTGGGCTGACCCGCTCGGTTGGACCTGTGGTTACGGTTCCTGTTGTCGACGTCTGCCATAAGTGGTCACCTTTCCTGTCGCTGCCGCTATCGGCTTTTCTCATCCATGATACCCCGCCGCGCACAAAAAAGACGGCCCCGAAGGACCGCCTTTCGCATCGTTTTACCGTGTCCGGCAGGAAGCATCGCAATGCCGCGCTTTAATCGCGACGGCCGAGGATGTTCAGAATGCGCAAGAACACGTTGATGATGTCCACGAACAGGTTGGATGCCATGAGCACGGCGTTGGGCAGCGTGGGCGGCACCGTCGTGGCAACATAGGTGTCGTAACCGATGAAGCCGGCGAACACCACGATCACGATCAGGTCGGTGATGGACTGCGAAACGCCCATGAACATCAGCACGATCTCGACCAGAATCGTGGCAAACAGGATGCCAAAACCAATGCCATACACACGCTGGAAGAACTTGGGGAAGGTCACGCCCAGCGCACCAAAGACAAAGGTGATGGCGGCCGTGGCGATAAAGGCGGTGTTAATGGTAGGCAGGTCGTAGTTGGCAAGACCAAACGACGCCGTCAGGCCAAAGGTGCTCGCAAAGACCACGTAGCCCACGAGTGACAGGCCCACGGACTGTTTGCTGGCAGCAGCCGACATCATGACCATGCCGACGATGGTCAAAATAAATGAGCCAAAGACCAGCGGCAAAGCGGCGCCGCTCATCATCATGCGCGCAAACGACATGGTGCTCGTAAAGTAAGCACCGGCGCCCATGGCGCAAAAGCCCAAAAAGATGAGAGCAGACATGACAAGGTTGTACGCGCGCGGCGACATCTCCTTGGCACGGCTTGCGCCGGTCTCGATGGGGCCATTCTGATAGCCCTGGATATCGTTCATAATTTCGTCCTTTCAAAAAGCACCGCGACGGCGCCGTAGCTGACAAGTTTCCTGCCATTGTACCCGAACGCCACGCGTTCTTACCTGCGGCGCTCGCCCTCGAGCGTACGATCAAACGCCCAAACCCACCAACGCATCACGTGTGCCTGCGAGCCGTCCGCCCGCTCGCGCGTCTGGTCCTCCAGATACAACTCGGTCGCATGTCCGCCAAAACGAACCTTATAAGTCGCCGTACGAATGCCGTGAACCGTCAGGCCAAAACCGGTGGACGAGACAATCTCGTCAATCGTAAAGCAACGACCGTCGACCCAGCAGACGGTGACCGGCACGACCTGTCCGCCCGCGAGGATGCGAGCCACGACGTCCACATACTGCTTGTGCACGCGCCGAGTTTTGCCATCTGTCTGTCGATATTCCATGTCTCCTATTATCGAACGCATGTTTGCATATTGTAAAGCGAACAGACTGTGGTTTTGGGGTGTTGGGGCGCGCGCATATGTCCGCATGGCGTGTTAGCAAAAAGAACACCCGCGGTCAACAGGGATAATATTCAATTTTAGTGCCAAAAAATTCACTGCTCCCATCAGAACTCGGTAAAGAAACCCGCAGGAGGTGATACGATTTATCATGTTTCTGTAACGTGCCTGCAAACTTCGAGAAAGCCCATATATGGACGTAACGTTCTCAACCTTCCTCGGCCAACTTGTGTCGAACCCAGTCCTTGCCGTCACCGTGATCCTCGCGCTCGGCGCCATCTTCGTCAATGGATGGACCGACGCACCCAACGCCATCGCGACCTGCGTCACTACGCGTTGCATGCCCGCCCGCGCCGCCATTCTCATGAGTGCCGCATTCAACTTCCTCGGCGTGCTCATCATGACGCACTTTAACGCGAGCGTCGCCAACACCATCTCCCATATTGTCGACTTTGGCGGAAACAGTACCATGGCGCTCGCCTGCCTGTGCGCGGCGCTGTTCTCCATCGTCGTCTACGGCGCCACAGCGTCGCGTTTTGGCATCCCCACCTCGCAAAGCCACAGCCTTATCGCCGGCCTGACCGGTGCCGCCATCGCCCTCGGCGGTGCGAGCAGCGTCAACGTCCACGAGTGGATGAAGGTCATCTACGGCCTGGCGCTCTCCATCGGTCTGGGCTTTGTCATGGGCTGGGTCCTGTGCAAGCTCGTCTCGATTCTTTTCGCCGCCGCCAACAGGCGACGCGCCAACGTCTTCTTTAAATACGCTCAGATCGCGAGTGCTGCGGCCATGAGCTTTATGCACGGCGCGCAGGATGGACAGAAGTTCATCGGCGTGCTCTTTTTAGGCGTGGCCTTTGCCAGCGGCCAGACGAGCGTCGGCGATGCCGGCATCCCCATCTGGATTATGCTGCTGTGCTCGGCAACCATGGGCATCGGCACCAGTGTGGGCGGCGAGCGCATCATCAAGTCCGTCGGCCAGAGCATGGTCAAGCTCGAGAAATATCAGGGCTTCTCCGCCGACCTCGCGGGCGCCGCGAATCTGCTGCTTGCCACCCTTACCGGTATTCCTGTGTCCTCCACCCACATCAAGACCTGCGCCATCATGGGCGTCGGCGCCGTCAAGCGCCTTTCGGCCATCAACTTCGGCGTGGTCAAGGACATGATGTTCACCTGGTTCTTCACCTTCCCCGCCTGCGGACTCATCAGCTTTGTCATGGCCAAGCTGTTCATGATGTTCATCTAGTCAAACCGAGCGTCCATCCGGACCGTAATATCTCGCCCACCCGTCTTCGCCTCGAAAGGACCCACTCATGGCAAAGAAACCCGATTCGTTCTACTTTGACAACTACGTCGCCTGCGCCGACCTTGCCGTCCAGGCCGCCGAGCTGCTTACCAAGATTTTTGAGAACTTCGATCCCGCAAAGATTCACGATATGCTCGACAAGATGCACGCGATCGAGCATGCGGCCGACAAGAAGCACCATGAGCTTGAGGACGCCCTGCTCACGGCCTTTATCACCCCGCTTGAGCGCGAGGACCTGGACCTGATGAGCTGCTCGCTCGACACCGTGCTCGACCGTATCGAGGGCGTCGTGCAGCGCGTCTACTTCACCAACATCCAGAGCATCCATCCCGATGCCATCGTGATCGCCCACAAGGTGACCGACGCCTGCCGCGCCATGAAGGACCTGATGGTCGAGCTGCCCAACTACCGCAAGTCCAAAACGCTGCGCGAGCTGGTCATCCAGATCAACACCATCGAGTCCGAGGCCGACGAGCTCTACATCAACGCCATGCGCAACCTGCATGTCAACGGCAAGGATCCGCTCGAGGTCATCGCCTGGCGTGACGTCTACGCCTTCCTGGAGTACTGCGCTGACTGCTGCGAGAATGTGGCCGATGTTGTGGATTCGATTGTCATGAAGAACAGTTAATTGGGGGTACATGTCCCACCGGTCGCGGGCCCGGCCACTAATAACCTTTTGAACGACTCTGCTTGCAGCCGGAGCGAAGGGGGAAACTCAGCCCCTCCGCCCCGGCCTACGGTGACTCGGTTGCACCGTGTGCTGCCGAAGGGGCTTTGCGCGATGACTAGGGCTGAATAAAAAGTGAGTGTGGGCAGAGCCCACGTTTTGTATGGGGGCCTCCGGTGAATTGCATTAACCGGAGGACCTTTTTGGCTGGCTGAGAGTGCCGCTGGACAGTTAGTTCAGATTTGTATTTTTGTGAGGGTGGAAAAGGCCGATTTGAGCTCAAATGAGTCGTTCTTGGCGGTCTGATGCGACAAGGATGCGCAGTCAGGAATGAGAAAAGGGCGTTATTGGGTCTAAAACGGCTTCAAAACGATACGTTTGCACGTAAGGACCCGGCCAAAAAATACAAATCTGAACTAACTGTCCACCATCCTCCGTCAACCTCTCATTCCAAACCAAATCAGCCAACGTACGTCATAGCAATCTCCGGTAGGTCGCAGGGCGGCGGTCGAGCTTTTCTCTCGGGAAACTTCGCGAAGCCCAGTTCCCGAGGGAAAGGTATGGTCTGTGTAATACCAGATAAACAGTACATTTTTGCTAGATTGGTATTTGACTGAAGAACCAATTGGTATGGCTTATTAAGCCCACCTTGCCGCTGACGCTCATTTTACTGCCGCTGGCGGACTTCCGAACTTGGTTGCGCAAGTGCTCCCATATATTGATATGACCTAGTAGGTGGCTATCTGGTTACTACCAGTTGGCCCCTTGGTAACGGGTGGCCCCATTGTGCGGAATGTACCGAACATCCCCGTTTGATACGTTTTCCCATGCTGCCGGGGGGCGTCCTCGGCACCTCAGCATCTCGGAAGAAAGGAGACCAGGTGCGCAGGAATTCCATTTTTACGAAACGGTGGGTGAAGGGAAGCGCGGTCCTCGTTGCCACTGCAGCGACGCTCGTGTTTGCCAATCCCCAGCAGGCGATTGCCACGCCACTCAAGGGCGTCGACTCGGCGACCGTGTCCCAGTCTGCCTCGAATGTCGTCGACATCGATTTCGCTGACGGCATCAAGGGCCGTATTACGTTCCTCGAGGACGGTATTTTCCGTTATAACGTCGACCCCAAGGGTGAGTTTTCCGAGTACGCCACGCCGCGCAGTAAGTCCCACACGGCTAAGATCCAGGCTCAGCCCGATACCTCGGACACCTACAGCAAGCCGAGTGCGACGGTTGCCGACAAGGGCGACACTATCGAGATCACCGGCGGAAAGGCGACCGTGATCCTGGACAAGGCGACTGGCAAGATGAGTATCAAGTCAGGCGACCGTGTCGTGGTTTCCGAGTCCGCGTCCCTCGACCTTGATAAGAAGGGTACCGTCCAGACGCTCGCCAAGGAGAAGTCCGAGAACTTCTTTGGCGGCGGCACCCAGAACGGACGCTTCCTGCACACCAACCAGACCATCGCCATCTCCAACACGAACAACTGGACCGATGGCGGCGTTGCCTCGCCCAACCCGTTTTATTGGACGAGTGACGGCTATGGCGTGCTCCGAAACACGTTTGCAGAGGGTTCCTACGACTTCGGTTCCACGGACTCATCGACGGTCACGACTTTGCACAGCGAGAATGAGTTTGATGCCTACTACTTCGTGGCGACCAACGAGGGAGCTTCGAACGTGGCAACTGAGATGCTGCAGGACTACTACAAGGTGACCGGTAACCCGGTACTGCTGCCCGAGTACGGGTTCTACCTTGGTCATCTTAATGCCTATAACCGTGATGGCTGGTCAACGACCTCGGGTCAAAAGAAGTGGGAGACCAAGGGCAGCAAGTCCTCGAGCGAGAAGGGCGACGTTAAGTACGAGTCTGGCATGTCGACGGGCTACAAGCTCGACGGCACACTTGCGGCCGAGACGCTCAACGGTGAGGGCCCTACGGTTGATACCGAGAACATGAAAGCGACCGATTTCGACCGCCAGTTCTCTGCTCGGCAGGTTATCGATGACTACGAGGACAGCGACATGCCGCTCGGCTGGTTCCTGCCGAACGACGGCTACGGCGCCGGCTATGGCCAGAACGGTTACTACAAGACCGGCGGCGTCAACTCCGACGGAGCGAGCTCGGCCGACCGTCTTAACGCTGTGCGTGCCAACGTCGACAACCTTAAGAAGTTCACCGAGTATGCCAACTCAAAGGGTGTGAGCACGGGCTTGTGGACCCAGTCCAACCTTGAGCCCGACAGCAACCCTGAGACCCCGTGGCATCTGCTTCGCGACTTCGACGCCGAGGTCAAGACGGGAGGCATCACTACCCTTAAGACCGACGTTGCCTGGGTTGGATCTGGCTACTCCTTTGGTCTTAATGGCATCAAGACAGCTTATGACACGGTGACGACCGGCGCTAACAAGCGCCCCAACATCATCACGCTCGATGGTTGGGCCGGCACGCAGCGCTTTGGTGGCATTTGGACCGGCGACCAGTATGGCGGTAACTGGGAGTACATTCGCTTCCATATCCCCACGTATATCGGTCAGAGTCTTTCGGGCAACCCCAACATCGGCTCCGACATGGACGGCATCTTTGGCGGCGACCCCATCATCTCTGCGCGTGACTACCAGTGGAAGACGTTCACGCCCTCTATGCTCGACATGGACGGTTGGGGCACCTACCGTAAATCGCCCATGACGCACGGCGATCCCTACACAGGCATCTCGCGCTTCTATCTCAAGCTCAAGGCGCAGCTCATGCCCTATATCTACACGAGCGCGGCCTCGGCGGCCAACATCGACACGGGTAACGGCGATGCCGGCCTGCCCATGATCCGCGCCATGCTGCTTTCTGACAACTCCGAGTACGCCGCAAGCACTTCGACGCAGTACCAGTATATGTTCGGTGAGAACTTCCTAGTGGCACCGGTGTATCAGGATACCCAGGCAGATGAGAACGGCAACGACATTCGCAATGGGATCTACCTCCCCAACTACGGCACCGACGAGAATCCCACCATCTGGATCGATTACTTCTCGGGTAAGCAGTATCGCGGCGGCCAGGTTCTCAACAACTACGAGGCTCCGCTTTGGAAGCTGCCGCTGTTTGTGAAGGCCAACGCTATCGTGCCGATGTACGCCGAGAACAACAACCCCGAGGCAGTGAGCGACACCAACACCAAGGGTACCGACCGCAGTCAGCGTATCGTCGAGTTCTTCGCCACCGAGGGCGACGGCACCTTTACGCAGTACGAGGACGACGGCTCCTCCATCGAAAACAACACGACTGAGGACGATTCCTACGGCACGATCGACAATATCTCCTACGGTGAGCATGTGAGCACCGTCTACAGCTCCAAGGCCGCAGGCGGCACCGCGACCTTTACCGCCGAGGCCTCGCAGGGCGGCTACAACGGCTACGACTCCAACCGCACCACGACCTTCGTGGCCAATGTGTCCGCCAAGCCCACGAGCGTCGTCGCCAAGAACGGCGGATCCGCACTCAACGTGGTTGAGGTCAACTCGCAGGAGACCTTTGACGCCGCGACCCCCGAGGCCGGCCAGGCGGTCTACTTCTACAGCAAGACCCCCAACCTCAACCACTACGGCAGCGATGCGGACGGCACCGAGGCCGAGCAGGGCGAGAGCTTCAACAACACCAAGATCACCACGAACCCCAAGGTCTACGTCAAGTTCGCGAAGACCGATGTTGCTGCAGCGGCGCAGACGCTTGAGCTGGGCGGTTTCGTGAACGCCGACGCAACGCTCACAGCCGATCGCCTCAACGAGAACCTCTCCGCACCCACGAACCTTGCTGCCCCCGAGGACGTCACGACCCCAACGAGCATCAAGCTCACCTGGGGAAAGGTCGATGGTGCTACCTCCTACGACCTTAAGGTCGACGGCACTGTGTTTGCCGTGGGTGATGCGGCCGAGTTCACGCACACCGACCTCGCCTACAATAGCAAGCACACCTACCAGATTCGTTCGCGCAACGCCGAGGGTTACTCCGCCTGGAGCGATGTGCTCGAGGCGAACTCCGCACTCGATCCGTGGCGGAACGTCCCCGACGCCGAGCAAATCACCTGGGAGGGCTCACTTTACGGCAGCCATAAGGCCGAGCTCGCCTTCGACCATGAGTTCCAGTCGGGCGACGGCGGTTTCCACTCCGGTGGCAACGATCTGGGCAAGGCGCTTACCGTTGACTATGGACGCGCTTACAAGCTCGATAAGCTCGAGTACTATCCGCGCGATGACGCCGGCAACGGCACTGTGACCAAGATGCGTGTTGAGACGAGTCTCGATGGCGTCCACTGGACGAGCCAGGAGGTCGATTGGGCACGTTCCGCTGATTGTAAGACGGTAGCGTTTGACGGCACCGTGGCCGCCCGTTACGTGCGCATGACACCGCTCGCCTCGGTCGGCAATTTCTTCTCCGCGTCCGAGATTGCCATCTACAAGACCGACGGCACGGATGGCTTCGCCGTGGGCTCCAACCTCAACAAGGCCACGATCTCCGACGGAGACTACTCCAACATGAAGAACTACCTGGGCCTCGAGAATCGCGAGCCCGATACCCCGACGTTCGGTTCGCAGATCCGCGACCACTTCGCCGACCTCAACGATAACGGCGTTTACGACGTCTACGATTACTCGTTCACCATGGCGGGTCTTGACGGTGGCACTAAACAAAAGGGCAAGGTCGCAGGTTCGCTCGCGGTGATACCGAGCAAGACCGAGGTCGAGGCTGGTGATGAGATCACCGTTGATGTCTATGCGGCCGACGCCAAGAACGTCAACGCCCTGGGCGCTCTCGTCAACTTCAAGAGCGACCAGTTCGAGTTTGTGTCCGAGAGCATCGCGCAGGACGGCTCGACTGCCGGCATGGAGAACCTGTCTCGCGAGAAGGTCCAGTTCGCGGACAGAACGCAGACTATCAATCTCGCCTTTGCCAACCGCGGCGATGGCAAGCTCTACAACGGTACCGGCGCGGTGGCGAGTTTCAAGCTCAAGGCCAAGACCGCCGGCAAGGTCGAACTGCCCTCGACATCTTGGCTCATCGGTCCGGCATGCGACGCGCTTGAGTTTGCGAGCGACGGCACGGTGACGATGCCGGATGTTCCTCAGCCAACGGTCGCCGAGTACGGTCAGGATGCCTTCAACATCACGATGACCAACGATGAGCTCACGACCGACGACGGGACCAACGTCGAGAAACTTATCCAGCAGAAGAGCTATAACGCGCTGTTCGATAATAACGAGGGCGACAACGGCTTTGAGTTCCTATGGGACTGGAGCGGCAACTGGGACAGCGAGGGTAAGCTTCCGAGTTACGTGAAGCTTCCCACCACGATGACATTCGCATTTAAGACGCCGTCGAAACTCGATAGTGTCGAGGTCGTTAACCGCAACGGTGGCAACGGAACCGTGCAGAAGATCAAGGCTGTCGTGACGTTCGAGGATGGCTCGACCCAAGAGTTCGCGGGCGGGGAGTACGATTCCTTCCGGGCTCGCTACGCCTTTGGCCTCTCTGCCGAGAACAAGGGCAAGAAGGCGACCAAGGTCGAGGTCACGCCGCTTGAGGCATCGGGTGACCAGATGCTCACACTGCGTGAGGTCAACTTCAACTACACGCAGGGTGTCGAGGCCATCGAGGGTGTCGAGCTAGGCAAGAACCAGACCGAGTTCTTTGAAGGCGACGTTACGCTCGTCGACGCCAAGGCCACGCCTGAGAGCGCCGGCTACCCCTATGTGACGGTCGAGAGCTCCGACCCCTCCGTGGTAAGCGTCTCCGCTGTTCAGGCTGGCGATAGCGTGAGCTACTACCTGCGTGCCAACAAGGCCGGCAAGGCAAAGATCACGGTGGCGTCGGTACTCGACCCCTCCAAGACCGCATCCTATGAGGTCGAGGTCAAGGCTGGTGTCGATACCTCTGCGCTCGTGGCAGCGCTTTCCAAGGCCATGGGCTACAGCGAGTCCGTCTACACTAAGGATTCCTATGCAGCTCTCACCACTGCGGTCGAGGCGGCTCGGAAGCTCCTCGACGGCGGCCAAGGCAGCTATAGCAAGAAGGATGTCGCAGACGCCACAGCCAAGATCGAGAAGGCAATCGACGGCCTCAAGATGCGCCCTGTCGATGAGAAGATTCTCATCAACACGCCCGAGAACCGCAAGAACGTCAAGGTGGCCGGCTTCTCGAGTGAGGCCGACTACGAGGGCAGCAACGCCGTCAACGCTCTCGACGGCGACGAGCGGACGCTTTGGCACAGCGACTGGGCCCATGGGACCGGTATGCCCCAGTATCTGAGTGTCGACCTGGGCCGCGACTACGATCTCACCGACGTTACATTCCTGCCGCGCCAGGACGGCGGCACTAACGGCGATATCTTCGAGGCCGAGATACTGGTCTCCGACACTGCCGACGGTTATGAGATGGGCACCGCCGTATCGATGGGTACGTTTGCCTTCGACAACGACGGCCACGTACTCACCGACCGTGGCGACTGGAAACAGATGAGCTTTGGCGCCGCGCGCGGTCGCTACGTGACCGTCAAGGTGATTCACGCCGGCGGTGGCGACGTCGATGCCTACTGCAGCGTGGCGGAGCTCAAGTTCTACGGTACGGCCGTTCCCGATCCGGTGTCGAAGGATGATCTCGCTACCGCGATCGAAAAGGTTGATGCCGAGGTTGCTGCCGGCGACCTCAAGGCCGGTGACTACACCGAGGCCTCCTGGACGGCGCTCGAGAACGCCCTGGCGAGCGCCCGCGCCATCTTGAGCGACGAGAACGCCACGCAGGACGAGGTCGACCAGGCGCTCAGGGCGCTCGAGAGCGCCCGCGGCGCGCTCGAGAAGACCCCGGTGGCCCCGGCCGAGAATCCGACTAAGAAGCAGCTCAAGGCCCTGGTCAAGCAGGCGAAGGAGACTGACACCAGGGGCAAGACGGCCGAGTCTGTCAAGGCCCTGACGGATGCCATTACCTACGCCGAGGACGTCTTGGGTGATGAGAATGCTTCCGACACCCAGCTCCAGGCGGCCTATGACCAGCTCAAGCTGGCTATTGAGAGCCTCAAGGATGCCGATTCCGGCAATCAGGGCGGCTCGGGCAACCAGGGTTCCGGCAATGGCTCGAACGGCGGCAACCAGGCGGGCAAGCCCGCAGGCGACAAGGCCCAGGGCAGCAAGAAGAACGGTTCGGCGATTCCCAATACCGGAGACCAGACGGCGGCGACCGTCGCGACCGTCGGTGGTCTTGGCGCCATCATCGCCGCGATCGGCGCTCTCTTCCATCGTCGCAGCAAGGCTAAGTAGCCCCAGCAACAGCTAAGCAAGCGTGCCCGCCGTCCCACCCAAGGACGGTGGGCACGCTTTTTGAATGTGGGCGGAAAGCTCCGACCCTTCGGCCTTAATCTCGCAAAGCGTTCCGTCTCCCGCCGAACACATCAGCATCGGCAGCTATACTACTCTCAGTAGTTAAGGGTCGCGGATTCGCCGCGTCACCGCTCTCAACAGGAGGTCTTTGTTTATGGCAGATCAGAAGCCGGTTGTCGGGATCATCATGGGCTCCAAGTCCGATCTGGGCGTTATGGAAGGTTGCACCGCCGAGCTCGAGGCGCTAGGCGTGCCCTATGAGCTCGTGATTGCAAGCGCGCACCGTACGCCGGCGAAGGTCCATGAGTGGGCCTCGACTGCTGCTGACCGCGGCATCAAGGTGATTATCGCTGCTGCCGGCAAGGCTGCTCACCTGGGCGGTGTCGTGGCGGCCTTTACGCCGCTGCCGGTCATCGGCGTGCCTATGAAGACGAGCGATCTGGGTGGTATGGACTCGCTGCTGTCGATGGTGCAGATGCCCTCGGGCGTGCCCGTTGCCTGTGTGGCCATTAACGGTGCCAAGAACGCTGCCATCTACGCCACGCAGATTCTGGGCGCCTGCGACCCCGAGTACCGCAAGGTTATCGAAAAGATGAAGCAGGAGATGGCTGACGCCTAAGCGTTCCGCCGTTTCACCGCAGTATAAGGAGAGCCATGTCCGATTATCAGGGAAAACGATTCAAGGCTTCTCAGATTCCCGATCCGTCGAAGCCGGGTGCTGCCCGTGCGGCACAGCAGGGTCGGACATCCTCTCCTCAGCAGCCGCGCGCGCCGCGCCCCGTGACACCGGCGACGCATCGTCGACAGGACGCGCCGGCCGCATATCGTCCTCCGTCTTATAGCTCCGCTAAGAAGCCGCCCCGGTCTTCATCGCATGCCGCGCCGTCGGATTGCACCGAGCTGCCGCGTAAGAAGCGCCGCTCCATCATTCCTATCCTGCTCATCATCATCGGTATCGGCCTGATTGTCGCCGCCGCCGCTATCTTTATTAATGCCCAGATTGGCTATAAGCAGGCGAGCGATTCGTATCAGAAAATCGAGAAGCAATATGTAAGCGATAAGGACGCCAGCGGCGTGCCGATTATCAACTTTGATGCGCTTGCTCAGACGAATCCCGAGATTGTGGGTTGGATTTACGTGCCGGGAACCAACATCAACTATCCCGTGGTGCAGACCAACAACAACTCCAAATACCTCAACACGTTGTTTGATGGCACGTCCAACGCGTCCGGCGCCATTTTCCTGGATAGCGATGACACCGCGCCGGGAATGGTCGACCAGCAGACCACGATCTACGGCCACCATATGAACGATGGGTCGATGTTCAACGTGATTTCGGACACCACTGATCAGGCGACGTTCGATAGCATCGAGTTTGTGTATTACATCACACGGGATGCTACGTATAAGCTGCGACCACTGGCGACCAAAGTTGTCGAGGACACGTATGCCAAGGCGCGCACGCCCAATTTTGAGGGCGATGACGGGCTCAAGAACTACCTGTCCGAGATGCTCGACGGTGCCTCTGCCGTGGCGAGTGATGCCACCGATCGTGCCGCTTCGGCAACCAAGGTTGTAACGCTTGTGACCTGCCGTTCACTGTCGCTGAGCAACACGCGCGCTGTCATGGTGCTCACGCCCGTTGATGAATAAATTGCCCGAGAGTAGCTAATTTGGGACGGTAAGGGAGAAACGATGCTTGAGAGTGGCAAATTGATGCCTTCGATTGATGCTTGGCTGCGCGAGGCCAAGGCCGATGCTTCGGCGGCAGGCTGCGGGATGTATCTGACGCATAACGGTGTGGTGCGTGCGACGCCCAAGGCCGAGGTGCGCGGAGTCGAGACCGATGGCGTGGCACCAGGCCACAGGGTGGGCGGCATGGTCTTTGACTACGACGCCGAAAAGGTACGGTCTGCTATCGGGGCCACGCGCGCGATGCCGGGTATCGGCTATGTGCGCGTGTGGCTGGCAAGCGGCGAGCTTTCCGTAGGTGACGACATCATGCTCGTGCTTATCGGCGGGGACATTCGCCCACACGTGGTCGATGCACTGCAGGCGCTCGTTGGCACCATCAAGAACGAATGCGTGAGTGAGGTCGAGCGCGAGGCATAGAGGATTGCGTCGATAGAAGGATCGTTTATAAAAATGCCCACCGGTACGTGTGATACCGGCGGGCATTTTGCGTTTTGGGCGCGGTGAGCGCTATACGCGTGTCGCATCCTTGGGGCTCATGGTCATGCTCTGGAAGCGGTTTTCCATGTACTCGTTATCGAAGTGCTCTCCGTAGAACTGTGCGACGGGAATGTCCGGCTCCGTGCCGTTAACGCGCTGGTACCAGTAGTCGAGCGACTGCAGCGTCATGACGCCGTCGACCAGCATGATAACGGTAAAGATGACGGTGGCCGAGTAGCGGCTCTTCCAGGGGATCTTGTTGATAAGCTTAAGCAGCCTCGGCAGCAGCAGCTTGATCCAGATGAGGCCGCCCAGGCCCCACAGGCAGGCGAAGCCCGTGCAGGTGCGTCCGCCCGTGAGGACCACGAGCGGATCGGGCAAACCGAACAGCGTTATGTGCGAGTAGCTCCACGAGACCACGCCAAACGCGGTCTGCATAAACCAGCCCACGAACACCTCAAAGCTGGCGCCGAGCAGGGCGCTCACCAGGAAAATGATGATGGGGTTCTTTTTGTAGAAGCGGTTAAGCACCATGGTCATGAGCACGGCGCCAAATCCGTAGATGGGACTGAAGGGACCAAACAGCATGCCGGCGCGGTTCTGGTAGACGCCCGGGTCGTCGACCGTCATGTGCCAGATGTCCTCGGCGATCAGGCCGAGCACGCAGCAGACAAAGAATACCCAGAACAGGTTGAAGTAGTTGAGCTTGATGTAGCCTTCGCCGGTTTCATCGCGCCCGAGCATGCCCTCGGCGGCGGCGTCGCGGTCGAGCATCTCCTGCAGGCGGCGCTGCAGTTCGCGCTCCTGACGAAGCGTGGGGTCGACGGTTGCCGAAAGTGCGACGAGGATGCCGAGCTGGATCGCGGGACGCAGCAGGAAGGGCCCGATGCCCTGGAGCATCACGTCGACCAAAAGCTCGACGACGGTGAATGCAATAAGGATGTAGGACAGGCGGGCGGCGTTGCGGCGCTGGTTTTTGATAAGGTCCAGGCCAAAGATGATTAGGATGACGGCGCTTGCCGCAGAGAGCATGATGCCGGCGACGATAAGGCCGACTGCGACGAGCGTGTTGTCGCCGAGCTTTTCGGTGGCGTTGCCGTTAACAAGTGCCGTGATGACCTGCCACATAAAGGCAGCGACCGACGGGAGCGTGCCCACGCCGGAAAGGATGCACAGGACGGCGTACACCTTAATGATGAGGGGAATCTTCTTGACCTCTGTGGCGCTGGGGACGCTGGGGTCGAGTTCGTTTCGATCCATACAGAACCTTTCTCGCTTTGTTGTAGGTTATAAGGATACGCCGCCGACCTGCCAAAAGACAGGACGAACGTCCCAATTGCAACTTTGTAATCCCCAACGGCGGACGCGGCGGCCATCTGGGGGGGCGGGCGCTTGCACTGGACAGACCGATAAAATGTTTGGCAACAAAACTGATTATTAGCTCGGTGGGCTTTTAAAAAGCGCTGTTCATGCGCGGGAGTGCTTGTCTTGCCGTGCGTATAATAGGGCAGGTAACGCCAAAAATACGAGGCTCTGAGGGGATACCATGTCTCAAGAAACCATCCGCGCGGCCGAGCGTGCCGCGGGACAGGTGAACACCATGTCGACGTATGATCCGGACTCCGACCAGCTGCATGAGGAATGTGGCATTTTCGGCGTATGGGCGCCCGATCGCGACGTGGCTCGACTGACGTACTTTGGCCTGCGTGCGCTGCAGCACCGTGGCCAGGAATCGGCTGGAATCGCCGTGGGTGACGGCGGCACGGTTATGGTCCGCAAAGATCTGGGCCTGCTCGACCGCGTGTTCTCCAACGCCGACCTGTCGACGCTCTCCGGCCAGCTGGCCGTGGGTCATGTGCGCTACGGCACTGCCGGTGCCAAGAGCTGGGAAGCCTCTCAGCCGCACCTCTCTACCATCAATAGCGTCATTATCGCGCTCGCGCACAACGGCACCCTCGTCAACACCGACGAGCTGCGCCGTCAGCTGATCGAGCTGGGCGTGCCGTTCCTCTCCAATTCGGATTCCGAGGTCGCGACCAAGCTTATCGGCTACTTTACCCAGCGTACGGGCCACCTGCGCGAGGGTATTCGCAAGACCATGGAGCTCGTGCGCGGCGGCTACGCCATGACGCTCATCAACGAGCAGGCGCTCTACGCATTCCGCGATCCACACGGCATTCGCCCGCTCGTGCTGGGCAAGCTGGTGGACGAGGGTCTGGACCAGGCCGATGCCGCAGCCGTTTCGCAGCTGCCGTCGCAGGACGGCGCCGCGACGGTCGACTCCGCCGTCCGTGTCACGCGCGCCGGCGGCTGGGTCGTTGCTTCCGAGACCTGCGCACTCGACATCGTGGGTGCCGAGTACGTCCGTGACGTCCGTCCCGGCGAGATCTTGCGCATCAGCGCCGAGGGCCTGGTATCCGAGCAGGGCGTGCCTGCAGCCGAAGAGCCCGCCAACTGCATCTTTGAGCAGGTCTACTTTGCCCGCCCCGACTCCATCATGAACGGCAAGAGCGTCTATGCCTGCCGTTACGACATGGGTCGTCAGCTGGCACATGAGGAGCCTGTCGAGGCCGACCTGGTCATCGGCGTGCCCGACTCCGGCCTGCCGCCTGCGGAGGGGTATTCGCACGAGAGCGGTATTCCCTTTGGCGAGGGCCTTATCAAGAACCGCTACGTGGGCCGTACGTTTATCGAGCCTACGCAGGAGTTGCGCGCCATGGGCGTGCGTATGAAACTCAACCCGCTGCGCGACAACATCGAGGGCAAGCGCCTGGTCGTCATCGACGACTCCATCGTGCGCGGCACCACCATGGTGCAGCTCGTCAAGATGCTGCGCAACGCCGGCGCCAAGGAGATTCATATCCGCATCAACTCGCCCGAGGTCATCTGGCCGTGCTTCTACGGTATCGATACCGACGTGCAGTCGCAGCTTATCAGCGCCAACAAGACGGTCGACGAGATTTGCGAGTATATCGGCGCCGATTCGCTGGCCTTCCTTTCGGTCGAGGGCCTGCTTAAGGTCATGCCCAAGGGCGGTTACTGCGATGCGTGCTTTACCGGCCGCTACCCCGTGGCGATTCCCGAGAGCTTTGGCCGCGACAAGTTTATGGAGGGCTTTAAGCCCCGCAACCTGGACAAGCCGCTGCACTTTGACGACGACGCCGTGATCGAGAAATACGACGACCGCAGCTGGGAAGAGGAGCACGGCGAGGCCTAAAACCTGCCATGTAGGGACAGGTTTATTTTGGTAGGTTTTACCTGCTGTTTTGTTGATATGACGGCGCGTGCTGTTATGGCGCGCACCGAAATGAACGCAACTATGAGCACCGTTTGGCGCCCGTGCGGCGCCACGGTAGTGGGAGAGGAAGGCTCAGATGGGCGACAGCAAGCATGTGACGTACGAGGACGCCGGCGTCGATACCGCCGAGGGCGGCCGCGCCGTCGACGCGATTAAGCAGATGGTCAAGGACACTAACCGTTCCGAGGTTATCGGTGGCATCGGCGGCTTTGGCGGCCTGTTCTCGGCCGCCGCGCTTAAGGATATGGAAGACCCGATCCTGATCAGCGGTACCGACGGCGTGGGCACCAAGCTCGTGCTCGCCCAGATCATGGACCGTCACGAGACGGTGGGCCAGGATCTGGTCGCTATGTGCGTCAACGACATTTTGGCTTCGGGCGCCGAGCCGCTGTTCTTCCTGGACTACGTTGCCATTGGCCACATAGAGGCCGAGCACATGGCAAAGATTATCAAGGGTGTGGCCGACGGCTGCAAGCTCGCGGGCTGCGCGCTCGTGGGCGGCGAGATGGCCGAGCACCCGGGCGTCATGGCTCCGGCCGACTACGACCTCGCCGGCTTTACCGTGGGCGTCGTCGACCGTCCCAAGATGCTCGACCCCGCAAACGTCCGCCCCGGCGACGTGATCCTGGGCCTGCCTTCCACCGGCGTGCACTCCAACGGCTACTCGCTCGTGCGCAAGGTCATCGGCGTCGACGGCATCAAGCCGGGCACGCCCGAGGCCGCCGCTAAGGCCGAGGAGCTGAGCCGTCCGCTCGAGGAGCTCGACGGTGCTTCGCTGGCCGATGCTCTGCTGGCCCCTACGCGCATTTACGTCAAGCCGATTCTGGAGCTGCTGCGCGGCGGCGCCAACGTGCACGCCATCGCCCACATCACCGGCGGCGGCATCACCGAGAACCTCAACCGCGCGCTCGCCGACGACGTTGACGCCGTGGTCACCCGCAACGGCGCCGAGATGGGTTGGGACGTTCCTCCCGTCATCACCTACGTGTCGCGCCAGGCCGAGCTCGCCCCCAACGAGGCATGCAAGACCTTCAACATGGGCGTTGGCCTGTGCCTGATCGTCGCCCCCGAGGACGAGGCCGCGGTTACCGAGGCCCTGGTCGCGCTGGGCGAGAAGCCGTTCCGCGTGGGCGAGTGCGTCGAGGGTTCCGGTAAGGTCGTGTACTCCGATGAGCGCTAACGAGCAGATGGCTGCCGCCGAGGGCCTGGACTTTGTGCCCTATACCCGTCCGACCGCCACCGATACGGCCGAGCCGCTTAAGATCGGTGTGCTCATCAGCGGTTCGGGTACCAACCTGCAGGCGCTGATCGACCTTATCGCCGCCGGCAAGCTCAACGCCTCGATTGAGCTTGTGGTGTCGAGCCGTCCTTCGGCCAAGGGCTTGCAGCGCGCCGAGCGTGCGGGTATCCAGACACTCACGCTGTCCAAGGATATCTATGCCGACCCCATCGCGGCTGACGAGATCATCGCGCATGAGCTGCTCGAGCGCGGCTGCGAGTACGTGGTGATGGCCGGCTATATGCGCATGGTGCACACGCCGCTGCTGGCGGCGTTCCCCAATCGCGTGGTCAACCTACACCCGGCGCTGCTGCCGAGCTTTACCGGTGCCCATGCGATTGACGATGCCTTTGCGCGCGGCGTCAAGGTGACCGGCGTGACCGTGCACTTTGCCAACGAGATTTACGACAACGGCCCTATCATCGCCCAGCGTGCGCTGGCTGTCGAGGAAGGCTGGGATGTCGACATGCTCGAGGAGCACATCCATGCGATCGAGCATGTGCTGTATCCCGAGGTCGTGCAGATGCTCGCCGACGGTCGCGTCCACGTGCTGGAGAGCGGCAAGGTCGCAATTGATGCGGCGCGTTAGCTCGTGTAAAAGGGTCGCCTAGGTTTCGTTGAGGCGTAAAGTCGTCATTAGAACCAAGAAGTCGGTAAGGGCCTCGTCCGTGCTCGGGCGGGGCCCTTTTGTGTGGTCTAACAGGTTTGCTATACTGCTAGCACGTAGAAAGGAGCCGCTATGGGAACGGCAATGGTGCAGCTCAACACACGAATCGATCCTATGCTCAAAGCTGGTGGCGATGCGGTCCTAACTCGCAATGGGTTGGGGCCGAGCGATGCCATTCGCGCGCTGTGGGCCTATCTTGTCGAGCATCAAACGTTGCCGGGATTTATGGTGGCGGATAAGCGCGAGGCGCCCCGTGCGGAGAGCCTGGCCGAGCAGGGGTGTGGCCTAGCTTTTTCCTCGTTGGGGCTAAGCGCTTCGGATTTTGCGCCAGCTGAATCGTCTGCGGAAGACTGGGATGCCGTACGCGATGATATGTATGACGCGATGATTGCCGACATGGAGGCGAATTGCCGATGATCGAGGCAAAGCACCTGCTTGTGGATACGAATGTGTGGCTTGATTATTACCTGCAAGAGGGGGCATTCCACGAAGCGAAGCGCCTGGTGGAGCTTGCCGAGGCGGGAAAGATTGACCTTCTGTACGCGCCGACGACGGCAAAGGATGTGTTCTACATTTTGCCTCGGCGCCTAGCCCGGCGGAATGCGAATGGGATTAACGTGTCGTTTGCCTCGGCGTCGTGGGCCTGCATTGAGCACATGATGCAGGTGGCGACGGCCTCTCCGCTTTCGTTGGCAGAGTGCGAAATGGCGCGCATGCTTGGCAAGCGCATGCCGGATCTTGAAGACAACCTCATCATCGCTTCGGGCGAGACGGCAGATGTTGACTACGTAGTCACGAGTGACCGACGCATGCTGGAGGCAATGCCCGAGGTTTGCCTGACGCCCGTGCGTGCGCTCGAGATGATCGAGATCCTCGACTAACCTTGCCTGTCTCGTTTCGCTATCATATGGGGCATTGTGAACCTCATGCAACTTTGGAGGACGGTATGGCGGATAACGCCGAGATGCTATTCTCGCCCGAGCTGGTGTTTTTTGATTGGGAGTGTGCGACGCCGGATGAGGTGTTTGCGCAGCTCGAGGACGAGCTCGCTCCGCGCGGCTACATTGCCGAGGGTTGGCTCGACGCCGTCCGCACGCGCGAGGACGCCTATCCCACGGGTCTCGCTATGCCGGCGGCAAACATCGCCATTCCGCATACCGATCCGGGATTTGTGGCCAAGCCCTATATCGCGGTGGTAAAGCCCGCTGCACCTGTGACGTTCAACGCGATGGCGGGTATGGGCGCCCCGGTGCCGGCGCAGATTATCATCAATCTGGGCATTGCCGAGCCGGGCGGCCAGGTCGAGGCCCTGCAAGCGCTTATGAATATCTTTATGGATGCCGACGCTGCAGCCGATGTACTCGGCCAGACCACGCCGCAGGGCATGGTCGACGCCATCCGCCGCCGCTTTTAAGGCCGGCACTTGGGGGCTGTCCCTAACTGTCGGCAGAGACGATATGAGCAGGACATAAAAACATTGAGAGCCCCTGCTGCATGAAAGACCG
>UQPT01000014.1:0-33623 GCA_900543045.1 uncultured Collinsella sp.
TTGGGAGGACGCCTATGTCGCCATGGTCCGCAAGCAGCTCGCCTCGGTGATCGAGGCCCGCGCTCAGGAAGTCGAGGCCGCCAAGCAGGCCGAGGAGCAGGCAGCTGCCGCCGAGGAGGCCGCTCGCGCCGCCGAGGCCGAGCGCGAGCGCATCGCCGCCGAGAAGGCACGCGAGGAGGAACGCCGCCAGTTTGCCGCAGCCCAGGCTGCCGAGGAGGCTGCCCGCGCCGAGGCCGAGGCCAAGAAGAAGGCCGAGCAGGAGCGCCTTGCTCGCGAGAAGGAGGAGGCTGCCCGCGAGGCCCAGCGCCGCGCCGTTCCCGCTTCCGACTCCGGTTCGCGCTTCCGTTCGCTGCTCGACCAGATCGCCGCACAGGAGACCGTGCTCAAGGAGAAGAAGGACGCCGAGGACAAGGCCAAGGCCGAGCGCGCCGCCGAGCGCGGTAACCGTCGTGGCGGCAACAATGACCGCCGCGGTGGCCGCCGTAACGATCGTAACGCCTCCGACAACAACTCCGAGCGCAACGCCTCCGAGAGCCGTCCGCACAGCCATCGCACCAACGCCAGCAACAACGTCGCTGCCGGCATGGACTTCCCCAACCCCGATAAGCAGGGCAAGGGCAAGAAGCGCAAGGGCGGTCACAACAACGAAGAGGACCACTACAGCCGCATGGCTCGTGAGGCCGAGGAGTACAGCCGCGAGAAGGTGCTCGAGGAGGCTCGTGCTGCCGTCGAGGAGGCCTCTCGCGAGTCCACCGGTCGCCGCAAGAAGCGCAAGGAGAAGCGTGAGCGCGAGGCTGCCAAGGCTCAGGAGGAGCGCAAGATCGAGGAGGCATTGGCCCAGGGCGTGAACCCCGAGGAGCTCGACGCCATCAAGGTTTCCCAGGGCGTTACCGTCCAGGAGCTCGCCGAGGCGCTCGACGTTCCGGCCAACGACATCATCAAGCGCCTGTTCCTGCTGGGTACGCCGCTCACCATGACGCAGTCCATGTCCGACGACCTCGTCGAGCTCGTTGCCGACGACTTGGGTCGTCAGATCAAGATCATCACCCCCGAGGAGGAGAACACCTTCTCGTTCTACGACGATCCCGCCGACCTTAAGCCGCGCGCACCGGTCGTCACCGTCATGGGCCACGTCGACCACGGCAAGACGTCGCTGCTCGACGCCATCCGTCACACCGGCGTTGCTGCCGGCGAGGCGGGCGGCATTACGCAGGCCATCGGTGCTTCGCAGGTCATGATCAACGACCGCAAGATCACCTTCATCGATACCCCCGGTCACGCCACCTTTACGGCTATGCGTGCCCGTGGCGCCAAGGTGACCGACATCGTCATTCTGATCGTGGCTGCTGACGACGGTGTCATGCCCCAGACCGTCGAGTCGATCAACCACGCCAAGGCCGCCGGCGTACCCATCGTTGTCGCCGTCAACAAGATCGATAAGCCCGGCGCCAACCCCGACCGTGTGCGTCAGGAGCTCACCGAGTACGGCGTCATCCCCGAGGAGTGGGGCGGACAGAACATGTTCGTCAACATCTCGGCCAAGCAGAAGATTGGTATTGACGACCTTCTGGAGACCGTGCTGCTCCAGGCAGACGTGCTCGAGCTCAAGGCCAACCCGGACACCTTTGCCTCCGGCAACGTCCTCGAGGCCAAGCTCGACAAGGGCCGCGGCTCGGTCGCTACTGTGCTCGTGACCCGCGGTACCCTGCACGTGGGCGATACGCTTGTCGCCGGCCTCACCTACGGCCGCGTCCGCGCCATGCTCGACCCCAAGGGCCGCGCCGTCACCGAGGCCGGTCCCTCCGACGCCGTTGAGATCCTGGGCCTGCAGTCCGTGCCCAACGCCGGTGACGAGTTCCGTGTGTTCGAGGACGAGCGCGAGGCTCGCGCCCTTGCCGACGAGCGTTCGCTCAAGGCCCGTATCGAGGAGCAGAGCCGCGTCAAGCACGTCACGCTCGAGAACCTCTTCGAGACCATTGCCGACGCCGAAGTCAAGGAGCTCAACCTGATCATCAAGGCCGACGTCCAGGGTTCCATCGAGGCCCTTCAGGATTCGCTCGACAAGATGGATCAGTCCGAGGTTCGCATCAACACGATCCACTCCGCCGTTGGTGCCATCAACGAGACCGACGTCGTCCTGGCCGACGCCTCCAACGCCATCATCATCGGCTTTGGCGTCCGTCCCGACGGTAAGGCCCGCTCCGCCGCCGAGCGCGAGGGCGTCGAGATCCGTTGCTACGACGTCATCTACAAGTGCCTCGAGGAGCTCGACGCTGCCCGTATCGGCATGCTCAAGCCCACCGAGGTCGAGGTCTCCACGGGTACCGCGACCGTTCTGGACACCTTCAAGGTGCCCAAAGTCGGTATCGCCGCCGGTGTCCGCGTCGAAGAGGGCGAGATCGCCGCGACCGATTCCGTGCGCCTGGTGCGCGACGGCATCGTGGTCTTCAACGGCAAGATCGCCTCGATGCGCCACTACAAGGACGAGGCCAAGAGCCTCAAGAGCGGTTCCGAGGGCGGCATTGGCCTGGAGAACTTCCAGGACATCAAGCCCGGCGACCAGATCGAGGGTTACCGCATCGACCAGGTTGCCCGTACCGAGTAGGGGGTAGCGCTATGAAGCAAACGCAGGCAACCCGCCGTCTGGGCGAGCAGCTTCGCGAGAAGCTTGGTTATATCCTGCTCTTTGAGGTTTCCGATCCGCGTCTCGACCTGGTTACTTTGACCGCGGTTGAGGTCGCGGTGGACCGTTCGTTCGCGCGTGTGTACGTGTCGTGCGATGCGAGCCGCTACGACGAGGTCATGGAGGCGCTCGCAAGCGCCAAGGGCCGTATTCGCAGCCTGTTGGCTCGCTCGCTCGATTGGCGTGTTACGCCCGAGCTCGATTTTCGCATCGATCGCTCGACCGATGAGGCCGAGCGCATCACGCGTGCGCTGGAAAACGTTCCCGCCACGCTTGCGATCGAAAAGGACGAGGACGGCTATCCGATAGCGGATGCCGCCCAGGAGGCAGCTTTAGATGACTAATTCCGCCGACCTCGCCTCGTGCGAGTCTGCAGATATTCAGCGACGCATCCTCGAGCTCATCGAGGATGCGTCCTCCATTGCGATTTCGGGACACACTTCTCCCGATGGCGACGCCCTGGGCTCCGTGTTGGGTCTGGGCCTCTCGCTTATGAAGTTTTTCCCTAACAAGGACATTGCCCTGCTGCTGGCAGACGATGATCCGGTTCCGCGCATCTACCGCTTTATGGAAGGCTCCGATCGCCTGGTACCGGCATCTGCGTATACCGGCAATCCGGACCTGTTCATCTCGGTGGACGTGCCGGTCGTCGAGCGTCTCAATAATTCCGCCGAGGTGCTTCGTCGCTCCAAGCATGTGGTGTGCTTCGATCACCATCCGGCGCGCGAGGAGTTTGCCGAGCTCAGCCTGAGGCGCGTCGAAGCTGCAGCCTGCGCCATGATCATCGACCGCTTCTTGGACAATTGCGGCATTGTCGCACGTGATGGCGTTGCGACCTGCCTGCTGTGTGGCTTGGTTACCGATACCGGCCGTTTTCAGTACCAAAACGCCGATGCAGCCGCGTTCCATGCAGCCTCGCGTCTGGTTGCCCACGGTGCCGATCCGGCGCGTGTGGCACTCGAGGTTTACCAGAGCATGCGCGTTGAGTTTTTGCACCTCAAGTCCATCGTTATGGGCCGCATTAAGACGGTGGCCCACGGGCGCGTCGCGTATAGCTACGCGTACCAGAGTGACCTTGAGGCCTGCGGTGTCACCTCGGACGAGTGCGACGGTCTGGTTGACGTGGTGCGCTCGGTGATGGGCGTCGAGGTCTGTCTGTTCCTGAAGGGCATTGAGGGCGATACCAAGGTGCGCGGCAACCTGCGCTCCAAGGGCGACCTCAACGTGTCCGAGATCGCTGCTGCCTTTGGCGGAGGCGGACATCCCGCTGCCGCCGGTTTCTCCAACAACGGAACGATTCTCGAGACGCTTACCGTGGCACTTCCCATGCTGGCCGAGCTGGTGGGGGAGGATCCCGCTTCGGTGACCGTCGAGCTTTAACTTTTTGGATGGTACATGGCTCGTCGTACGCCTTCTCAACTGAATATGCTGCTCGCCGTCGATAAGCCGGTGGGCTGCACGTCCCACGATGTGGTTTCGAAATGCCGACGCGCCCTCCATGAGCGGCGCGTCGGCCATGCCGGCACGCTCGACCCCATGGCATCGGGTGTCATGGTGGTGGGTGTGGGCCAGGCCACCCGTCTGCTGGGCATGCTAACCCTCGATACCAAAAGCTATGTCGCCGACATTTCGTTTGGCGCCGAGACCAATACCGATGATGCGGAGGGCGAGGCGGTCCGCACGGTGGCTGTTGCCAACGAGCTCCGCGATCCTGCCTATGCCCGTGAGCGCTTGGCCGCTATGCTGGGTCCGCAGATGCAGGTGCCGCCGGCGTTTTCGGCTATCTCGGTCAATGGCGTTCGCGCCTACAAGTCTGCTCGCGAGGGCAATGCGGTGGACCTACCTCCGCGCCCCGTCGAGGTCTATGCCGCCGACCTGATCGCCGTGGGAGGCGAAGGTGATACGTGTGTGTGGACCGTGGCGTTCTCAGTGAGCAAGGGTACCTATATCCGTGCGCTCGCTCGCGATTTGGGCCGCGCCTGCGAGAGCGCCGCGCACATTTCCGCGCTGCGCCGCACGGCCTCCGGTGTTGTTTCCATTGGCGCTTGTCATGCGGTCGAGGAGCTTTCTCCCGAGTCCGCGGCTGGCTTTGCCTTGGATCCCATTGCGGCCTTGGGCGCCACGCGTGTTGACTTGCCGGGCAATCTTGCCGACGACCTGCTCTGCGGCCGACGCATTCCCGTTGAGCGTGCGCTTGCCGATTTTGATGCCTCGAAGGCGCCGTTTGCGCTGGTGCTCGATGGGGGACTCAAGGCGCTCGCCCGCATCGAGGGTGGCCGCTTTGTCATGGAGCATGTCTTTCCGCAGGCCATCGGCGGTGTTCGATGATGTTGTCCGCTCGTGAGCTCGCGCGTATCTTTTTCGAGGGCGAGTCGGACGAGGCCTGCATCGTCACTGCCGATGCGTTTGATGAGTGCGAGCACTTGGGTGCTGCATCGATTGCCATCGGCGTGTTCGATGGTGTGCACCGTGGACACCAGGAACTCATCGAAGCGCTTGTCCGTGATGCCCGTGCCCATGGCTGCAAGGCGGTCGTGGTCACTTTCGATCCCGATCCGGACGTTGTGGTGAGTCCTTCGCCCGCTCAAAAACTGATGACGACGGCCGACCGTCTACATGCCTTGGCTCAGACCGGGGTCGATGCAGTGGTGGCCGTTCCCTTTACGCCTGAGGTTGCGGCACTCGACCATGTTGGTTTTCTCACACTGTTGTCACGCGTGGTCGACATTCGTTCGATTCGCGTTGGCAGCGATTTTAGGCTGGGTCGTGGCGGTGCTTCTGGTGTTGCCGAGATGCGCGTCTGGGGTTCCGAGCACGGCGTTGACGTGTATGGTCACGATCTGCTTTGCGAGGGCGGTGAGGCCATTTGCGCCACCCGCATCCGTCATGAGCTGGGACAGGGCCATGTGGAGCTGGCTGCTGAGTTGCTCGGCCGCCCGTATATGCTGCGCGGCGGTGTTGTTCGCGGCCGTCACGAGGGCTCTGGCATGGGCTTTCCCACGGCAAACCTGCAGGTTTCCGACGGCATTCAGGTGCCTGCCGATGGCGTGTATGAGGGCCTGGTGCTCGTCGATGACACCGTATGGCCTGCTGCCGTTAACGTCGGCCTGCCGCCGACGTATGCCGACGATGCCGCTTCATCGCATCTCGAGGCTAACTTAATTGGTTATACGGGCGACCTGTACGGCGCTTCCGTTTCGCTGGCGTTTACGCGCTGGCTGCGTCCCTCGCGTGTGTTCGAATCGCTGGATGAGTTGATCTCGACCGTCGAGGGTAATATCGAGGATATTCGTCACAACTTGGGCGAGCAGGGGGTGAGTATCCGTGATTAGCGATGATGAAAAAGACCAGGTACGCGCTGCGTCCGACCTAGTTGCCATCGTGCAGGAAACGGTTGAGCTCAAGCCCCGCGGCCATGAGTTTTGGGGTTGCTGCCCCTTTCATGGCGAAAAGACGCCGTCCTTCCACATTATCCCCGCCACACAGGTGTGGCATTGCTTTGGCTGCGGCGAGGGTGGCGACGTTTTCACCTATATCATGAATCGCGAGAACCTGAGCTTTCCCGAGTCAATCCGTTATTTGGCCGATCGTGCAGGTATTGAGCTGCACGACACCGGAGATCGCCGCGAGCGCGGTACCAAGCGTGCCCGCATCTACGATCTGTGTGCCGAGACCGCCCAGTTCTACCACACCATGCTTATGCGCGGTAAGGATGGCCGTCCACGTGAGTACTTTGCCAGCCGCGGCATGGGCGGCGACGTCTGCCGCCGCTACTGCCTGGGCTTTGCGCCGGGTCGTAATATGCTGGTGGCTCATCTGTCGCAGGCGGGCTTTACTCCGCAGGAGATGATCGACGCCAACGTTGCCGTGAGTCGAGGGCGCGGGCAGCTTGCCGACCGCTTCTACGACCGCGTGATGTTCCCCATCTTTGACGAGCAGGGTCACAACATCGCCTTTGGCGGTCGCATCATGGGTGACGGCCAACCCAAGTACCTCAACACCGCCGAGACGAGCGTGTTTCATAAAAAGCGAAACCTCTACGGCTTTAATTGGGCCAAGGAGTTTATCGTCGCGCAGGATACCGCCATCGTGGTAGAGGGCTATACCGACTGCATCGCCTGTTGGGAGGCGGGGATTAAAAACGTTGTCGCTACGCTGGGCACCGCGCTCACGGAGCATCACGTCAAGACGCTCACCCGCTTTGCTAAGCGCATCGTGTACATGTTCGACGGCGATGCGGCGGGACAGAAGGCCGCCCGCCGCGCGATTCAGTTTATCGAGCAGGATTCGATGGATCTGCGCTGCGTGGTGCTGCCCGACGGCAACGACCCCATGGAGTTCATCACGGCGCATGGTGGACAGGAGCTGCAGGCGCGCATCGACGCTGCCGAGCCGCTTATGGACTTTGTCTACCGTTCGCTGCAGGAGTCGAGTGACATCACCACGCCGGGCGGTCGTGCCAAGGCGCTGGAAGATGCGCTGACGCTTATCTATCCGCTGCGCGATAGCTATATGATCGACACATACTTTATCCAGATTGCCGATCTGCTGGGTTTGGATCTGGAGACGGTTCGCGCGAGTTCGGGTCGCGTGTTTCGCGATGTCGCCAAGCGCGAAGATGCGGAACGACGTCGTGAGCAGAACTATGAACGCCAGCGGGCGCAAGCCGAGCGCTCTGGTAGCGCGGGCGGTCGGACGTCTGGTTCGCAGGGGGCATCTCGCGGTGCTTGGGCATCGGGCGCGACGTCGCCGGTGTTCGCGCCGGTCGAGGAGGAGCCGTACGACTATGTCCCGCTCGATGCCTACGGCGCCGCGCCCGTGGAGGTCGTCGACGATCTGCCGCCGATCGACGTGCCTGATGGTATGGGCGCTGTTCCTGTGGCTGATGGTTCGGGCGCACCGGCTGCGGCGGCGCCGATGGTTCTTACCGATCTTGAGCGCAAGTCCTTGGCAGGGGAGCGCGAGCTGTTGACGATGCTTACTAGCTACCCCGACCTGTTCCGCACGTATGCCGACCGCATCTGCTCCATCGAGTGGGTTGACCCACGTCACGAGTCCATCGCATGGGCCGTGCTGGCAACGCCGCCGGGAACCGATCCTGCAGCCTGCATGGATGCGGCGCGCTCGGTGTGTCCCGAGGCGGCAACGCTTGTGAGCGCCGGGCGCATCTCGGCGACGAGCAAACACCCTACCGAGACGAACATCGTGTTCATGCTCGATACGCTCGAGCTCTACACCATCAAGCGCCGTATGCGTGCCGCGCAGGCCAAGCTGCGCCAAGACCGTTCGCTCGACGATGAGGCCCGTCGCGCGCTGACCGTGCAGGCCGCGCAGGATTCGCAGCGTCAACGCGAGCTGCAAAAGTCGATCGGCGGCGTGGCGGACCCGTTCCGTTTGATCGGCCTGGAGGCCGCGGGCACCGAGCAAGCCTAGATGTTGTGGTCAACCAGCGTATTCTCGCCTATATCCAGTCCTCTTTTTGGGTATAGACGTCAATGTGTGTGCTAAAGTATTGAGTCCTGTGGACTATGAAGGGAGAATCTGTGCCAAAAAAGACTGAGAGCACGGGTACTGGGCTGGAATCCTACGTTGCAAAGCTCATGGGCAACGGCTCAAACAGGACTTCGGTAACCGAGGACGAGATTCAGGTCGCCCTGAAGGATATCGATGTTTCTGACGAGCAGCTCACCGCGGTGTATTCCGCGCTGCGCAACAGCGGCATCCAGATTATCTCCGCGAGCGGTAACGACGACGCCCCCATGGACGTCGACGATGACGATAACGATACCGATAACGACGATTTTGATGACGACGACGAGCACGAGCTCAAGATGGCCCGTCAGGCCGACGCCGAGATGGGTTCAACCAAGAGCAAGAAGAAGCGCACCGTGCGCACGTCCCGTTCACGCTCCCGCGTGCGTGGCATCGATGCCTCCACGGTGATGCTGACCGGCGATCCGGTTCGTATGTACCTCAAGGAGATCGGCAAGGTCGACCTGCTGACCGCCTCCGAAGAGGTCGATTTGGCCATGAAGATCGAGGCCGGTCTCGAGGCCACCGAGAAGCTCGAGGCTGCCGATGCCGGCGAGCTCGAGCTCACGCGTGCCGAGATGCGTCGTCTTACGCGCATTGAGAACGTGGGCCTCGAAGCCAAGCAGGCACTCATCAGCGCAAACCTGCGTCTGGTCGTCTCCATCGCCAAACGCTATGTCGGCCGCGGCATGCTGTTCCTTGACCTGATCCAGGAGGGCAACCTCGGTCTGATCCGCGCTGTTGAGAAGTTCGACTACCAGAAGGGCTTTAAGTTCTCCACGTACGCCACGTGGTGGATCCGTCAGGCCATTACGCGCGCCATTGCCGATCAGGCCCGTACCATCCGTATTCCCGTGCATATGGTCGAGACCATCAACAAGCTCGTCCGCGTGCAGCGCCAGCTCCTTCAGGACCTGGGTCGCGACCCGACCCCTGAGGAGATCGGTGCCGAGATGGACATGAGCGCCGACCGCGTCCGCGAGATCCAGAAGATTTCGCAGGAGCCCGTGTCGCTCGAGACCCCCATCGGCGAGGAAGAGGATTCCCAGCTGGGCGACTTCATCGAGGACTCCCAGGCTATCGTTCCGCCCGATGCCGCCAGCTTCTCCATGCTGCAGGAGCAGCTCACCCAGGTGCTCGACTCGCTTGCCGATCGTGAGCGCAAGGTTATCGAGCTGCGCTTTGGCCTTGTCGACGGGCATCCCCGCACGCTCGAGGAGGTCGGTCGCGAGTTTGGTGTCACGCGCGAGCGTATCCGTCAGATCGAGTCCAAGACCCTGGCCAAGCTTCGTCACCCGAGCCGCAGCAGCAAGCTCAAAGACTATATCGAGTCTTAGGGTTACGGCGTTTTACCAAACGCCGTAACTGGCCGACGCTGCGCGGACACCAGAGCGACAACTTGTCATTCAAAGAGGACGGCATGACCAGAAGGTCTATGCCGTCCTCTTTTCATGCCAATTTGTTCGCTCTGGTGCCCGCTCGCTGGCATTGTCAAAACATCGGCGTTTCCGTTGCCGGTGCCGGCAGTTAGGCCGTCCCCAAGGGATCAAGGCGAGAAAATTTCTCAAAAAAGTTCTTGCCCTGTGCCGATTCGTCCGTATAATAAACTTCGTTGCTTGAGAGCACGCACCTATTCCTCGGTAGCTCAATGGTAGAGCACGCGGCTGTTAACCGCGCTGTTGTAGGTTCGAGTCCTACCCGGGGAGCCAGGTTGTAAAACCCGTCGCTTATGCGGCGGGTTTTTTCATGCCGCGACCACTTGACTCGAACGTTGCCATATCAACATTTCGTGTCGAGGATGTAATCCCGCGACCCACCACCTCAACATGGCGCGGTCGTTGTAGAATATTGCAATGATTGCTCCCACGACATGGTGCCGCGAGCACCAGATAAGGAGATTCTTGTGTCTGAGACCATTAACGGCAGCCTGAGCGTCTCGAATGACGTTATTGCCGATATTGCCGGTTATGCCGCGATGACGTGCTATGGCGTCGTCGGTATGGCTGAGCAGCTCCAAGGCGCCGAGAGCGTGCGCCTGCTTGCCGGTCAGCGCCTCCGCAAGGGCGTGCTTGTCTCCGCCGACGAGAACGGCCTTACGGTCGATCTTCACGTCGTGCTCGAGAACGGCGTCAACATGAAATCCGTCTGCCACAATCTTTCGAGCTCCGTTGCCTTCACCCTGCAGGAGATCGCCCAGATCGATCCCGCCAGCCTTAAGATCGGCATCCATATCGACGCGCTCAAGAGCCGTCTGAACTAGCATCCGAAAACGGAGATTTAAATACCCATGATTGCAAAGACCATTCGCACCTGTTTTCCGATCGCTGCGGCTGCCGTTTCCGACAAGGCCGAGGAGATCAACAAGCTCAACGTCTTTCCCGTGCCCGACGGTGACACCGGCACCAACATGTCGCTCACGCTCGCCTCGGTGACCAAGGAGCTTTCTGCCCTTCCCGCCGACGCCGACATGGAGGCCATCGCCGGCGCCATCACCCACGGCTCCCTGATGGGCGCCCGCGGCAACTCCGGCGTCATCACCTCGCAGATCTTGCGCGGCGTGGCCGAGGGCCTTGTCTCCGCCGACGAGCCCATTACGTCCGCCAACATCGCCTTCGCCTTCCGTCGTGCCGTCAAGGTGGCCTTCCAGGCCGTCCGCAAGCCCATCGAGGGCACGATCCTCACGGTCCTGCGTGATGTTTCGACCAAGGCAGACGAGTGCGAGAAGAAGAAGTTCTCGGCCGAGGATGCGCTCGACGCCATCGTCGTCGAGGCCTACCAGTCCGTCGCCCGCACGCCCGACCTGCTGCCCGTCCTCAAGGAGAACGGCGTGGTCGACTCCGGCGCCTTTGGCTTTGCCATCTTCTTGGAGAACTTTGTTGCCGCCGCTCTTGGCCGCAGCACCGTGGTCGAGGATTTCTCCGCTACGTTCGATTCCGCTGGTTCTGCCCGCGACACGGCCCTCGAACGCGTCGAGATCGAGGCCAACGACGACTGGGAGGGCTCGGAGTTCCGTTACTGCAACGAGTTCCTCTTTAAAGCCGACGCCCCGTTTGACGAGGACGAGTGCCTTAAGTTCCTGGGCTCCATGGGCGACTGCGAGCTGCTCGTGGGCGCCTATCCCGACTATAAGATCCACGTGCACTCCAACACCCCGAACTTGGTGCTTGAGCACATGCTGCAGCTTGGTCAGATCTACGAGGTCTTTATCCACAACATGGAGATGGAGGCCCACGACCGTACCGCTAAGATCCACGAGGACCAGGAGAAGGCCGCCGAGCCTGCGAAGGCCCTGGGCTTTGTCGCCGTTGCTGCCGGTTCCGGCGAGGCCGACATCCTCAAGTCCCTCGGCGTCGATGTGATCGTGTCGGGCGGTCAAACCATGAATCCCTCGACCGCCGACCTGCTGGGCGCCGTCGACCAGGTCAACGCGACCTCGGTCATCATCCTGCCCAACAACGGCAACATCCGCATGGCTGCCGAGGCCGCTGCTTCCGCCTGCACCGACAAGAAGGTCGCCGTCGTTCCCACCAAGACCGTTCCGCAGGCCTTCTCCGCGCTGTTCGCGGTCCTGCCCGATTCTGAGCTCGAGGACGCCGTTGCCGCCATGGTCGACGCCATCAGCGAGGTCCGCGATGGCGAGGTCACCCGCGCCGTGCGCGACTCCAGCGCCTCCGACGGCTCGCCGATTCACTCCGGTGACGTCATGGGTATCATTGCCGGTTCCATCGACGTGGTCGGCTCCGATGTGAAGCAGGTCACGCTCGACTGCATCAACCGCATGCAGGAGGAAGAGGAGGGCGACGCGCTGACGATTCTGGCAGGCGAGGAACTGTCCGATGAGGCCTTCCAGGAGATTGTCGACGCCATTGAGGAGGCTCAGCCCGATCTGGAGATTGACGCCCATCGTGGCGAGCAGCCGCTCTATCCCGTTATCTTCTCGATCGAGTAGGCAACTGCCCATGTCCGAGCTGTGCTCCGTGCCGCGCGTCTCGGAGCGCTTTGCCCAGAGCAATGCACTCGACGAGGATATCGCGCGACTCAAATATGTTTCGGGTAAACGTGAGGAGGCCCTTCGCCGTCTGGGAATTCGGACGGTGGGGGACCTCCTTCTCCATATCCCTCATCGATACCTCGACTTTACGCGCTCCTGGTCCATCGAGATGGCGCCCATTGGTACCGTGTGCACCATCATCGCCACGGTCGACCGTATCGTCCAAAAGCAGCCGCGTCCGCGCATGCAGGTGACCGAGGTCTCACTCGTTGATGAGACGGGCGTGCTGCAGGTCGCCTTTTTCCGTCAGCCTTGGATTGCCCAGCAGCTTAAGCAGGGCGACCGCCTGGCCGTGATGGGTAAGGTCGAGTTTGCCTATGGCTTTAAGCAGATGGCCTCGCCGCACTTTGAAAAGCTTGAGGAAGGGCGTGCCGCTGGCACTATCCTGCCGGTCCATTACGTGAGTGATGGCGTGAGCCAGGCGTGGATGCGCCGCATCGTAAGTGGCGCGCTCGAGGTCGTCGGCAATCCCTTCGACCCGATTCCCGCACGCTTACGCGTCAAGCGTCGCCTGATGAGCAATGCTCGTGCGCTTCGATCGATTCACTTTCCCTCGAGCATGGCTGAGCGCGATATCGCGCGCGCACGGCTTGCCTACGAGGAGTGCCTCTACCTGCAGCTGGCGCTGCGCCTGCGCAACGACGGCGGCCTGGTCGATGTGGTGCCCTATGCCCACGCCGCGGGCGAGCACCTGGCCGCGCTTAAGCAGGCCCTGCCGTTTTCGCTGAGCGACGAGCAGGAGGCCGCGTTCCAAGACATCCTGCGCGATATGTGCGATGGCGGGCGCGTGATGAACCGCCTGCTGCTGGGCGATGTCGGTACCGGCAAGACCGCTGTTGCCGCCTGCGCGCTGGCTGTGGCTGCCGATGGCGGTACGCAGGCCTGCGTTATGGCGCCCACGGGCGTGCTGGCGCGCCAATATGCCGATAAGACCGGCCCTCTGCTCTCGCAGGCCGGCATGTCCTGGGCACTTCTGACGGGTGCCACGCCGGCCGCAGAGCGCGAGCGCATCCATGCGCAGCTGGAATCGGGCGAGCTTGACGTGCTCTTTGGCACCCATGCGGTGCTTTCGGATAACGTTGCGTTCAAGCATCTGTCGCTCGTGGTCATCGATGAGCAGCACCGGTTTGGCGTCGGCCAACGCAACGCCCTGCGTGCGAAGGGCCCTGGTGCCGATCTGCTCGTTATGACGGCAACGCCCATCCCACGTACGCTGGCGCTTTCGGTCTACGGCGATCTGGACACGAGCATCATCCGCCATCGGCCCCTCCCTGGCGCTGGCGTGACGACACGCGTGCTTACCGAGTCGAGCCGCGACCTTGCCTATGGCGCCATCCGCGAGGCGCATGAAAAGGGTCAGCAGGCCTACGTGATTTGCCCGCTCGTGGAGCCGAGCGACTCGGCCGATGAGCTGGAGGACGTGCCCGGTATCGCCCGCGACGACGAGGGCCGCGTGACGGTCCCCGTGCCGCTGCACGATACGGCGACCGAGCTCGATCGCCTGCGTCTGGCGTTGCCGGGTCTTGCCATCGAGCGCCTTCACGGCCGCATGCCAGCGGGGGAGAAGGACCAGGTTATCGATGCCTTCAAGCGCGGCGAGATCGACGTGCTCGTCTCGACTACGGTGGTCGAGGTGGGCGTCGACGTGCCCAACGCCACCGTCATGGTCATCGAGAACGGTGAGCGCTTTGGCTTGGCGGCCCTGCACCAGCTGCGCGGCCGCGTGGGCCGCGGCAGCGTGTCGGGCACCTGCCTGGTCATGACGCACTCCAAGGGCAACGGCGGCGCTTCGGCGGCGCAAGACCGTCTCCAGTCGCTCGAAAAGACCTCGGACGGCTTTACGCTCGCCCAGATGGACCTCCGTCTGCGCCACGAGGGCGAAATCCTGGGGTACCGCCAGCATGGCGGTGTGACCCTGCGCTTTGTCGACCTGGATGCCGACGAGGAGCTGATCGAGTGGGCCCATTTGGACGCGGTCGAGCTCTTGCGGTATGCTTGCACCCTTGACTCCGTGGCGACGCGCCCCCTGCGCGATGCGGTTGCCATGCGATATCGACACATTTTTAAGGAGGTCAGCGGAGGATGAGAATCATCGGCGGCGAATGGCGCGGTCGTAAGATCGAGGAGCCCCGTGGTCGCGATGTCACCCGCCCCACGACCGATCGTGTGCGCGAGGCATGCGCATCTATGGTCATGTCGGCATTCGACTTCGATCTTGACGAGGTTCGCGTGCTGGACGCCTTTGGCGGCTCCGGCGCTTTGGGTATCGAGATGCTCTCACGTGGTGCCCGCTCACTCACGACGTTCGAGATCGATCGGAATGCCGCGCGGCTCATTACCAAGAATATCGAGTCGCTCTGCCGTGACCGTGCGCGTTGGCGCGTGGTAACGGGCGACATGCTGGCGAGTGCCTCGCGCGGTCGCGTGCCGGGCGGTCCCTTTGATCTGGTCCTGCTCGACCCGCCCTATGCTTTTGGTGCCGAGCCGGTCGAGGAACTGCTGCAGAACCTGGCTCAGCAGGGTCTGCTTGCACCTGGCGCTTATGCCCTGTTTGAGCATGCCGCCGCCGATGCGGGCGCGCATCCGGCAGGCTTTGAGATCGAGCGCGAGAAGCGCTACGGCATTACCTCGGTCGACCTGCTTCGTTGGGTCGGCGATGACGATGGTGAGGAAGATTGCGCTGGCACCGATGCTCACAACAACGATGCCACGACGTTTCAGGAGGACGACCATGAATGACACCATCAACCGCGTGATCGTCCCGGGCACCTTCGATCCCATCACGTTTGGCCATATCGACGTCATCCGCCGCGCCCGCCGCATCTTTCCCAGTGTGATCGTCGCTGTTGCCGAGTCGCAGGGTAAAAACGGTGTGGGTACCACGTTTATGCTCGATGAGCGCGTGGCGCTGGCCCGCGAGGCGCTCGGTGATATCGACGGCGTCGAGGTCCTGCCCTTTACCGGCCTCTTGGTCGACTTCGCTCGCGAGCAGGGGGCGGGGGCCGTGGTCAAGGGCCTGCGCGCCATGACCGACTTTGAGTACGAGCTGCAGCAGGCAGATCTCAACTATCGCTTGGATAACGAGCTGGAGTCCATCTTTGTCATGAGTGCGCCGCAGTACGGCTATATCTCGAGCTCGGTCGTTCGCCAGATCGCCTCACTCGGCAGCGATGTATCGACGTTTGTCCCGCCTAACGTGGTCGAAGCGCTCAGACATCGCTTTTCGTGACGTTTTTTATTGCCTGGTGGCATGTGGTAAACTAGCACGATGATATGTTACCTATGAAAGGAGACCGGATGCCGGGCGAGAATTTTCCTGGCGATAGGATCGTCAGCTTGGTCGATGAGCTCGAAGGGCTGATCGAGGAAGCCAAGCCGCCTTTCGGCAAGAACGCTCAGTTCAAGGTCATCGACGCCGACGTGTTCTTCAACATCCTCGACGAGATCCGCATGAGCTATCCCGAGGAGTGGCAGAAGTCCCGCCGTATCCTTAAGGAGCGCGAGGAGCTTATGGCTTCCGCCGCCGCTCAGGCCGATTCCATCATCGCCGACGCTCAGCAGCAGGCCCTCACCATTGCCGGTGAGCAGGAGATCGTCCGCTTGGCACAGCAGCAGGCCGACGACATCCGCGATCGTGCCCAGCAGTACGAGCGCGAGACGCGTTATGCTGCCGAGGACTACGCAGAGCAGGTCTTTACGCACCTGGAGGAGAACCTCAAGAGCCTGACCGGCACCGTTACCCGTTGCCGTCAGCAGCTCAACGAGGGTGCCGCCCAACAGAATGGTCAGTGGTAATGGCTGAGTTCCCGAGCGTTACCGTCGATCTTTCCGAACAGCTCGAGTTTCCTGGTGATTCGTATCCGCTGACCGGCAAGGTCGATGTTGCCACCTACACGGTGGGCGAGAAGGAGTACCAGCTACAGGACGGCATCGACTACGACGTTGTCTTTACCAATGCCGGTACCGGTGTCTTGCTCACGGGCATGGTCCGCGCGCACGCCACCGGCGAGTGCGACCGTTGCCTGGAGCCTGCCTCGTTTGATATCGCCGGCGAGATCGAGGAGTTCTACCTCTTCGAGGAGCCCGAGGATCCCGAGGCCTACGAGGACGGCTACGAGCTCCTGGGTGAGGACCGCATCGTCGATCTGGGTGAGCCCATCAACGACGCGGTCGTCATGGACACGCCGTTTGTCGTTCTGTGCAAGCCCGATTGCCGCGGCCTGTGCCCCACTTGCGGTTGCAATCTCAACGTCGAGCAATGCGATTGCGCCGCCCAGGCAGAGGCAGAATGGGCCGCTGCCACGGAAAATCCATTTGCAGCATTGAAGAATCTCAAGCTCGACGAGTAAAACTGTGGTAGTATCGCTAATTGCGCGTAATCGCCACACTGGATAGTTCATAAGGAAGGTCACTATGCCCGTACCTAAACAAAAGCAGGGTCGTATCCGCACTCACACCCGTCGTTCCGCCAACATGAAGATCTCGGCTGCGGCTCAGTCCACGTGCCCCCGTTGCGGCGCTGTCAAGCTTCCGCACCACGTGTGCCCCAGCTGCGGTTTCTACAAGGACCGCGAGGTTATCGTTACCGAGTAACGGTATACTCTGGATGCGATGCCGTTCCAAATGGAACCACAATGGCCGGCTCAATGAGTCGGCCATTTTTGTATAAGGAGTATGTATATGAGTAACGTTCGCGTTTGTGTAGACGTTGTGGGCGGAGACGAGAAACCTCAGGTTGTTCTCGATGGTATCGAGGCTGCGCTTGCCGCCGATCCCGATATCGAGGTCCTGGCAGTCGGTCCCGCCGAAATCGTCAATCCCTTTGCCGCGGCCCATGCGCGTGTGGAGGCTCTGGAAGCCCCTGACATTATCGCCATGGATGACGATCCCATTCGCGCCGTGATGACCAAGCGCAAGTCCTCGATCGTGCTTGCCTGCCGCGCCATCAAAAAGGGCAACGCGGACGCGTTTTTCTCCGCCGGCTCCACCGGCGCCATGACCGCTGCCGCGACCGCCTACGTCACACCGTTTAGGTATCAAGCCGAAGGCAAGAAGCAGCCGGTGCGCCCCTGTCTGACCAATGCGCTGCCCAATCGCGCCGGCGGTCTGACGGTGCTGTGCGATATGGGCGCCAACCCCGATGTCGAGGTCGACGACATGGTGCGTTTTGCCCAGATGGGTAGCGCCTATGCCCGCGTTGTCCTGGGCATCGAGCATCCTCGCGTGGGCTTGCTTGCCAATGGCACCGAGGACGAGAAGGGCTCCAACTTTACCAAGGCCTGCTTCCCGGCCATGAAAGCCGCGGTTCCCGGCTTTGTGGGTAACTGCGAAGGCACCGATCTTACGTCGGGCAATTTTGACGTCGTGGTCGCCGACGGCATGTCGGGCAACATTGCGCTCAAGGCCACCGAGGGCGCTGCCAAGTTTTTGTTGCAGGAGCTCAAGGGCGTCTTTATGTCTTCGCTTGGCACCAAGATCGCCGCGCTGCTCATTAAAAAGCAGATGCGTGAGATAAAGGCCAAGCTCTCTGGCGACGCCAAGGGCGGCGCGATTCTTTTGGGCCTGCGCGGCGTGGTTCTGATCGGCCATGGCGCCACCTCGGTCGAAGCTGTTAAAAACGGTACGCTTGCGGCGGCCGAAGCCGTGCGCGCCGGGCTGGTCGAGAATGTCGCCAACTCCATGGACGGCATCGTTTTGTAAGAGCGAGTTAGAGCGCTGTTATGTGCCTCGCGGCCTGCTTCGTGGGGTAGAATCAGAACCGTGTCTTGGTACCGCCCGGGCGGTACCATTCTTTTGGTATTCATGCACTATGAGAGGAAGCGCTATGGACCGCTCCGAAATCTTCGACAAGATCGCCGAGGTCGCTGCTGACGTTCTGGGCGTCGATGTTGCCGAAATTAGCGATGAGACCACCTTTGACGATCTCGATGCCAACTCGCTCGAGCGCCTGCAGCTGGTTACGGCTATCGAGGACGAGTTCAACCTCGAGATCGATGACGAGACTCTGCTCTCGCTCAACTCTGTCGCCGACGCCGTCGACGCGATCGAAAACGCCAGGGAGGCTTAGGTCTTGGCTTTATCCGAACGACTTACGCGCGCCCAGGAGATTCTGGGCCACGAGTTCAATGACAAGGTGCTGCTGCGCGCGGCCCTTACGCATCCTTCGGCCGTCGAAGGCCAGCCAGTCTCGGCAAGCTACGAGCGCCTTGAGTTCTTGGGTGATTCCATTTTGGGCGCCGTTGTCGCACGCTCCCTGTTTGTGTCCTATCCCGAGTTTGACGAGGGCAAGCTCACGCGCCTGAAGGTGTCGCTTGTCTCGGGCGCTACGCTATCCGAGGTGTCGCATGAGCTGGGCATCGACGACATCATCATCTTTGGTGCCTCCGAGACCGGTACCGGCGCGCGCGGCCTGCACTCGGCGCTCGAGAACGTCTACGAGTCGCTCGTGGGTGCGCTGTACCTGGATGCCGGCTGGGATGTTGCGGCGGACTTTATCCATCGTACGCTCAAACCGCACCTGGCCTCCGAGCGTGCCGAGCACCCCGCGAACCCCAAATCGTTCTTGCAGGAGTGCGTGCAAGCCGACGGTCACGAACCCCCGGCGTATAAGCTCGTTGGCTCCGAGGGCCCGGCGCATGCGCCCACCTTTACCGCCGTGGTGTTGGTCGATGGTATTCGCCAGGGTCGCGGCTCCGGCTCCTCAAAGAAGGAAGCCGAGGGAGCCGCTGCACTTGAGGCACTTGACCGCATGGGCTACACCACCAACGGCGTGATTCTCAACAAGAAGCCTGTTTAAGCGAGGAACCGTGTATCTCAAGTCCCTCACGCTCAAAGGGTTCAAGTCGTTTGCCGACCGCGCCCATATGACGTTTGAGCCGGGCCTGACCGTCATCGTCGGTCCCAACGGCTCGGGAAAATCGAACATCTCTGACTCGATTCTGTGGGTCCTGGGCGAGCAGAGCGCCAAGCAGCTGCGCGGCCAGGCCATGGAGGATGTCATCTTCTCGGGCTCGTCAGCGCGCAAGCCGGTGGGTGTCGCCGAGGTCACGCTGGTGCTCGATAACTCGGACCATATGCTGCCCGTCGATTTTGACGAGGTCGCCATCACCCGTCGCATGTATCGCTCGGGCGAAAGCGAGTACCTCATCAACTCGAGTCCGTGCCGCCTGATGGACATTCAGGACATCCTGCACGATTCGGGCCTGGGCAAGGATACGCATTCCATCATCAGCCAGGGCAAGCTCGATGCCATTTTGCAGAGCCGCCCCGAGGAGCGCCGTGCCCTCATCGAGGAGGCCGCCGGCATCTCCAAGCACAAGCGCCGCAAGGAGCGTGCGCTCAAAAAGATTAAGTCGATGGACGAGCACCTGACGCGTGCCCGCGACATCAATAAGGAAATTGCCCGTCAGCTGCGACCGCTGGAGCGTCAGGTCGATCGTGCGCGCAAGTACAAAGAGCTGTCCTCGCGCGCGAACGAGCTTACGCAGATGCTAGCCGTCGACGAGCTGCGTTCGCTGCAGTCGCAGTGGAACGACCTGGAGAGCCGCTCCAAGGAAGGCGCCGCCGAGCTGGAGCTTGCGCGGTACCGCATGGGCGAAAAGGAGCGCGAGCTCGAGAAGCTCCAGGTTATGCTCGAGGAAAAGGGCCTGTTTGTGGGCGACCTGGGCGAGCAGCGCCGCCATATGCAAGACGTGGTCGGCCGCATTAACTCCGATATGCGCCTGCTCGAGGAAAAGGGCCACAATATGGTGTCGCGCCTGTCCGACATGCGCGGCCAGATCTCGAGCTCCGAGCATCAGCGTCGTCGCGTTGTCGAGGAGCTCGAGGATGCACGTGCGCAGCTTGAGGAAGTGACCGGCGCGCACATGCAGGCCCAGGAGGACGTTGACGCCGCTGGTCCTGCCGCCGCTGAGCTCCACGAGCGGCGCGTGGCGCTCGACAATCAGATTTCGCAGCTTACGCGTGAGCAACGCGATGTGCAGCGTGTGGCCGATAACGCGGCGCTCGAACTCGCCAAGGTGAAGGACTCGCTGAGCAACGCCGAGGTCGAGGACAACATGTACGCCTCGCGCCTGGAGCAGATTGATGAACAGCTCGAGGAAGTCACGGCTTCGCTCGAGAGCCGTCGCGACCGCGCCGAGGAGCTTGAGGGTGCTCTTGAGGAAGCGCGCCAGGCTCAGGTCGATGCGCGTGAAGCCACCGAGACGGCACGCGCGGCCCTGAAGGACCTGCGTGCCCGCGAGAGCGAGGCACGCAACAAGTTATCCGAGGTGCGCTCGGAGCTTGCCAGCCAAAAGAAGCTCGATGCCCGCATGGCTGACAGCTCGCCGCTGGTGAGCCGTCTGATGGGCGCGCTGGGCGATGATGTCTCGGGTCGTCTGGGTGACGTGCTCGAGGCTCCTCGTGAGCTCGAGGGCCTGGTCGAGCAGCTGCTTGCCGGCGATATCGATGCTCTTTTGTTTGATGACGCCGCCACGCTTGAGCGTGCCGGTCGCGCGGCCCTGGACCAAAAGAAGGCCTCGGGTGAGGCACTGTTGATGGCGCGCGGCGTGAGCGCCTCTGCTGCCGCTAATGGCGCTGCCGGTTCCCGCCTGGTCGATCGTCTGTCCGTGCGTGCGGGCTACGGTCCCGTCGTCGAGGCGCTGCTCGGCGGTTATTACGTCGTGGACGATCTTGCTGCCGCGCTGTCGGCGCCGGTCGTTGACGGCGTGATTTACGTGACCCCCGATGGTGCCCGCGTCGCCTGCGGCGGCCTGGTACGTGTGGGGCTCGACGCCGGCGAGGCTTCGGGTGCTTTGGAGCGCAAGCGTCGCATTCGCGAGCTGGAGGGCCTGGAACCCGATCTGGCTGCCATCTTTGAGCATGCTTCGGACCAAGTCGTTGAGGCCAACGCCGCCGTCGAGGAGGCACGTGCCGCCGAGGGCGATGCCGCCGGTGAGATCGCCCGTCTTGAGGGCGAGCGCCGCTCGCTGCTCTCCGAGATCGGCCGCTTGGAGCAAAGCGTCAACAATGCCGAGGTCGAGTGCGTGCGCATCTCCAAGCGCCGCGAGCAGGCCTCCGAGGCCGTTCGCGCTGCGCGCCCGCGCGTTGACGAGCTCACCCGTTCGCGTGACGAGGCGCGTGCACAGGCAAGCGACCTGGGTCTCCAGATTGCCGAGGCCAACGATGAGCTCGATCGCGTTCGCCGTGACGATTCCGAGGCCGCCGGTAAGCTCGCCGATGCCAAGGTGCGCCTGGCCCAGACGAGCGAGCGCCTGCGTTCGCTGAAGGGCCGCGTGCCCGACCTTGAGCATCGTCTTGAGGGCATCGACCGTCGTATCCGCGGAACACGCCAGGCTTCGCGCTCGCTCGAGCTGCTGCGCCTGCGCGTCGACCCCATGCACGAACGCTATTCTGCCCTGTTGGAACGCGCATCGAATTGGGCAGCGCGCCTGCGTGACCAGGCCTCTCTGGAAGAGGCGGACTCCGCTTCGCTCAAGAAGACCATCGAGGATGCCAAGGCCGGGATCTCCCGTGCCAAGGAGCGGGTTGATGCCGCCACGGCGACGCAAAATGAGTTCAAGGTTGCGCGCGGCAAGCTCGAGGTGCAGGTAGAGGCGGCCATCAAGGTTATTACCGCCGACGGTACCACCGTGCTCGAGGAAGCGCTCATGCTGCCGGCGCCCACCGATCGCGATGCCGCCGAGCGCGAGCTCAACCAGCTTGTGCGCCAGATCAACAATCTGGGCCCCGTGAACCAGGTTGCCATGGAGGAGTACGAGCAGCTCAAGCGCCGCGCCGACTATATCGAGGAGCAGCTGGCTGATCTGGAGAGCGCGCGCAAGGCGCTCACCAAGATCACGGTGGCCATTGATCGCAAGATGCGCAAGGCGTTTCTGGTGACGTTTGAGAAGGTCGACGCGAACTTCCGCGAGATCTTCGCCATGCTGTTCCCGGGTGGCCAGGCTCATCTTGAGATGACCGATCCCGAGCATCCTGCCGAGACGGGCATTGAGGTTGTGGCGCAGCCGCGCGGCAAGCGCATTACCAAGATGATGCTCATGTCGGGTGGCGAGAAGAGTCTGACGGCGCTCGCCCTGCTCTTTGCCGTGTACCGCACGCGCACGGTGCCGTTCTATGTGCTGGACGAGGTCGAGGCGGCGCTTGATGACGCCAACCTGTCCAAGCTCATCGGAGCCCTCGATGTGCTGCGTTCCGATACACAGCTCTTGGTCATTTCGCATCAGCGCCGTACTATGGAGGACGCTGACGTTCTCTATGGCGTCTCGATGCAAGCCGACGGCGTCAGCCGCGTCGTCTCGCAAAAACTCGATCGCGAAACCGGAAAGGTCGTGAATGCATAATGGGATTCTTTGACGCTCTCTCGCGCGGACTTGAGCGCAGCCGCGAGGCCCTCAACGAGGTCTTCTACTTTGGCGGCGAGGTCGACGAGGACTTTTGGGAGGACCTTGAGGACACCCTCGTTATGGGTGACATGGGTGCCGAGGTCGCTATTCAGGTCTCCGATGACCTGCGCGATGCCGCAGCCAAGAAGAACCTCAAGACCGCACCGCAGCTTCGTCGCGCTCTGGCCGAGCAGCTTGAGCAGCACTTTGTGCCCATCGAGCGCGATCCGTTCTCCGATACGCCGAGCTGCGTGCTGTTTGTGGGCATCAACGGTGCCGGCAAGACCACGACGGTCGGCAAGATTGCGAGCGCCATGGCTTCCCGCGGCAAGAATGTCGTGATCGGTTCGGCCGATACCTTCCGTGCCGCCGCCATCGAGCAGCTCGATGTGTGGGGTCAGCGCGCCGGTGTTCCCGTCATCAAGCGCGACCGCGGCTCCGACCCGGCGAGCGTTTGTTACGACGTGCTCGACGAGGCCGACAGGCGCGGCAGCGACCTGGTGCTTATCGACACCGCCGGTCGTCTGCATACGAGCCCCGAGCTCATGCGCGAGCTCGCCAAGGTGGTCAACGTGACGCGTAAGCGCGCCGCCAATATGGCCGCCGGCCCCATGCCGGTTTCGGTCGTGCTTGTGATCGATGCCGCCACTGGTCAGAACGGTCTGAACCAGGCGCTCGAGTTTAACGAGGCGCTGGGCCTGGACGGTATTATCATGACTAAGCTCGACGGCACGGCTAAGGGCGGTATCGCCATGGCCGTGGCCGAGAAGCTCAAGCTCCCGATCCTGCGCATCGGCGTGGGCGAGCAGGTCGATGACCTGCAGGAGTTTAACGCCAAAGATTTCTGCCGCGCCCTGGTGGGCGAGTCCAATTAAGGAGTGACTAGTGTTTGATTCTCTGAGCGATCGCCTCAACGACACATTTGACCGCCTGCGCGGCAAGGGTAAGCTGACCGAGGCCGATATCACCTCGGCCATGCGCGACATTCGCATGGCGCTGCTCGAGGCCGACGTTAACTTTAAGGTCGTTAAGGAGTTCGTTGCTAAGACCAAGGAGCGCTGCATGACCGCCGAGGTCATGGAGTCGCTGTCGCCGGCGCAAAACGTCGTCAAGATTGTGCTCGACGAGCTCACCGAGATGCTCGGCTCCACCGAGAGCAAGCTCGTTTTTAGTAACCGCATTCCTAATGTCATCATGCTCGTGGGCCTGCAGGGCTCCGGTAAGACCACGGCTGCCGTAAAGCTTGCCTACCTGCTCAAGAAGCAGGGCCGCTCGCCGCTGCTCGCCGCGTGCGACGTCTACCGTCCTGCTGCTGCCGATCAGCTTGCCACGCTCGGTGGCGAGATCGGCGTGCCGGTCTTCCGCGGCGACGGTGCGCACCCGGTCGACATCGCCAAGGGCGCCATCCAGGAGGCCGTCGACCACCTTCGTGACGTGGTGATCGTCGATACCGCCGGTCGTCTTCAGATCGACGAGCAGATGATGCAGGAGGCCGTCGACATCAAGAAGGCCGTCAAGCCCGATCAGGTGCTGATGGTCGTCGATGCCATGACCGGCCAGGATATCGTCAACGTCGTCTCGACCTTCGCCGAGCGCACTGACTTTGACGGCGTGATCATCTCCAAGCTCGACGGTGACGCCCGTGGCGGCGGCGCACTTTCGGTGCGTCAGGTGACCGGCAAGCCCATCAAGTTTGTGAGCATGGGCGAGAAGCCCGACTCGCTGGAGCCGTTTTACCCGGACCGCATGGCCAAGCGCATCTTGGGCATGGGCGACGTCGTCGGCATCATCGAGAAGGCCCAGGAGGCGGCTGACGCTGAGCAGCTCGAGGCTGCCGAGCGTATGCTGCGCGAGGGCTTTACCATGAACGACATGCTCGACCAGATGAAGGCTGTCAAGAAGATGGGCGGCATGAAGGGCATCCTGGGTATGCTCCCCGGCGGCCAGCGCGCGCTCAACCAGATGGGCGGCAACCTGGACGAGGGCATCTTCGACAAGAACGAGGCCATCATCATGTCGATGACCAAGGAGGAGCGCCTGCGTCCCTCCATCATCAACGGTCAGCGCCGTGCCCGCATTGCCAAGGGTGCCGGTGTGACCCCCACCGAGGTCAACAGCCTTATGAAGCAGTGGGGCGAGATGAACAAGATGATGGGCCGCATGCGCACGATGGCCAATCAGGCGCAGGCCGGCGGCAAGAAGGGCAAAAAGGGTAAGAAGGGCAAGAAGATGCGCATGCCCAATATTCCCGGTCTGGATGCCATGGGTCTGGGCGGCATGGGCGGCCTGGGTACGGGCGGCCCCAAGTCCGATATGGAGCTGCTGCGCCAGATGGAAGCGCAGATGCGCAATAAGAAATAGGGCTGTAATTCCAGCTTGATATGGCAAAGGCCACTCGGAAGCTACCGGGTGGCCTTTGTTGTTGGCTTTGATAGTTGGGCTGCGTTCAGCGTCGCGCCCCGAGCTCGCGGTGCCGTGCCGTTAGTGGCAGCCGCAGCCCTCGTGCTCGTGATGGCCGTGGCAGCTGCAGGACTCGCCATGTTCGTGGGCGTGGTCGTGGTCATGGCCGTGGCAGCCGCACGTGGCCTCGCCGTTCTGTGCGAGCGTTCCGGCGATAAGGGCCTCGACACAAGCGTCGCAGCTGCCCTGAGCTCCTGCGTACACCGTGATGCCGGCTTGGGCAAGCGCGTTGATGGCGCCACCGCCGATGCCGCCGCAGATGAGCGTGTCCACGCCACCGTTGGCGAGCAGGCCCGCAAGGGCACCGTGGCCGGTGCCGCCGGTGCCCACGACCTGCTCGTTGAGTACCTTGCCGTCCTGAATGTCGTAGATCTTGAACTGCTCGCTGCGGCCAAAGTGCATAAAGATGTTGCCGTTGTCGTACGTGGTTGCCACCCTCATGGTGTCGATCTCCTTTGCTGGCCATACGGCCGTTGCCGTGGTAATGGGGGAGTACGCGATATTGCCGCCTTCGATGATGAGCGCCCGACCATTGACCAACGCGTTTGCCACCTTGCGATGCGCGCGGCTGCAAATAGCTGCCACCGTGGCGCGCGCGATACCCATCTGCTTTGCGACTGCCTCTTGGTTAAGGCCTTCCAGGTCGCACAGGCGCAGCGCCTCGAGTTCGTCGACCGTCATGTCGATGGCGTCTCCGCTGGCTAGGCCGTCAGGGGTAAAGCCGCGGTATTCGGGGATGATCCCGACGCGGCGCAGTTTCTCGCGTCTTCCTGCCATACGTGCTCCTTATCTGACATATGTCAACAATAGAATAGCGAACGCGCAGATTTACGCAAGGAATTTCTGGCATATGCCAGAAAATGAAGGCATATGTTTGGGCTGTGGGGCCGCATGTGCCTGGGATACAATGAATCTCGCTTTTAGGCGACTGACAGGAGGGTCAATGAGCAAGGCTGATCAACAGTTTGTAACCATGTGCCGCGATATTCTGGACCATGGCACCACCACCGAGGGCCAAAAGGTCCGCCCGGTGTGGGAGGATGGCACCCCTGCCTATACCATTAAAAACTTTGGTGTCACGGCACGCTATGACCTGCGCGAGGAGTTTCCGGCGCTTACCTTGCGTCGTACGGCCCTCAAATCTGCCATGGATGAGATCCTATGGATCTATCAAAAGAAGTCCAATAACGTGCATGACCTCAACAGCCATATTTGGGATGAGTGGGCCGACGAGACCGGCTCCATCGGCAAGGCCTACGGGTATCAGATTGGGCAGAAGAGCCATTATGCCGAGGGTGACTTCGATCAGATGAACCGTGTGCTGTACGACCTCAAGAACACGCCGTACAGCCGCCGCATTATGACGAATACCTACGTGTTTAGCGACCTGTCCGAGATGCACCTGTATCCGTGCGCCTACAGCGTGACGTATAACGTGACGCAGCGCCCGCAGGATGATAAACCGACGCTCAACATGATTCTCAACCAGCGCAGCCAGGACATTTTGGCTGCGAACAACTGGAATGTGTGCCAGTACGCCATTTTGCTGATGATGGTCGCGCAGTCGGTCGATATGATTCCCGGCGAGTTGCTGCATGTGATTGCCGATGCCCACATTTACGACCGTCATGTCGATATCGTCCGCGAGCTTATCGAGCGTCCGCAGTTTGCCGCGCCTAAGGTAACGCTTAACCCCGATGTGCATGACTTCTATGCGTTTACGACCGACGACCTGATTGTCGAGGGCTATGAGCACGGCCCGCAGGTCAAGAACATCCCCATTGCGGTGTAGGTGACGCGCATGACGTGTAAGCTTTCTGCCATTGTCGCCGTGTGCGATGACTGGGGTATTGGGTGCGAGGGCGACATGGTGGTGTCCAATCGTGCCGACATGCGTCATTTTGTGGCGTGCACCAAAGGTTGCCCGGTTATTATGGGGCGCAAGACCCTGCTGAGTTTTCCCGGCGCACGACCGCTCAAGAACCGCCGCAATATCGTGCTCACGCGCGATGAGGACTTTGCTCCCGAGGGCGTCGACGTGGTGCATAGCATCGACGAAGCGCTCGCCGCGGTAGCCGATGAGCCCGTTGCGTGGGTGATTGGCGGCGGCGATGTCTATCGGCAGTTTTTGCCGTATTGCGTCGAGGCCGAGGTCACGCATAACCATTGCGTGCATGACGTGGATACGTACTTTCCCGATTTGGATGCCGATCCCGCGTGGGAGATTGCGTGGCGTGACGGTGTTGCCACGATTGCCTCGGGCGAGGGAGACGAGGGTGTCGATTATGAGTTCGTGACGTATCGTCGCGTTGAGGCGTAAATCGTCTGGCGTGAACGGTATCATCGGGTTGTTTGAATGCATGGGGCGGCGCTTAGCGTCGCCTCGTTTGGTATAGATGTGCTGTAAAGAAGGGTGCGGGCTGGCTGCTATGACTGATGCCGTTGAGGTGCTGCGAATCGATTCTCTCGAGGACGAGCGGCTCGATGCCTACGTGCGACTGACCGAGCGTGAGCTTCGCTGCGTGCTGGAGCCGCAGAAGGGCATTTTTATCGCCGAGAGTGCCAAAGTCATCGAGCGTGCGGTTCGCGCCGGATACGAGCCGGTGAGCTTTCTTTTGGGCGAGCGCTGGCTCGACCAGATGATGCCGCTGTTTGAGCGCCTGATTGTGCGCGAGGGCGCGGGTCCGGTCCCGGTGTTCGTTGCCTCCATGGAGCTTATGGAGCAGCTGACGGGCTTCAATGTGACGCGCGGTGCGCTCGCGGCATTCCGTCGTCCACGTCAGATTCCGGTAGCCGAGTTCTTGGGTGGCGTCGTCGATGCGGCGGGGGAGCGCCCGGTGCGCGTGTGCGTGCTCGAGGGCATTGTCGACCACACCAACGTCGGCGCGATTTTCCGCTCGGCGGCTGCGCTGAACGTCGATGGCATTTTGGTGAGCCCTACGTGCTGCGATCCGCTGTACCGTCGCTCGGCCCGCGTGAGCATGGGCACGGTGTTTCAGGTGCCCTGGACGCGCATTGGCAGCGAGGCGCGCGTATGGCCGCATGATGGGCTGGCGGCGCTGCACAATGCCGGCTTTTCGTGTGTCGCCATGGCGCTGACGGATGATTCGGCGTCGCTGGACGATCCCGCGCTCCAGGAGATTGACCGCCTGGCAATCTTTATGGGCACCGAGGGTGCTGGCTTGGGCGCCAAGACCATTGCAGGCTGCGACCGCGCCGTGCGTATTCCGATGGCGCATGGGGTCGATTCGCTCAACGTGGCCGCGGCAAGTGCTGTTGCCTTTTGGCAGCTGTGCTCGCATGTGAGCAACGAGTACCACTACCAGCCGGGGCTGTATCACTAGGCAGATAGTTAGCACCGGGCTCTGGTTCGGGGCGTTTCGGCCGACGTCGGTCGGTGCTAAGCTGGTATTGGCTTTGGTCTTAAATTGCCGTTTTGTTGTTTGACGTACGCTGGTGGGGAGGGCGTGTGGCTAAGAAATCTACGGCTATCGATGTAACGCAGGGCGTTATTTGGCAGCAGCTACTGTCGCTGTGCGTCCCTATCTTTTTTAGTTCGTTCTTTCAGCAGGCATACACGCTTATCGGTACCTATATTGTCGGTCGGTTTGGCGGTAAGCTCGCGCTGGGTGGCATTCAGGCCACGATGGTGCTTACGGAGCTCTGCATCGGCTTTTGTGTCGGCGTCGGTGCCGGCTGCGCGGTCATTACGGGCCAGTTTTTTGGCCAGCACGATGACGAGCGCCTGAGCCGATCGGTCCATACGGCTATGACGCTCGCGCTGGTGGGCGGCATTGTCATTTCCATTCTGGGCATGGTGTTTGTCGAGCCGATGCTTGTGTTGATGAATACACCGCATGAGCTGCTGGCCGAGGGTGTGGCCTATGCCCGTTGCTACTTTGCCGCCATGTTTGCGGCGCTGCTGCTCAATATGGGGACGGCGCTGTTGCGCGCCGTGGGCGACACGCGCGGTCCGGCGGTTATTATTGCATCCGGCTGCTTCGTCAATGTGGCATTCGACATTCTTTTTGTTGCCGTGCTTCATATGGAGGCTCTGGGCTGCGGCATCGCGGTGGCGCTGACCATTTGCTCCAACGCCACGATGATCGTGATTCGTATGATGCACGCTCCGGGTGCGTGGCGGCTTTCACTGTCCAAACTCTGCATTGATCCTGGCATTTGTAAGAGCATGATCTCGTGTGGTCTGCCGCTTGGCTTTCAGTCTGCTGCGTATTCGATTTCCAACGTTTTGATTCAGGTGTCGGTCAACTCGTTTGGTGCCGATGTCACGACCGCTTGGGGCCTTTCCGGCCGCCTGGACGGCATTATCTGGATGGTGACCGAGGCGCTCGGCGTGTCGATCACTACGTTCTCGGCGCAGAACTTTGGTGCGCGCAATTACTATCGCATGCGAAAGGGATACCACACGTCGCTCGTGCTGTCGTTTATGCTCATTGGTGGCCTGTCTGCCGTGCTGCTTGTGTTCTCGGGTCCGTTGTCGCGTTTGTTCATCGACGATGCCGCGATTTCGGCCTACACCACGACGATTCTTCATTTCATCGCGCCGTTCTACGCGATCTTCTCGATTATCGAAAACGCGTCTGGCTCCATCCGAGGCGCTGGCGTGAGCTTCCAGCCTATGATGCTCACGATCTTCGGCACGGTCGTGCTCCGCGTGGCGTGGGTGTTCGCGATTATGCCGCTCGACCCCTCGCTCGAGCATCTGCTGCTGGTCTACCCCGTAACCTGGGTAATCACCGCCGCGATGTTCACCGTCTACCATCACAGCGGCAACTGGCTAGGCCGCGCCACTGCCTGATGATCCCTGGGGGACGGAGGAAAACGGATCATTGCTCTCCGTCGTGATGTCGATGATCCGTTTGACTCCGTCCCCTTCGGATCAATTAGTATTCGATGCCTTGGCGGGCTAGGAGGCCTTCGTCGAAGTAGTGTTTGATGGGACGCATTTCGGTTACTAGGTCGGCAAGGTCGGCGAGGGGCAGCAAGCCGCGGCCGGTGAGCACGAGCTCTGTGGTGGTCGGTTTCATCGCAATCAACGCTTCGACATCTTCGCGCGTCACAAAGCCCCGTCGCATGGCTTCTCCCAGTTCATCCAAGATCAGCATGTCTACCTGGCTAATCTGCTCGCGTGCGAGCTCCATGATCTGCGCGGCGCAAGTCTCGGGCGTGTCGCGGTCGGCCTGTACGATGCGTAGCCCCAGACGCGGCGCGGCATCGTGTTCGGCGCAGTGCAGCTTCTTTGCAAATTGCAGCATAAGTACGTTGAGCCCATAACCTGTGGCGCGCAAAGCCAGCCCCAAGGCGGCCGTGGTTTTGCCCTTGCCGTCGCCCGTGTAGATTTGAACCTTGCCGACTTCCAGTGATGCCATCTCTGTCCTTTCGTGCTCGGCGTCGGTTTATCGCCGTCCTGGTTGGGTATTCTAGAAAGCATTATCAACCCCAGTAGATGGAGTTCAAGCAGATGGAGATGGATGACAACAAACGTAGACGGAATATGATTCTCTACGTGCTCATCGCCTTCGTCGTCTACCTCGTGCTCTCGACCGTTCTGTTCCCCAACATCGGTCACACGCAGCAGATTACGAAGACCGATTACTCGACGTTTGTCAAAGCGCTTGATAAGAAGAGCGTCGACAAGGTCGAGTACAACACTGACGATTACACGATTTATTACACTAAAAAGGGCGAGGACGAGAACATCGCCTACAAGACGACCGGTGTGCCGAATGACGCGGGCTTTACCGATCGCGTGCTTGAGTCTGGCGCTTCGCTGGAGTCGGTCGTTCCCGACAAGAGCTCGGGCCTGATGACCTACTACCTGATTACGCTCATTCTTCCCATGGCGATTTTCTTCCTGATTGGCTGGTGGCTCAACCGCCGCATGAAGAAGGCTATGGGCGATGACGGCCCGTCGATGAACTTTGGCGGTGGTGGTTTTGGCGGCGGCGGATTGGGTAAGTCCGGCGCGCGCGTGATCGCCTCCAAGGACGTGGGCGTGACCTTTAAGGACGTTGCCGGCCAGGAAGAGGCCAAGGAGTCCCTCAAGGAGGTCGTCGACTTTCTGGAGAAGCCGCAGCGCTACGAGGAGATCGGCGCCAAGCTGCCGCGCGGCGCTCTTCTTGTGGGCCCTCCGGGCACTGGTAAGACCCTGCTTGCCAAGGCTGTGGCCGGCGAAGCTGGTGTTCCGTTCTTTAGTATTTCTGGTTCTGAGTTCGTCGAGATGTTCGTCGGCCGTGGCGCTGCCAAGGTGCGCGATCTGTTTAAGCAGGCCAAGGAAAAGGCCCCGTGTATCGTCTTTATCGATGAGATCGATACCATCGGTAAGAAGCGTGACGGCGGTGGCTTTAGCGGCAACGACGAGCGCGAACAGACGCTCAACCAGCTGTTGACCGAGATGGACGGCTTCGATAACCACAAGGGTATCGTCGTTCTTGCTGCTACCAACCGTCCCGACAGCCTTGACCCGGCCCTGCTGCGCCCCGGTCGTTTTGACCGTCGCATCCCCGTTGAGCTGCCCGACCTGACCGGACGTAAGAGCATCCTCGAGCTGCATGCAAAGAGCGTGAAGACGGAGCCGCCGATCGACCTGACCGCGATTGCCCGCGCCACGCCCGGTGCCTCGGGCGCCGACCTGGCCAACATCATCAACGAGGGCGCGCTGCGTACCGTCCGCGAGGGTCGCAAGCGCGCGACTCAGGATGACTTTGAGGAGTCGGTGGAGGTCGTCATCGCCGGCCAGCAGCGTAAGTCCACGGTTCTGTCCGACCACGAGAAACAGGTCGTGTCCTATCACGAGATCGGCCATGCCATCGTTGCCGCCCGCCAGAAGGGTTCTGCTCCGGTTACCAAGATCACCATCGTGCCGCGTACGAGCGGTGCTCTGGGCTACACCATGCAGGTCGAGGAGGATGAGCGCTTCCTGACCACGCGCCAGGAAGTCCTGGACAAGCTCGCTGTCTATTGCGGTGGCCGTGCAGCCGAGGAGCTTATCTTTGGCGAGATGACGACCGGTGCCGCCAACGATATCGAGCAGGCCACCAAGCTCGCCCGCAACATGGTGACGCGCTTTGGCATGTCCGATGAGTTTGGCATGATGGCGCTCGGTACCGTTCAGAATGCGTACCTCAACCAGGATACGTCGCTCACCTGCGCCCCCGGTACGGCCGAACGCGTGGACGCGATTGTCGCCAAGCTGATCGAGGATGCGCACGACCGCGCTCTGCAGATCCTCAAGGAGAACAAGTTTAAGCTCCATGAGCTGGCTCGTTATCTGTACAAGAAGGAGACCATCACGGGCGAGGAGTTTATGAATCTCCTCACGCGTGAGAATCCGCTGATGCCAAAGCAGCAGTAATACTAGTTGCGCAGTGTCGATCGCCCCATTTGAGTGTTCATCTCAAATGGGGCGATTTTGCGTGAGGAGAGTTGTTATATGAAGATCGTGGTAAGTGCCTGCTTGATGGGCGAGAGCTGTAAGTATAACGGGCTCGACAACTACCATCGCGAGCTGATCGAGGCTTGCAAGCGCACGGGGGCCGAGGTCCTGCTGGTGTGCCCCGAGGTCTTTGGCGGCCTTCCCACGCCGCGCAAGCCATCCGAGATTGTGAACGGCGAGGTCCGTACCTGCGAGGGCGTCTCGATCGATCGCGAGTTTCGCCTGGGCGCAGAGCGCGCACTCGATATGTGCGAGCAGGCGGGCGGCCCGTCCGAAATCGCTGCGTGCATCCTTCAAGATCGTAGTCCCTCGTGCGGCGCGGGTCGCATCTACGACGGAACGTTCAGCGGTACGCTCACTGCGGGCAACGGTGTTTTTGTCGACCTACTGCTGCACCACGGGTATCGTGTGATTCCCGCAAGTGAGTTCGACCCCAGCATACTGGAACATTGTCCATAGCACTCGAACCCAACACTTCCTCACGGGTGACCGTTTTGGCATCATCCGTGAAGTTGATATTGAGTACGACCCGGTCATCAAGGACGTAGACCGAGTTGACAGGCGCCGCACCCAGGCAGCCCCTCCCCGCGGCCCTCGCGCAGGAACGCGTACACGGTCCTCTCGTCTCTTGCGCCCGCCGGAACTGTCCACATCAGTGTAGCCAATCCAGTCCGCCAAGGGCTGCAGCCCGGACAACGCGGCGATGGAGGGCTTCTTCGGCCTGCTCAAGAAGGAGTTCTGGCATGGCAGGGACTGGTCGGACTGGACCCCGCCCGCTTCATCGAGGAGCTCGGGGGCTGGATCGGCCGATACAATACGGAGAGGCGCAGCGATGCGCTCGGTGGCCGCACGCCGGCCGAGTTCCGCTCCGCGCTGGGAAGGGCCGCGTAACGGTCCAAGAAATCGTCCGCAGTTCCCATTCCTGCCCCTTTGGGACAGCTTCTTGTTGGGGCTTGCCCGCCCCAAACCCTGCTAGGAACGAGTACAGCAAACTGGAATTATCAAATTAGTCTTTGCAAATAACCTTTGAACCTTCACCATCAATTACAATTCCCT
>UQPT01000015.1:0-31773 GCA_900543045.1 uncultured Collinsella sp.
CGACATAACCGGTGTAGCCTTCACGCAGCGAAGCTGTTGGAATAAATGCGACTTTTTTATTTTCAATTTCTTCCTTTATCAGACTTCCTACACTTGAAAAGTGAGAACATAAAAACAGTTTCATCAATATTCTCCTTTATATCTAAATTCTTATTTGTTGAACTAAGCCGTGTATACCATACTCTCCAATGAAAGAACGCCCTGATATAGCGAAATTTTGCCGTTTTCCTGCGTACGTGCGTACACACTCCACAGGAATTCTAAGGGGCCTGCCCCCTTAGCACACGGACTTTGGAACAAAGTCTAGTGTGTTACGCCTTGCCAGAGGGGTACAGGCTCCCGGTATGCACGTACGAAGCAATTGCCATCAATGCGCCGTATAAGTGGCGATCAAGTTCGCATAAAGCGACCTTGATCCCGCAAAACAAAAGGCAGGATACCATCACCACGATGATACCCTGCCTCTGTTCGTTCCTGTTTACCGTTCCGAGTAGTCCTTCCGCAGAATTTCCGATAAACAAAAAACGTACCCGAACCCTTTCTCGTAAAGAATCGGGTTCGAGTACGAACTGAATGCTGGAGCAATATAAAACCACCAGAAAGGTGCCTGTCCCCTTTGTGGTGGTTTTGGTAGGTTAGGCGAGGAGCGTGTGGCCGTAGGTGTTGGCAGCCTTGATGGCGGCGGCGAACTTTTCGTCGGTGAAGGGCTCGGGGTTTCCCTGCTTCCACTCGTTGGTGGTGTGCGCGCACTCGCACAGGGCGGGGATATCGGACTCGGAAAGCCCGACCTGCTCAAGCGTCACGGGCAGTCCCATCTGCTTGTTAAAGGCTGAGTAGCGCTCAAGGTTCTCGGTATCGCCCGTGTAGGCAAACAGCACCAGCACGCCCAGGCTCACGACCTCGCCATGCAGGTAGGTGCCCTCGCGCGGAATGCTGCAGGTGGCGTTGTAGAACGCATGCGCCACGCTCGAGTTGTAGTAGTAATCGTTTTGGTTGGTCAGGTTGGAGACGTAGCCCGTGTTGACCACGATATCGAGCGCGATCTGCTTGACGGCTTCGGTCGACAGGTTCTGGCGAACGTCCTCAAGACCCTGCACGCCATAGGTAAACAGCGGCTCGGAGCAGGTGTGCGCGAGCGCCAGGCCAAGACCTGCGGTGTGCTCCAGGTTGCCGGCGCTCGTGGCGTACTCGACCTCGGGCTGCTTGGACAGGGCATCGCCCACGCCCGCCCAGAAGTACTCCGCCGGAGCCTCGGCGATGATCTTGGGGTTGATGAAGATGTGCGCGGGGCGGTTGGGGTACGAATAGCCCTCGAGCGAGCCGTCGTCGTTGTAGACAACGGCAATGGCGGTCGCGGCCGAGCAGTTGGAGCAGATCGTCGGTACCGTAAAGACGATCTTCTTGAGCTCGATGGCCGCCGTCTTGACGGTATCGAGCGCCTTGCCGCCGCCGCAGGCAATGAGCACGTCGGCTTCCTGGCAGGCGGGGGAGTTTACGACCTTGGCGATATTGGCGCGCGTACTGTTGGTACCGTAGACGCGTGTCTCCAGAATCTCGATGTCGGTGCCCTCCAGTGCCGCTTCGATACTGGGAAGCGCCGCGGCCAGTGCTCGTTTGCCACCGATAATCGCGACCTTGGCCGCTCCGTACTCGGCCAGCGCGCCGGGCAGCTCGTCAAAGCAGTCCTCGCCGACGGTGTAGTCGCTCATTCCAATCGTGCGCATAGCAGCCTTCTTTCGTTAGATAAAGTGCTTTCAGGTATTTTGCTCCAAGTGAGTGCTTGCGACCGCGAGAAATGTCTAAAGTATGAAACCGATGTTGAGGGTTTTTCGCCGGCGTTGACCGTGCTACCATACAGCGCATAAGCGTTGATGGGGACGAGTAGTCGGCCGTCCGCATGCTACAGAGAGCGGGGAGCGCTGAGAACCCGTGCATGCGACCGATGAAAATCACCCCGGAGCTGCGGTCCCAACGGACGTGCCGCGCAGGTTCGTCTTAGTAGACATCGCCGAGATGGTCGTCGATACAGACCAGCCGAGTAACGGATGCGAGCGCGCAAATACGCGGGCGAGGGCATCTAAGCTGGGTGGTTAAGCGAAGAGCTTTTGCGGGCGCACAGCCCGTTTTGTGGCGCTTCGTCCCAGCTTGTAGGGACGGGCGCTTTTTTGGTGCCCAGAGGGCGTGCGCGCCCATGACATGAAAGGGGTACCGTGGCAAACGAGTACAAGCAGACGATGAATCTGCCCAAGACCGGTTTTCCCATGCGTGCCGGTCTTTCCAAGTCCGAGCCCAAGCGACTCAAGGACTGGCAGGACAACAAGGTCTACGAGCAGGTTCTGAAGAAGAACGAGGGTCACAAGAAATTCGTGCTGCACGACGGCCCTCCGTACGCCAACGGCCCGATCCACATCGGCCACGCCATGAACAAGATCTCCAAGGACATGATCAACCGCTACTGGATGATGCAGGGCTATGAGGTCCCTTATGTCCCCGGTTGGGACTGCCATGGTCAGCCGATCGAGCATAAGGTCGAGGAGAAGCTCGGCACCGAGAAGTTCAACCAGACCTCCACGGCTAAGATCCGCGAGCTCTGCAACAAGTTCGCGGTCGAGAACATCGAGCTGCAGAAGGCCGGTTTCCGCCGTCTGGGCGTGCTCGGCGACTGGGACAACCCCTACCTGACGCTTTATCACCAGCATGACGCCGCCGACATCGAGGTCTTTAAGGCCATGTTCGATAAGGGCATGATCTATCGCGGTCACAAGCCCGTCCACTGGTGCAAGCACTGCCACACCGCACTCGCCGAGGCCGAGATAGAGTACTCCGACGAGACGAGCCCGTCCATCTTCGTGCGCTTTGAGATGACCTCCAAGCCCGCCGGCCTCGAGAACTTCGACGGCCCGGTCGACTTCATCATCTGGACGACTACGCCGTGGACCATCCCGTCCGACCAGGCCGTTTCCCTCAAGCCCGGTGCCGCCTACGTCGCCGTTGAACACGAGGGCCGTGCCGAGGTCATGCTCGAAGACCTGGCTCCCAAGTGCTGCGAGGAGTTTGGCTGGGAGTACACCCCGGTCATGGTCGACGGCAAGCCCTACGTGGTTCCTGCCGAGACCTTCCACCACATCCACTACAAGCAGCCGATCTTTGACGGCGTTGAGGGCGTGGCGCTGCTGGCCGATTACGTCGGTGTCGATGACGGTACCGGTATCGTCCACAACTCGCCCGGTCACGGCGTCGATGACTACTTTGCCTGCCTCAAGGAGGGCATCACCGACATCTGCATGCCGGTCGATGACGACGGCAAGTTCTACACCGGCGAGGAGTTTGGTACCGGTGGCCCCTTCAGTGGCATGGATACCGACGAGGCCAACCCGCACATCATCGAGTTCCTGCGCGAGCGCGGCACCCTGGTCCTCGAGAAGAAGATCACGCACAGCTATCCGCACTGCTGGCGCTGCAAGCACCCGGTGCTCTTCCGTGCTACCGACCAGTGGTTTGTCTCGATGGACAAGACCGGTTTGCGCGAGCAGGCCGGCAAGGAGGTCCGTGAGAACGTCAAGTGGTATCCGGCCCACGCGGCCAACCGCATCGGTGCCATGGTCGAGCAGCGTCCCGACTGGTGCATCAGCCGCCAGCGCAACTGGGGCGTGCCTATCCCCAGCTACACCTGCGCCGACTGCGGCGAGAAGGTCATGAACGACGCCACGCTCGACGCCGTCATCAAGCTCTTCCACGAGAAGGGCTCCGACGCCTGGTTCACCGACGCTCCCGAGAGCTATCTTGGCGAGGCCTGCGTCTGCCCCAAGTGCGGTGGCCATCACCTCAAGGCCGATAAGGACATCCTCGACGTGTGGTGGGATTCCGGCGTCTCCTGGAAGGCCGTCTGCGAGTACCGTCCCGAGCTGGAGTATCCGGCGGATGTGTACCTCGAGGGCTCCGACCAGCACCGCGGTTGGTTCCAGAGCTCGCTGCTCACCTCGGTGGGCGCCAACGGCCACGCTCCGTACAAGGCGGTCGTCTCGCAGGGCTTCACCCTCGACGGACAGGGCCGTAAGATGTCCAAGTCGCTCGGCAACGTCATCGACCCCAACAAGGTCTGCGACGAGACGGGCGCCGACATCATCCGCCTGTGGGTTGCCTCCGTCGATACCAGCTCCGACGTGTCCATCGACCACGAGATCCTTGCCCGTACGTCCGATGCCTACCGTCGTTTCCGCAACACGCTGCGCTTCCTGCTCTCCGAGCTCGAGGGTCAGTTTGAGCCCGAAACCGACGGCGTCGCCTTTGCCGACCTGCTGCCGCTCGACAAGCTCATGGTTGCCCGTCTGACCCAGGTCCAGGCCGAGGTCGACGACGCTTACTCTTGCTACGAGTTCCCGCGCGCTTACCGTGCGCTTTACGACTTCGTGGTTACCGAGCTTTCCAACGTGTACCTCGACGCCCTGAAGGATCGTCTGTACTGCGACAAGCCCGGTTCGCTCGAGCGCCGCAGCGCCCAGACCGTGCTTGCCGAGCTCTTCTCGATGCTCATGCGCGACCTGCAGCCGATCCTGTCCTACACGGTCGATGAGGCCATGGCCTATGCACCCGCCGGCTGCGTCGATCACCAGAAGTACGCCGCGCTGCTCGATTGGTACAAGTCGCCCATCACGGTCGACGAGGCCAACGAGTTTGAGGGCGTGCTCGAGGCTTCACTCGAGCTCCGTGGCCTCGTGACCAAGGCCCTTGAGGATGCCCGCTCCGCCGGCACCTTCACCAAGAGCCAGCAGGTCCGCGTCAAGGCGGTCGTTCCCGCCGAAATGTATGCGCTGCTGACCGGCGACAAGGCCGTCGACCTGGCCGAGTTCTACATCGTTTCCGATGTTGAGCTTACCCAGGGCGAGGAGCTTTCTGTTGCCATCGATGCTGCCGAGGGCGAGTGCTGCGACCGTTGCTGGAACTACCGCACCACCGTCGGCGAGTACAACGGCCACGCTCACATTTGCAAGCGCTGCGCGAATGCCCTTTAAGGCACGGTAACTCGGCATTTTAGTTATAGGGAGAATTTAGGCGCCTTCGGCCCATTTGCTCCGCTGAAGAAAAGCGACATTCCGTTATTCGGAATGCCGCTTTCTTTTATGCTGGTTATTTATCTGACGTTAGCGAATGTGTCGTGCGCTCTGCGTGTGGCAATATAAGATGGTTATCTGCGTTAAATGGAATTTGATTATCTGAGGGTAGGGGATTTCTTTGGGTCGTGGTGCGGATATGACGCCGCCTTTGCGTTGGCGGTTGGGTGTTGCTGGTGGGGTGGCGCTGGTTGTGCTGCTTGTTGACCAGCTTACTAAGCTCGCGGTTCGTGCCGTGGGCGACGCCTTGCATGTGACCGTCATCCCCGGTGTTATCGACTTTATGTTTGTCCGCAATATCGGTGCTGCCTTTAGCATGGGCGAGGGGCATGGCATCGCGTTTGCCGTGCTGGCGTTGGCGGTCATTATCGCTATTGCCGTGTACCTCGTTCGTGCACCCCAGCTCGCCCATCTTGAGGTTGTGGGCATGGCGATGGTTGCGGGCGGTGCTATCGGCAACGCTATCGATCGTTTGGCCTTTGGCTTCGTGACCGATTTTATTGCCACCACCTTCATCGACTTCCCCGTCTTCAATGTGGCCGATATCGGCATTACGGTCGGTGTGGTGCTGGCGCTCTTCGGTTACATGTTCTTGAGCCCCGCGGCTCGTGAGGTCGATGCGACCGCCGAGCTTAACGCCCGTGACGAGGCCCGCGCCAAGCGCAAGGCTAAACAACGTGGGGAGCGTGCCCGCAAGATTCGCGAAAGGACTGAGCGCTAATGGCCGACATCCATATCCTTGTTGCCGACGATGCCGCTGGTCAGCGTCTTGACGCCTATCTGGGCGCCAATGACGGCTGCCCTACGCGCTCTGCCTGCGCACATCTGATTGAGGGTGGGGCCGTAGTGGTCAATGGCGAGACCTGCCTGTCCAAAAAGTACGCCGTGCGAGCCGGTGACCGTATTTCGGTTGATTTGCCCGAGCCGCACGATCCCACCGACGTGATTCCCGAGGCCATCCCGCTCGACATTCGCTATGAGGACGACTACCTCATCGTGCTCTCCAAGCAGCGCGGCCTGGTGTGCCATCCTGCTCACGGCCACGAGAGCGGTACGCTTGCGAACGCCCTGGTCTACCACTGCGGCATCGACCATCTGGGCACCGTGCAGGGCGAGGACCGCCCCGGTATCGTACATCGTTTGGATCGCGATACCTCGGGTCTTATGCTTGCGGCAAAGGACGACGACACCCAGCGCGCGCTCCAAAATCTTATCCGTACGCGCACGCTCGACCGCCGCTACATTACGCTCGTTCACGGTCATATCGCCATGGATGAGGGCACCATTAACACCGGCATTGCCCGTTCTACACGTGACCGTGTCAAGATGGCGGTTTCCGATGATCCTTTTGCGCGCCAGGCCATCACGACCTTTAAGGTCCTTGAGCGCTTTGATTCCACGCGCTTTGATGACGGCTACACACTCGTTGAGTGTCACCTGTTTACCGGTCGCACGCATCAGATTCGCGTGCACATGCGCCATATCAACCACGCCTGCGTGGGCGATCCGCTCTACGGTAAGTGCGATGCGCGTGCCGATCAGGGTCTGACCAGGCAATTCCTCCATTCCTGGCGCGTGGCGTTCGATCATCCCGTGACGGGAGAGCGCATTGAGTGCCGCGACGAGCTGCCGTGGGATCTCGCCGCCGTTCTCGACGACTTAGCCCCGCGTTCGCTTGGTCGCACTGCTGCCGGCGACGAAATCGTACCGCAGCTCGGCCTGCTCGAAGCCTAGCCAGTATTAGGTGGTTTCTTGAACTCGGTAAGCCTGCGGTAAGATATACGGTTGTTTACGTAACACGTTCCTGGGAGCCTGCATGCTCGCCTTTTTACAAACTAACACGCCCATCGTGATCTTTAACCAGATTGTGGTTACGCTACTCACGGTCTGCTTTCTGTACCAGGTGGTCTTCTTTGTCATTGGCGCTCTTCGTGGCGAGGTCGCGCCTCCCAAGGCCAAAAAACTCCACCGCTATGCCTTCTTTATCGCGGCGCATAACGAGGAGGCCGTGATCGCCAACCTCGTTCGCTCCATCAAGGACCAGGATTATCCGTCCGAGCTTATCGAGGTCTTCGTGGTCGCCGATGCCTGCACCGATAATACGGCGCAGCTCGCGCGCGAGGCAGGCGCCATCGTTTATGAGCGCAACGACCTGGCCCGCAAGGGTAAGAGCTGGGTCATGGACTTTGGTTTCGATCGCATTCTCAACGAGTATCCCGACACGTTTGAGGGCTACTTTATCTTCGATGCCGACAACGTTATCTCCCGCGATTACGTCTCCAAGATGAATGATGCCTTTGACCAGGGCTTCCATGTGGTCACGAGCTATCGTAACTCCAAGAACTTCGGAAGCTCGTGGATCTCGGCAGCGAATGCCACTTGGTATCTGCGCGAGGCGCGTTTCCTCAACAACGCGCGCAACATCTGCAAGACGTCCTGCGCCGTATCGGGTTCGGGCTACCTTATCTCGGCTAGCGTTATTGAGGGCATGCACGGCTGGCAGTTCCATACGCTGACCGAGGATATTCAGTTCACCACGTTCTGCGCTATTCACGGCATTCGTATTGGCTATGCGCCGGCGGAGTTCTTTGACGAGCAGCCCGTGACGTTTAAGGCGTCCTGGAAGCAGCGTATGCGCTGGACCAAGGGCTTCTACCAGGTGTTCTTTACCTACGGTAAGCATCTGGTCAAATCGACGTTCCGCTATCATCGCTTTGCCGCATATGACATGTTTATGACGATTGCCCCTGGTATGCTGTTATCGCTGATTTCGATGCTCGCCAACGCCACGTTCCTGATCGTCGGTGGTCTTTCGCATGGCTTTTTGGCTACCGAGGTCGAGATGCAGGCGTGTGCTGCTTCGCTCATCATGACCTTCGTCATGATGTATCAGACCTTCTTTATCCTGGCGCTGCTCACGACCATCTTTGAGTACAAGCACATTCATTGCGCTCAAAAGTGGCGCCTGGTGACCAACCTGTTTACCTTCCCGATCTTTATGTTCAGTTATATCCCCATTACGGTGGCTGCGTTGTTCCTGAAGGTCGACTGGGTCCCGACGCAACACGCCGTCAACGTTACCCTCGACGAGGTCATGCAAGGCGCCAAATAACCACCACCAAAAACACCACAAAGGTGCCTGCACCTTTGTGGTGGTTTTTGCTTTTGAGTGACTGCCCAAGGAGGTTTTTAATGGTCTATATCCCGTTTTGGATTTGTATCTTTGCCGGCGCGGTGATTGATGCCCGTGAGCGGCGGTTTCCCAATGAGCTTGCCGGCGTGTGTGCGGTGGCGACGCTTGCAGGCGTTTGGCTCGACAGAGGTGTTAACACGGCGCTTGACCACGCCGGTCCTGCCGTTATCGTGTACCTTTCCCTTGTGCTGACCGAGTCGCTTTGGCGGCGTTTCCGCCAGGCCCCCGGCATCGGCATGGGGGATGCCAAGGCGCTTTTCGCGCTTTGCACGCTCGACCCTCTGGGCGGCATCGTGGCATTTGCCGTCGCGCTCCTGGTCCTGGCCCTCTCCTGCCTCTTCACAAAATCGCGCTCCCTGCCATTGCTCCCGTTTTTGGTGCCGATATTTGCCATAATCGAGGTCGTGGGCTGGACATTGTAACCGATTGCGCATCCTTTTTAAGGAGCATGCCATGGCAACTAATCAAGAAACGGCCGTCATTAAGGCGCGCATGGACCGTATTCCCTCGGCGTTATCGCCCGAACTTGTCGAGCGCATTGCCGCAGATCGTGCTTCGGGCTATGTCAACCTGTATCGTTGCAATGATGACCAGGTCATTCGTCGTATTGATCGCGCTGCCGACAAAGGCACGCTTATGCGTCCAGCGTTTATGCGCGATACCGAAAAGATCCTTCATCTTCCGGCGTATTCCCGGTATGCAGGCAAAACGCAGGTCTTTAGTTTCCGTAGCAATGACGATCTGTCACGTCGCGGTTTGCATGTGCAGCTTGTGTCCCGCATTGCGCGCGATATTGGTCGCGCCCTGGGGCTCAATTGCGATCTGATCGAGGCGATTGGCCTGGGTCACGACTTGGGCCACACACCCTTTGGCCATGCCGGCGAGCGCTTCCTCAACGATATCTATCATGAGCGTACCGGTCGCTTCTTTTTCCATAACGTGCAGTCGGTGCGCGTGCTCGATGCCCTGTATGGCCGCAACGTATCGCTCCAGACGCTCGACGGCGTGCTATGCCATAACGGCGAGTACGAGCAGCGCGTGTTTGAATTGTCGGATATGGGCTCCTTTGACCAGTTCGATCAGACTGTTGAGGATTGCATTGCCACGGGCTATAGCGCAATTGAGCATCTGCGTCCCATGACGCTCGAGGGCTGCGTCGTTCGCATCTCGGATATTCTTGCCTACGTCGGTCGTGACCGTCAGGATGCGATCGCGGCGGGCCTGCTTTCGCCCGACGCTTTTGATGATGGCCGGGGCGGTGCCTACAACAGTTGGATCCTCACGCATGCCTCCATCGATATCGTTGAGCACAGCTATGGTAAGCCGCGCATCGAGATGAGCGAGGACCTGTTTGAGGAAATTCGCCGTGCCAAGCGGGAGAATTACGAGAAGATCTACAGTAAGGGCGGTATCGAGGGCGATTCCGAGGCGGAGCTGCGCGAGGCGTTCGTAAAGCTCTACGACCGTTGCCTGCGGGATCTAAACAGTGGCGACGAGTCCTCTTACATCTTTAAGCACCATATTTCGCGCATTGAGCAGCAGCTTTCCTACTACGATCGCACCTATGCCTGGCAGGACGACAAGGATCAAGCCGTGGTGGATTATATCGCGAGCATGACGGATGGCTATTTCTGTGAGCTCACGAGCAAGCTGTTCCCTGGTCTGGAGTTTCCGCACCGTACCTATATTAACGAACGGTAGTTCGTATCCTTTCGGTATACTGTTGGCCAACAACGATTTTGATTGATGCACGGGATGGCTATGGACGACCTTTTTTCTGCCTCGACGCGCGAGCGTTCCTTTAGAAATGCGCCGCTCGCGGTACGCATGCGCCCCAATTCGCTTGATGAGTATGTGGGCCAGCAAAAGGCCGTCGGTAAGGGCTCATGGCTGCGTGCCGCGATTGAGCACGACGTGCTGTCGAGTGTGATTCTGTACGGGCCGGCCGGTACGGGCAAGACGACGCTGGCCCACATTATCGCCAACCATACCAAGAGCGAGTTTGTCGAGGTCAGCGCCGTCACGGGTACCGTGAAGGACCTGCGTCGCGTGATCGACGAGGCAAAGACGCGCCTGAATACGTACGACCGCCGCACCATTCTATTCATCGATGAGATTCACCGCTTCTCTAAGTCGCAGCAGTATGCCCTGCTGCATGCAGTTGAGAACCGTACCGTCATTATGATTGGCGCTACGACGGAGAATCCGTACTTCGAGGTCAACTCGGCGCTGCTCTCACGTGGTCGAGTCGTGGAGCTTGAGCATTTAAAGGACGAGGATATCGCCATGCTTATCGAGCGTGCGCTCGAGGCGTCTCAGGGCCTGAACGGCAAATTCTCGGCCGACGATGATACGGTCAAGACCATTTGCACGCTGGCAGCGGGTGATGCACGCTCGGCCCTGACGACGCTTGAGTTGGCGAGCGAGATTGCCGTCACGCGTCCCGATACCGAGGGGACGCCGGCTCCGGCGGCGGGGGAGCGGTATCCCATCACGGTCGACGATGTGAAGATCGCCAATCCGCGCCGTGGGTTTTCGTATGACAAAAACGGTGACATGCACTACGACATTATAAGTGCGTTCATTAAGTCCATGCGCGGCAGCGACCCCGATGCTACCATTTATTGGCTCGCGCGCATGATCGATGCAGGGGAGGATCCCAAGTTTATTGCACGCCGTATTATGATTCAGGCTTCTGAGGATGTTGGCAACGCCGATCCGCAGGCGCTTTTGGTGGCGCATGCCGCGTTTAAGTCTGCCGAGGTCATTGGCTATCCCGAGTGCCGCATTAACCTGGCTCAGGCTGCACTCTATGTGTGCTTGGCGCCTAAATCCAACGCGTGTGAGGCTTCAATCGATGCGGCGCTGGCCGATATCCATTCTAGTGGGCTTCGTGAGGTGCCGAGCTATCTGCGCGATCGTCATCGTCCGGGCAGCGACGAATACGGTGTGTATAAGTATCCGCATGACTATCCCGAAGGCTGGGTCGAGCAGCGCTATTTGCCCGAGGGGCTGGAGCGCGGCGCCTTCTGGCATCCTGCCGGCCGCGGTTGGGAAGAGTGGCGTGTTGAGCAAAGCGAACGCGACCGTAGCGGCAACGCTCCCAAGTAGGCCATTGGCGCCTCGCGCATTCCCTTTGGGTATCTTTGCCCTTCTTTGGGGTACCATGAACAGCGTCTGTATTTCGATTCCTTTGGGAGGCTTGTATGAGTCCCATTCAAATCGCCCTGCTGGTGCTCGCTGTTGCCGGCGTGTGGGCTGTTGCCGAACTCGCGCTTACCCTGCGCAAGACTCGCACCGTCGTTGACTCGCTCGATAAGACCGTGAACGATCTTAACAACACACTCGCCGAGGCACAGCCCGTGGTTGCCAAGCTTGATGGTGCCGTCGATGAGTTGACGCCCGCCTTGGCGCAGATGGAGCCGCTGCTCAAGTCGAGCAAGACCGCCGTCGACGCCTTGACCTCCAATCTCGTAGAGGTCGAAGCCGTGGTCCGCGACATTTCCGAGGTTACGGGCAGCATGGCCGAGGCCAGCAATGCTGTGTCGAGCGTGACCGACTCTGCCGCCGGCGCCGTGCAGAAGCTGTTCAATAAGGTGAAGGCACCTGCAGCTGACGCCGAGCGTAAGCTCGCCGCTGCCGCTGCGGAGGCCGAGCAGCCCACCGAGCGCGTCCTAATTGGCGAGGACGAGGCCGCCGATGGCGCAGATGTGGCGCAGAAGTCTGCAGCCAGGCCGGCTCAGTATTACACTTATACGCCCGCCGAGACCTCTGAGGAGTCCTGCGATGAGTAGCGAAGCAACCTGCCCCCTCACGCTGACCGTTGCTGGGGATCCGCGTCTGGCGCGCCTCGTGCGCATGACCGCCGCCAATGTTGGCGCGCTGTGCTCCATGTCCGTCGATCGTATTGAGGACATTCGCATGGCTGCCGAGGAGGCCTTCATTTTTGGCTGTACGGCGGTTGATTCCGACGACATCACGATCAAGTTCGATGTGGACGAAACGCATGTGGGCATGATCTTTACCTTTGGCGACCAGGCGACTGTCGATGAGGATGACCAGGCTGCCGTGTATGCCGAGCTTATTCTCGCGAGCGTGTGCGATTCCTACGAAAAGACTGCGGCGCCCTTAACGCTTTCCCTCGATCTCAAGGCGGATATCTAATATGACCGAACGTTCCCGGAGCGGCAAGGCCGCTTGGGACAAGGAGAAAACCCGCGAGCTATTTCGTCGTTATAAGGAGACCGGTGATCCGGAAGCCCGCGAGCAGCTCGTCATGTCCCATATGAACCTGGTAAGGTTTCTTGCCAACAAATTTAAGAATCGCGGCGAGCCGCTCGACGACCTGATGCAGGTTGGCTATTTGGGCCTGCTCAAGGCAATCGACCGCTTTGACCCTGAGCGCGGACTCGAGTTCACCACGTTTGCCACGCCCACCATCTTGGGCGAGATCAAGCGTCACTTCCGTGACAAGGGCTGGAGCGTGCGCGTGCCTCGTCGCCTGCAGGAGCTTTCTGCCAAGGTTAACCAGGCTACCGACAAGCTTACCAACGAGTTGCAGCGCTCGCCCAAGGTCGAAGAAATCGCTGAGTACCTGGACGTGACCGTCGACGAGGTCCTGGAGGCCATGGAGTCGTCGTCGGCCTATACGTCGGTGCCCATCGAGGCTCCCGGCGCGTCCGACTCCGACGATGCGCCCTCGATTCTCGACCGCTACGCCGACGACGACAACGAGCTCGACTTTACCGATGACCGCCTGGTAATCGAGGAAGCCATCCGCGATTTCTCGCCGCGCGAGCGTGAGGTGATCGAGCTACGCTTTGTGAAGGGCATGACCCAGATCGAGATCGCCAAGAAGCTGGGCATTTCGCAGGTGCAGGTCTCGCGCCTACTGCGCCGCACCCTCAAGAAGATTCAAGACAAGATTGACCCTGACGGAGTAATGGTTCGTTCATGAGTGAGCACCCCCAACAAACCGACCGCACGCTGCGCGATACCCGCATTCTGACGCTTCGCATTTGGGCTGTCGTCGGTTGCATCGTCATCGCCGCCGTCATCTTTAACCTTATGGGCATCCTGGCACCGGTTATTGAGTTCCCTGCCGTCGGCTCCATCATTGCTTTTGTGATGTCCCCGATCACCAACTGGCTCGAGCACCATGGCGTGAATCGCGGCATCGGTTCGCTTATCGCGCTTATTGTGGTCGTTGCTGTGCCCGTCGGTGTCGTTTGCATCTTGTCGCCGATTCTCTTTGGTCAGATCATGGAAGTCCTGAGCCGCCTGCCCGAGCAGCTTCGTGTTGCGGGTGGCGACCTCAACGAGATGATCTCGCATGCCAAGACGCTCAACAACACGCCGCTCAAGGAGTATCTGGACGATAATCTTTCGTCGCTGGTTGCCGTGGCATCGAAGTATGTGTCTCAGATCGCTGCCGAGCTTGGCCGCGGTGTGTTCCCGCTCATCACCAATACAGCCTCGCAGTTGTTCGTGATCTTCCTTGGTCTGGTGCTTGCGTACTGGATGGCCTGCGACTACCCTCGCATGCACCACGAGATTTGCACCATCATCGGTCAGGAGAAGGAGACCTCGTACCGCTTTATGGTCGCCATCCTTTCTCGCTCTGTCGGCGGCTACATGCGCGGTATGGTCGTGACGTCCATCTGCGGTGGTTTCCTCGCCTTTATCGGTTTTATGATCATCGGCCATCCGTATGCGGCGCTCATGGCCATCTTTACCGGCATCATGCATTTGGTTCCGGTCGTCGGTCCCTGGGTGAGCGCAGCAATCGCCACAGTGCTCGGTTTCATGTTCAGCCCCATGTTGGCGTTATGGACGCTCATCGTGACGATGGTCGCTCAAAACGTCACCGATAACGTAATTTCGCCTAAGGTCATGCAGAGCTCGGTGCAGGTGCATCCCATCATGAGCCTCACGGCGCTCGTTATTGGCTCGGCACTCATGGGTCCTATTGGCATGATCATTGCCATTCCGCTGTGCGCAGCCCTCAAGGGCATTTTCGTCTACTACTTTGAGAACGAGACCGGCCGCCAGCTTGTGGCCTATGACGGCGCCGTGTTTAAGGGCACGCCGTACCGCGATGCCGATGGCAACCCGGTCGCCGCCTATGACGCGCTCGGGGACGATACGTTCATCTATGAGTCCGAGCTCATCGGCAACGAGACCGCGCCCGAGGCCAAGGCTATGCCCAAGCCCGAGCTCGATAATCCCTGGATCAAGCTCTCGGGTCTTCAGCCCGATGCCACGGGTTTCTTCAAGAATCCCTTCGCCAAGGATGACGATTCCAACTCTGATGACGATACCAAAACCGGCATCGACGGGTCCATGGACGATTCGGATTCTAAATAGGCCCCATTAACGTTTCTTGAAGTTGTAAATGACAAGAAACGCGAGCAAAGCGATTGATAAGGGACCGGCAACATAGAAAAAGAGAATGTCAATTGCGCGTAAAGTGTAATAAGCCTTATCGCCGGACATTACTGCATACAACACGTAGCCAAATGCTGGTTGGTTTGCGTACCAGCAGGAGAAAGCCAATAGCGTTAAAAGTGCCGCTAACAGAAGTGCATTGAGGAAAAATCGTTTGCTTTTCATCGATCGCTCCTTCCGGGTGACTCTTATATGTAATTCTACAGCAGTCCTTTTTCAAAGGATCGCACAGTACTAAATAACGTGCACTTTCGCTGGAGGGTCGCTGTTTGGCGGCCCTCTTTTTTGCACAGGCGCGGTGGGATGGTAATATCGTTACGTTTGAACTGTTTCGATGTGAAACCGAGGAGATTCCCTCTATGAGTGCTGACTACCCGTCAATGACTACGGCCGAGATTCGCTCCAAGTTCCTCAACTTCTTTGAGGAGCGCGGTCTTAAGCTCTATCCTTCTTCGTCCCTCGTCCCCGACGATCCTTCGCTGCTGCTTGCCAACGCCGGCATGAACCAGTTTAAGGAGTACTACCAGGGCAAGAAGACCATGAAAGAGATCGGCGCGATCTCCTGCCAGAAGTGTGTCCGCACCAACGACATCGACTGCATCGGTGAGGACGGCCGTCACCTGTCCTTCTTTGAGATGCTCGGCGACTTCTCCTTTGGCGGCGTCTCCAAGCAGCAGGCCTGCGCTTGGGCCTTTGAGCTCATCACCAAGGAGTTCAAGCTGCCGCTCGACCGCCTGTACTTCACCGTCTTTACCGAAGACGACGAGACCCACGACGTGTGGCGCTCTCTGGGCGTTGCCGAGGATCACATCTCCCGCCTGGGCGAGGACGACAACTTCTGGGCCGCTGGCCCCACCGGCCCCTGCGGTCCGTGCTCCGAGATCTACTTTGACATGGGCGAGGAGGTCGGTTGCGGCAGCCCCGACTGCAAGCCTGGCTGCGACTGCGACCGCTTCCTTGAGTTCTGGAACCTCGTGTTTACCCAGTACGACCGCCAGGAGGACGGCTCCATGCCGGAGCTGCCGCACCGCAACCTCGATACGGGCATGGGTCTGGAGCGCATGGCCGCTATCATGCAGCACAAGACCGCTAACTACGACGGCGATCTGATGCAGCACCTCATCAAGCTCGGTGAGAAGATCAGCGGCAAGACCTATGACGCCGACGATTACTCCGGTGCCAGCCGCTCCCTGCGCATCATCGCCGACCACTCCCGTGCCGTCGACTTTATGATCTCCGACGGCATCCTGCCCGGTAACGAGGGTCGCGAGTACGTCCTGCGCCGCCTGCTCCGTCGTGCCGTGTTCCACGGTCGTCTGCTGGGCATCGAGGGCGCCTTCCTGACCAAGTTTATCGACGAGGTCAACGCTCAGATGGGCGAGGCTTATCCCGAGCTGCTCAAGAACGTCGCGCTCGTTAAGGGCATCGTCGCCTCCGAGGAGGAGCGTTTCTCCACGACGCTCGACAACGGTCGCGTCTACCTAGACGAGGCCCTGGCCGCGCTCGCCGAGGGTGCTGTCCTTCCGGGCGACGTCGCCTTTAAGCTTCACGACACCTTTGGTTTCCCCATTGACCTGACTGTCGAGATCGCCGGCACCGCCGGTCACGACGTCGACATGGATGGCTTTACCGCTTGCATGGAGGACCAGAAGGCCCGTGCCCGCGCCAACGCTAAGGGCGATGCCTGGGGTAGCTTTAACGACGTGTGGGTCGAGCTTTCCGACAAGGTTGCCGCGACCGAGTTCGACGGCTATGACAACGACGCCATCGAGGGCGCCAAGGTTGTCGCCATCGTGCGCAACGGCGAGTCCGTCGAGTCCGCTGCTGCCGGCGAGGATGTTGAGGTCGTGCTCGACCGCACCCCGTTCTATGCCGAGATGGGTGGCCAGCAGGGCGATGCCGGCAAGCTTTCCGCCGAGGGCGTTGTTCTGGCCGTTGCCGACACCAAGAACCACAACGGCCTGTATGCTCACGTCGCGCACGTTGCCGAGGGCACGCTGACCGTCGGTGCTACCGTGACCGCCGCGCTCGACGCCGAGCGCCGTGGCTTCCTGCGCCGCAATCACACCGCCACCCACCTTCTCGACGCTGCGCTTAAGCAGGTTCTGGGCGAGCATGTCTCCCAGGCCGGCTCGCTGGTGACGCCCGAGCACCTGCGCTTTGACTTCACGCACTTCGAGGCTCTGTCTTCCGAGCAGCTCAAGGCTGTCGAGGACCTGGTCAACCAGCAGATCTTCGCTTCCAAGCCGGTTGTGACCCGCGTTATGGGCATCGATGAGGCCAAGGCCGCCGGTGCTGTTGCCCTGTTTGGCGAGAAGTACGGCGACGTCGTCCGCGTCGTTTCCGTGGGCGCCGAGGACCAGCCGTTCTCCCGCGAGCTCTGCGGTGGCACCCATGCCGCCAATACCGCCGAGATCGGCCTGTTCAAGATCATTTCCGAGTCCTCTACGGGCTCGAACGTCCGTCGTATCGAGGCCGTGACCTCTAAGGGCGCTCTCGATTACATGGCCGACCGCCTGGCACTTGTTGACGCCGCTGCCGCTGCGCTCAAGTGCCGCGCGGACGAGGTTCCCGCTCGCGTGGAGAACCTGCAGGCCGACCTGCGCGAGACGTCCAATAAGCTCAAGAAGGCTCTGACCGGTGGCTCCTCCGATGCCATTTCCGGCGCCATCGACGGCGCTGTCGAGCTGAACGGTTACAGGCTCGTTGTCGCTGAGCTCCAGGGCCTTGAGGCTGCTGACCTGCGCAACGTCTGGGATACCGTGCACCAGAAGGTCGCCGGCCCTGTCGCCTGCGTCGTCGCCAGCGTGACCGAGAAGGGCACGCCTGCGCTGCTCGCCGCCGGTTCCGATGACGCCGTGAAGGCCGGTTTCCACGCCGGCAACGTGATCAAGCAGATCGCGGGCCTGGTCGATGGTCGCGGTGGCGGCCGTCCCAACATGGCCCAGGCCGGTGGCAAGAACGCCGCCGGTATTGCCGATGCCCTCGCGGCCGCTAAGACCGCGCTCGGCGCCTAAGAAGTCGCTGTGGTCGCGCTCGCGCTGGACATAGGGGAGACCAGGATCGGTATTGCCGTCTCGAGCCGTGATGGCAAGATGGCGATGCCTGTCAAGGTGCTTCCGGCTGCCGAGGTCACCGGTATGGCCAAGACGTTTCGCTACCTGGTCGAGGACTATGAGCCCGATATCCTGGTAAGCGGACGTCCCTTGACCATGGCCGGTGAGCCCGGCCCCCAGGCCGAGCGCGTTGCCGCCGTGGCCCAAAAGATTGCCGACAAGCTCGAACTTCCGCTGGAGTTTGAGGACGAGCGCTTGTCCTCGCAAGAGGCCAAACGCATCCTGCGCGAGCAGGGCCTCAACGAAAAACAGATGAGAGGCAAGATTGACATGATCGCCGCCAGCCTGTTTTTGCAGACATGGCTTGATCGTAAAAACGAGGAGGTCTCGCATGCCTAGCGCTTCCGATCCGCGCCAGCCGATTCGTACACGTCAGCCTGTGCCGCGCCCTGCCCAGCCTGGCCAGCGTCCGGCACAGCCGACGCAGCGCGCAGCTCAGCCTGCCGCGCGCCCGGTGCAGTCCTCCTCTCGTTTGGCTCAACCTGCTCAGCGGACGGTTCGACAGCCCACTGCTCGTACGGCCCAGCCTGCAGGCGGTACCCGCTTTAAGCAGCAGGCACCTACCCAGCGAGCACAGGCCCCCCAATCGCATTCGCATCACGCTCGCGGTTCGCACGGCGTTGCTCCGGCCACGCGATCGAGCTACAACACGCATGCTCGTCGCGGTGCCCAAAAGAAAAGCTCCCCGGTGCCTATGATTATCGGCGTCGTCGCCGCCGTGCTAGCGCTTGTCGCGATCGTTTTCTTTGTCGTGCCGGCCGTCAAGGGCTTCTTTGTCGGTGAGGATTCGAAGGTCACGGCTGGTCAGCAGGTTACGGTGACCATTCCTGACGGTGCTTCGGGCGATACGATCGCCTCGATTCTCTCTGAGAACCATATCGTCGAAAATCCCAAGGATTACTATGCGGCGGTGAAAAAGCTCAACGCCGATATGTCGCTCAAGCCTGGTACTTATTCGTTCACCACGCTCATGGACGCGACTAAGGTGGTTCAGCAACTCATGGAAGGCCCCAACGCTGGCTCCAATGCGCTGACGATTCCCGAGGGCTTGACGGTCGATCAAGTCGCCGACCGTGTGGCCCAGGCCTACAATAGCATCTCTAAGGAAGACTTCCTCAACCAGGCCAAGGCCTCCAACTACGTGGACGACTATAGCTTCCTTAGGGGCGCGGCCAATGATTCGCTCGAGGGCTTCTTGTTCCCCAAGACCTATTCGCTGGGCGATTCGCCGACGGCCGATGATGTGATTCGCGCCATGCTCGATCAGTTTAAGACCGAGTACAAGTCGCTTGACTTTGCCAGCTGCGAGGCGAAGATCATGGAACGCTACGGTGTGGAGATGTCCGACTGCGACATCGTCAACTTGGCCTCTATTGTTGAGCGCGAGGGCCTCAACGCCGATCAACGTGCGCACGTGGCCTCGGTTTTTTACAACCGCCTTGCCGGCAAGCTCGACGGTCTGCGTTATCTCAACAGCGATGCGACCATGATGTATGTCACCGGCGGCGAGGTTACCGCCGACGACCTGCAGAGCGATAGCCCGTATAACACCTATAAGCACGAGGGCCTGCCGCCCACGCCCATCTGCTCTCCGTCGCTCGAGGCGCTCAAGGCCACCCTTGAGCCGACCGACTCCGATGACCTGTATTTCTACATTACACAGGACGAGGAGTACTTCTCGCAAACCTACGAAGAGCATCAACAGTCTTGGAATTAGCATGAGGATTTTTAGCCCCAAACGATACGTTGCCTCGGTCGATCGCATCGACCTTGATACCCTGTGGGCCGACGGCAAACGCGCCATTCTGCTCGATCGCGATAACACCCTGGTGCCGCGCGACACCGAGCAGGTTCCCGCCGCGGTTTCCGCTTGGCTTGACGCCGCCCGCGCCAAAGGCTTTAAGCTGTGCATGGTGTCCAACAACTGGCATCGCGACCAGGTCATGAGCTCTGCGCGCGAGCTGGGACTCGAGGCCATTAGCCACGCCATGAAGCCGGCGCCGTTTGCCCTCAAGGCGGGTCTTAAGCGCCTCGGCGCCACGGCCGACGAGGCGGTACTGATCGGTGATCAGCTCTACACTGACGTGTGGAGTGGCAATTTAGCCGGCGTCGATACCATCCTGGTAAAGCCGCAGGCGACGCAGGACCTGTGGTATACGCAGATCTTCCGTATTTTTGAGCGCCGGGCCCTGCGCGACCTTCCCTGCGAGGAATAGGTTTCACCATGTCTCAGCACATCAAACACGGCTGCGACCATATCTTCTTTATCGGCTTTTTGGGCGCGGGCAAGTCGACGCTCGCGCGCAACGTCGGCACCATGTTCAATCGGCGTTTTATCGATACCGACCGCCTGGTCGTGCGCCGTTGCGGCAAGTCGGTAACCGAGATTTTTGAGACCGAGGGCGAGGATCGTTTTCGCGAGCTCGAGACCTCGGCGCTCCGTTCGCTCCAAAGCGAGCGCAGCCTGTTGGTTTCGTGCGGTGGCGGTATCGTCGAGACACCGGTGAATATTGAGCTGATGCACGATATGGGTACGTGCGTGTACCTCGAGGGCGACTTCGAGGATTCGATTCGCCAGATTCGTCGGTCCGACACGCGCCCCGATTTCCGCTCGCCCGAGCATGCCGCGCGCCTGTTTGAGCATCGCCGTCCGCTGTATCGCCAGGCCGCAGATATTACCCTTGATATTCGCAACAAGTCCTTCGAGGACGTTTCCTACCTTTGTGCCGAGATGCTTTTGGAGCGAGGACTGCTATGATTCGCCGTCAACTGATCAATTTCCAAAATCGCAGTGTCGATGTTCGCGTCGGCTTCAACGCTTTTAGTGAGCTGTCGCGTATGTTTGCCTCGGCCGTGGGCAAGCCCAAGCGTGCGATGGTTGTCTGGAACAGCGCTGTTTCCGACCGCTTTGGCGAGATCGTTGAGCACGCTCTGGTCGATGCCGGCTTTGCCGTGTCGCCGCTCGTCCTCGAGGTTTCGCCTGCCGGTGCTACGCTGGCCGATGCCGATGCTATCTTTGGCGCCCTGTCTGCCAACGGCGTTACCTGCGACGATCTGGTTGTCGCCGTTGGCGATGCCGCAACCTGCTCGGTTGTTAGCTGGTGCGCCAACCAGTGGTGCGGCCGAACTGAGTGCGCGCTGTTGCCGACGACCTTCGACGCCATGCTCACGGTCGCGACGACCATGAAGCCGCTCGTCGCCTCGTCGGCCAATGCGCTTCCCGCTATCGCGTTCCGTCCCGAACCGGGCTTGGTCGTGTGTGACCTCGACCTTGTTCGCGAAGCGGACCCCGAGGACCTCAAGCTCGGCTATGCGGTACTTGTTGGCACCATGCTTTCGAGCAGCAAGTCGCGCTGGAATCAGTTTATTGAGACTGTTCCCGAGATTCTTGCTGGTGAGGAGGTCGCGCTCGTCAATGCCGTCCAATGGTCTCAGACTGCCCGCAAGGACGTGCTGACGGCCACGAACCCGAGCGCTCGCCATGCGCTCGATTTTGGCAAGATGGGGGAACGCACCCTGCGCGCCTGCTTGGGCGATGCCGCTTCGCAGGTCCCTGCCTACCAGCTGTTGTCCGAGGGCATGCGCTTTGAGGCGCGCCTTGCACATGATGCCTGCGACTTCGATATCGATTACGTCTTTGAGGTCGATGACTGCCTGGAGGACTTTGGTATCGAGGAGCTTGCCTTCGATCTGGAGCCCGCCGCATATATCGAGGAGTTCCGCAGGCAGCAGTTTGTCCGCTCGAACCGCAGTATGTTGCCGCTGCCCGCGTCACTCGGCGCCATTCGTCTCACGAGCGTTGAGGACGAGGTTCTTGAGCGCCATGCTCACGCCTACTTGGCTTCTCGCAAAGAACTGCTCTAAGATTTATTGACATCCATCGTCTTTCGTATCATGTTGAGGGGCGGGTTTCAATCGGTCGTGGATCACATGCTATTCCGTCGTTCGGTTGAGACCCGTCCCGCACTTTTTGAGACAACAAGAAAGGAATCTGCATGTCTGAGTTTGCTGCCGGTCCTGCCGGTCGTATCGAGCGTGTCCGTGCCCTGATGGTTGAGCGCGGCTACGACGCTATCGTGGTGCGCGACGAGGCCAACCTTCGTTGGCTTACGGGCGTCAAGGGCGTCTTCGATTACACCTTCGAGTTCCCGCACGCTGCGTTTATTACGGCTGACCAGTGCCTGTTCCATACCGACTCGCGCTATCTCAACAGCTTTGAGGAGAACACGCCCGCCGGCAGCCCCTGGGTCTACGACATGGACGAGGGCACCATCCCCGGTTGGGTCGCCGGCAAGATCGCGGCTAACAAGTGCCGTGTCTGCGCTGTCGAGGACGACATGCAGATCAACTTCTACCAGGGTATCCAGCGTGGCCTTGAGGATCGTTCCGTCGCCTGCATGCTGCCGCTGATGCATGACGACATTCGCAAGATGCGCGCCATCAAGGACGCCGAGGAGATCGAGCTCATGCGCCATGCGCAGTCGATTACCGACGCCGCCTTCCAGCACATGCTCGGCTATATTAAGCCCGGTATGACCGAGAAGCAGGTTCGCAACGAGCTCGAGAACTTTATGTTCGCCAACGGCGCCGACAGCCTGGCCTTCGGCTCCATCGTGGCGAGCGGCCCCAACACCGCCAACCCGCATGCCGTCCCGAGCGACCGCGTGATCGAGAAGGGCGACTTCGTTCTCATGGATTATGGCGCGGGCTATTGCGACTACCGCTCCGACATGACTCGTACCGTCGTGATGGGCGAGCCCACGCAGGAGCAGCTCGACTTGTACGCGCTCGTGCGCCGTGCGCACGAGGAGTGCGTCGCCGCCATCCATCCGGGCGTCGAGGGCAACGACATTTTCAAGCTTTCCAAGAAGATCATTGGCGATGCCGGCTATGGCGATTACTACAACCATGGTCTGGGCCACGGCGTGGGCATTGACATCCACGAGCTGCCCAACTTCAACCGCAGCAAGAATATCATCGAGGTCGGCTCGGTTATCACCATGGAGCCCGGCGTCTACCTGCCCGGCGTGGGCGGTGTGCGCCTGGAGGACTACGGCGTGGTCACCGAGAACGGCTACGAGCCCTTCACCAAGACGCCGCATGACCTTCACGTCATCGATTGCTAGTCTACTTCGGTAGATAGTTTGGGGCGGGGCCTCCGGAGCAATTCGGACGCCCCGCGTTCTCTTTTTATGCGCTCGCTGCAGGCGCCGTCTGCAAGTGTATAATTTCGCTCGTATGTAATTTGGACGCTTGTGCGTTCTGCCCATAACAAGAAAGGTCGCTATGCCTACCATTTCTACCGCCGACTTCAAGAACGGCCTCGGTCTCCGCATTAAGGACAAGGTCTACACCATCGTCGAGTTCCAGCATGTCAAGCCGGGCAAGGGCGGCGCGTTTGTGCGCTACAAGACCCGCGACATCAAGAGCGGCCGCGTCGTCGAGAACACCTGCAACGCCGGCACCAAGTTCGAGAGCGTCATGCTCACCACCCGTGAGTTCCAGTACCTCTACAACGATGGCACCGACTACATCTTCATGGACAACGAATCCTATGAGCAGGTTCCCGTTCCCGAGGACATGGTGGGCGAGAACTCCAAGTGGCTGCGCGAGAACGACATTTGCCAGCTGCTCTTCGCCGACGATGAGCTCATGGGCGTAACCCCGCCGATGTTCATCGAGACCACCATCGTCCAGACCGACCCGGGCTTTAAGGGCGACACCGTCCAGGGTTCCACCAAGCCGGCCACGATCGACACCGGCGCTGTCATCCAGGTCCCCATGTACCTCAACGAGGGCGAGGTCATCAAGGTTGACACCCGCGACGGCAAGTTCGTCTCCCGCGTCTAGCAACCAACTCTTCTAGGAGGACTCATGCCCCAGGAAATCAAGATTGACGGCATCGGCATTTCGCCCGATGTTCTGACCGCCATCGTCTCGCGCGCCGTGTCCGATGTCGAGGGCATCGCCTCCGTTGGCGTCAAGGACCTTGCCACCAACCTTGTCTCCATGATGCTCTCGTCCAAGGCCCCGGCTTCCGAGCCGGCGGTCGAGACCGAGGTCGCCGGCGACAAGCTCGCACTCACCGTGCGCGTTGTGGTGTTCTTTGGCTATCCGTTCAAGAAACTCGCCGAGGCCGTTCGCGCTGCCGTGGTCGCTGCCATCGATGCCCAGGTGGGCGTTGAGGTCGAGCGCGTTGACGTTTGCATCGACGGCCTCGTTTTCCCCAAGGAGTAACCTTTGAGCCTTAAGGTTTATCGCGGGCGCACGCTTGCCCGCAGTCAGGCGCTGCAGCTGCTGTTCCAGGCCGAGGCCACGGACAGTCCGCTCGAGCGCGTCCTCGAGGGCGATTTCCTGATCTCGAAGGGTCCCCTCGACCCCTATGCGCTGGAGCTTTGTCGCGGTGCCTACGAGCATATCGATCGCATCGACTGTGCCCTGCGCGCCGTCGCCAAGAACTGGGATCTTATGCGCATGCCCGGCGCCGACCGCAACCTGCTGCGTATCGCCGTCTACGAGATGCGCTTCCTCACCGACGAGGAGGTCTCGGACGCTATTGTTATCAACGAGGCCGTCGAACTTGCCAAGGCCTATGGCACCGACCAGTCCGCATCGTTTGTCAACGGCGTGCTGGGCAAGATCGCTCGCAGCGAGGAGCTGCCGGGTGAGGATTTGTACCAAGAGCTGCTGGCCGAGGATCGCGCTCGCGAGGAGGCGCAGGCTGCCGAGGCGGCCGCCAAGGTCGCTGCCGCTCAGGCTGCCGCCGGTGTACTTGCCGAGGATCCGGACGCTGCTGAGGCCGTCGAGGCCGACTCCGTCGAGGAGTAGCCATGCCAGAGGGTTCCGTCCGCAACTTCGATGAGATCTCGGATCGCCTGGACCAGATCATCGCCACCGTTCGCTCCAAGGATACGTCCCTGGAGCGTTCGCTCGATTTGTTTGACGAGGCTATTGAGCTTGGTTCCCGTGCGGTCGATATGGTCGACAAGTTTGAGCTGACGCCGCGTGAGGCCGACAAGCTCGAGCAGGAATACGATGAGGATGCGGCAAACGAGTCCCAAGATAGGCAGGCTGCATCCCCGGATACGAATGGTTGATGGCATTCATGAAACGCGTGCGTCTCGATGACGAACTGATTTCACAGGGCATCTGCGCCGATCGCGCGGATGCCCTTCGCACTCTTATGGCCGGCTTGGTCTCGAGCGGCGGTGAGCGTTTGACCTCTCCGGGGCTTAAGGTGACGCCGGGCCTGCCACTGCACGTTAAGGGGCGCATTCCGTACGTTGGGCGCGGCGGCCTTAAGCTTGAGGGTGCGCTCGATGCGTTTTGTATCGATCCCACGGGCCTTGCCTGCCTGGACGTAGGCTGCTCTACCGGCGGCTTTACCGATTGCCTGCTCAAGCGCGGTGCCGCCACGGTCGTTTCGGTCGACGTGGGCCGTGCCCAGTTTGATTGGTCGCTGCGCCAAGACGACCGCGTGACGCTCCACGAGCGCACCAACGTGACGCAGCTGCCCGAGCTCGGCTACGGCGACGCAATCGACCTGGCCGTGTGCGACGTGTCGTTTACGAGCATCGCGAACATCATCGACGCCGTGCTGGCGTGCCTGACGCCGACGGGGTCGTTCTGCACGCTCGTGAAGCCGCAGTTTGAGGCTCCGGCGGCGCTGGTGGGCGAGGGCGGTATCGTGACAGATCCCACTGTGCGTGTTGACACGCTCGTGGCGGCGATTGAGCTCTTTGCCGCCAAGGGCCTGTTCCCGCTTGACGTGTGCGTGTCGCCCATCCATGGCGCCAAGGGCAACGTGGAGTTTTTCCTGTACGGCACGAGGTTTGCCCCCAGCGAGCACTCCGATGACGAGTTGCAATCCCAGGTATCGGCTTTGAGCGAGAAAGCTGCAACGCTATGAAGGTCTTTCTGGTTCCCAATTACTACAAGCAAGAGGCGGTCGAGAGCGGCCTGATGCTCGAGCTCTGGCTGACGCGCCAGGGCTACGAGGTCGCTTGGGCTGCCGACCAGCGCTCCAAGATCCAGAGTACGCCCGACGTGGATGGTGCCGACCTTGTCATCACGCTCGGCGGCGACGGCACGCTGCTGCGCGCCGCCCGCATCCTCAACTATCGAGAGATTCCTATTCTGGGTCTTTCCTATGGTCACCTGGGCTTTTTGACGGCGGCCAGTCCCGAGGAACGCGATATTCTGCAGGTTGTGAGCGATGCCCTGTCCGGTGAGCTCCACGTGAGTCGTCGCGCCACGATCGCTGCAGACATCGTTTCTGTGCGCGAGGACGGCACCAAGGATGTCGTGCGTTCTTTTGCCCTCAACGACATGGCGCTCACGCGCGGGCCGCTTTCCGATATGGTCGAGTTCGATATCACCGTTTCGGGCCACCATATCGATCGCTTGCGCGGCGATGGTGTGGTCGTGTCTACGGCAACTGGTTCCACGGGCTATGCCCTCAGTGCCGGCGGTCCTATCGTGAGCCCGGATTACACGGGCATGGTCTGCGTGCCTATCGCGCCGCATACTATTCAGGCCCGTGCCTTTTTGACCTCGCCGAGCGATGTCGTCGAGATTTTTATGTCTGACGACCGACCGAGTGTACCTGCCATCGCTATCGACGGACAGTTTATTACCTGCGATGGTACCGTCGAGAGCGTAGCCGTGCGTCGCGGTCCCGGCGATGTTCTGCTGCTCGACTATGGCCCCGAGAGCTTCTATAACTCGGTGAGCCGCGTATTCTACGGAGTTCGTCATGATCGATGAGCTGCAGGTTTCAAACATTGCGCTCATTCGCGAGGCGACGCTGGTGCCCAGCGCGGGCCTAACTGTCCTGACCGGCGAGACCGGCGCCGGCAAGACTGCGCTGCTCTCGGCGCTTAAGCTCATTTTGGGCGAGCGCGCGGATTCTTCGACCGTGCGCGAGGGCGAGGCGCTTGCGAGCGTCGAGGCGCGCTTGTTCGATGGCCCGCACGACACGGAGGGCTTCACCGTGCAGCGCAGCCTTTCTGCCGAGGGCCGCAGCCGCGTCAAGATTGATGGTCGCATTGCCAGCGTGCGCGAGCTTTCCGAGCGCGTCGGCGTGATGATGGATCTGTGCGGCCAGCACGAGCATCAGCGCCTGCTCGATCCGGCACATCATGTTGCCATGGTCGATGCCTGGGCTGGTCGCTCTGCGCTCGAGGCACTGGAAAAGTACCGTGCCTGCTTTAGGGTGTCGCGTGCGGCTGGCAAGGAGGTCCGTCGCGTAGAGGAGGCGTCGCGTGCGCAGGGGAGTCGCGTCGAGGAGGCGCGCTTCGCCCTGGAGCGCATCGCCGAGATCGACCCCAAGCCGGGTGAGTATGAGGAGCTCGAAGAGCTGCTGCCGCGCTCGGAGCATGCCGAGGTGCTGGTGGCCACGGCTAACGAAGCCCATGCATCGATTGCCGCCGAAGGGGGAGCGCTCGATGCCGTGAACAGCGCCGTGGCCGAGCTTTCACGCATGACGACCGTTGACCGCAAGCTAGGCGACATCGCCGATGCCCTTTCGGATGCCTGCATCTCACTCGAGGATTGCGCCAACGAGTTGCGTGCCTATCGCGATGGGGTCGCCTTCGATCCGCGCGAGCTCGCTCGCATGCGTGAGCGGTATTCCGACCTCAAGGGCCTGTTGCGTCAGTGGGGTCCCACCATGGACGATGTTTTTGCCATGCGCGATCGCTCGCAAGAGCTGCTGTCCCTGGTCGATGATGGCGATGAACAGATCAAAAAGGCGCGTGAGGCACTCGGGAGCGCCGAGCGCGAGCTGTTTGCTGCCGCCAAGGCACTCAAGCGTGCGCGTAATACCGCTGCTCCGCGTTTTTGTCACGAGGTTGGCCGCCAAATGGCGCGCCTGGAGATGGGCGGCGCCGAGCTCGTTTGGGAGTCGCGTGATCTTCCGCGCGCCGAGTGGACGCCGGCGGGTCCTTCAAGCTACGAGCTTTTGTATCGCAGCGGTGTCGGCTTGACGCCGCGTCCCCTGCGCCGCATTGCCTCGGGCGGCGAGCTCAGCCGCGTCATGCTGGCGAGCAAGGTGGTCTTGGGTAATGCTGACGGCGTCGACACACTGGTATTTGACGAGGTCGATGCCGGTGTCGGCGGCTCCACGGCTCGTGCTCTTGCTGGTGTGATGGCCGATCTTGCCGCTACGCATCAAGTGATTGTCGTAACCCACTTGGCGCAAGTCGCCGTCATGGCCGACAAGCATTATGTTGTCAGCAAGGAGCCGGGCGATGTTCCCCAGACGCATTTGGACGAGGTAACCGGCGAAGCGCGTACTGCCGAGATCGCCCGCATGCTCAGCGGCGATCAGTCCGAGGCAAGCTTGGCCCACGCAAAGCAGATGCTCGAAGAAGTTCGAGGCTAGGTCGTATCAGCGGTGTTGGTGGGACAAAATAGACTGAAATTTTTGTCCCACTACGCGTTTTACTCAACGACCTTGTCCGGCTGGATGAGCTCCTCGTAGTAGCTGATATGTTCACGAGCGTCTTCAATCTCGGGCAGCAGGAAGTTGTAGATAACTTCGATGATCATCGTGGCGCTGATCTTGGAGAACGCAAAGTCGCCCGTCGTCAGTAGCGCTTCGTGGTTGACGGTATTAAAAGTGTAGTCTGCCAGACGCGCGAGCGGGGATTTGCTGTCGCTGCTGATGACGACTACGGTTGCGCCGCAGTTGCGAGCCGCTTTTGCCATGCGATTCAGTCGGCGCGATTTGCCGGAGTTTGAGATTAGCACGATGACGTCACCTGGGCGTAACGTGAGCGCAAAGCCAATTGATGTCTCGCTAATGGTGCTCGCCATGCAGCGCAGGCCCAGCTGCGAAAACTTAAACGTCGCATCGAGCGCGACCGCGTTGGTATTGCCCACAGCCGCAAACTCAATAACCCCTGCATGCTTAAGGGCATGCACAACAGCCGCCAACGTATCGTGGTCGATCCCGTCGATGGTCGCATTAAGCTCGCTCACCTTAGCAGCCAGGATGTTCTTGAGGCTCTGCTCCATATTGTCGAGCGAGACCTCGTCAGTCAGGCCCTCGTTGCGCTGGCTTTCCAAATCCCTCGCCAACGAAAACTGAAAGCTGCGGAAGCTGCCAAAGCCCAGCTTGCGGCAAAAGCGCGAAACCGTCGCCTCGGACGTTGCGGCGGCTCGTGAGAGCTGGGCGGCCGTCAGGCGCGGCGCCTCGGACTGGTGCTCCAATATATAGTCGACAATGCGCTGCTCGGACTCACTGTATCCCTGGTGGGTACTAATGAGGGAAAGTGCGCTCTTGCTACTATCGGTCATGGATGGCTCCTGGTTGGCATGAAAATCTAACTTGATTTGCAATGCCATAGTATACGGGCATTTTCAATTACAAGATACACCTTGCCGTTTCAAGTGTTGATGGTAAACTTTCACTTACCGTTTACGGTTATGAAAGAACCTTTCACCGGAGAATTGCGCCTTGTCTCTTCTCACGTGGACGGTAGGTTGGTATCTTTCAGTTGTGGAAAAGCGCGCAAGGATGCGCGTGTAGGGGAGCGCCTGCGGGCGCAGTACTCAAGAAGGAGGGACACATGGCTAAGTTTGACATCATCGCCGCTACCGGTTGCCCGACCGGCATCGCGCACACCTTCATGGCGAAGGAGGCGCTGGAGAAGGCAGCTGCCGAGCGCGGTCTGACCATTAAGGTTGAGACCCATGGCCAGGTCGGTGTCGAGAACGAGCTCACCAAGAGCGAGATCGCCGGTGCCAAGGCCGTCGTCGTCGCAGCCGATAAGGATGTCCAGGCGGAGCGTTTCGCCGGCAAGCGCATGCTTTCCGTTGGTGTTTCCAAGGCCCTGTCCGTTGAGGCAGCCGGTAAGCTGATCGACCGCGCGCTCGCCGCCAAGGGTGACGACTCGGTTGCGGCTGCTGCCGATGTCGAGGATGAGGTCGAGGAGAAGGAGTCCATCGGCCACATCATCTACAAGCACCTCATGAACGGCGTCAGCCACATGCTGGTCTTCGTCGTCGCCGGTGGTGTCCTGACCGCCGTTTCGTTCCTGTGGGGCATCACGTCCTTCGATTCGACGGCGTCTGACTACAACAGCTTTGCCGCTATGCTCAAGATCATCGGCGGCATCGCCATGAACCTCATGGTTCCCGTGCTTTCCGCCTACATCGCCGAGTCTATCGGCAAGCGCCCGGCACTCGTCCCCGGCTTTGTTGCCGGTATGATCGCCATCCAGGGTCTGCCCGTTAACGCCGAGACCGGTATGATCGACGCCGGCGGCGCCGGCGTGGGCTTCGGTTTCCTGGGCGGCATCGTCGGCGGCTTCCTCGCTGGCTATGTCATCCTGCTGCTCGAGAAGGTCTTCTCCAAGCTGCCCAAGAATCTGGACGGCCTCAAGGCTATCTTCCTGTACCCGCTGTTCTCGACCGCCATCGTCGGCCTGGTCATGCTCGGCATCTCCGGCCCCATGGCTGCCATCAACACCGCCATGATGGACTTCCTCAAGGGTCTGTCTGCCTCTGGCGCCATTGTCCTGGGCCTTGCCATCGGCTGCATGTGCGCCGTTGACATGGGCGGCCCGGTCAACAAGGCTGCTTACGTCACCGGTACCGCTATGCTCACCGAGGCCCTGGCCGCCGGTGTCGGCACCGACACCTACAACTTCGGCACCAACTTCATGGCTGCCGTCTCCGCCGCCTGCATCGTTCCGCCGCTGATCACCACCTTCGCCGTCGTCGTCGGCAAGAAGTACTTCAGCCAGGAGGATCATGACGCCGGTATCGTCAACCTCATCCTTGGTTGCACCCACATCACCGAGGGCGCCATTCCGTTCATGACCAAGAACATCTGGCCCGTCATGCCCATCATGATGCTTGGCTCCTCCATCGCCTCGATCCTGACCATTATGTTCAACGTTCACGATCCGGCGCCCCACGGCGGCTTCCTGGTCCTGCCCGTTGTCGAGAACGGTCCGCTGTGGGTCCTCGCGATCCTCATCGGTGCTGTGGTCGGCGGCATCCTGTTCGTGGCCTTCAAGAAGTACGACTTCGAGAAGAATCAGAAGGCCGCTCCTGCAGCCAAGCCGGTTGAGGCCCCCAAGGCCGCTGCCGTCGAGGCCCCTAAGGCCGAGGCTGCCGACTTCGTGAAGGTCGAGAATGTCTTTGTCGCCGAGGACTTCGCTTCTCGTGACGAGGCTCTGAGCTTCGTTTCCAACCAGGCTGTCAAGGCCGGTATCGCCAGCGACGCCGACGCCGTGATGAACGCCTTCCTGGCCCGCGAGTCCGAGGGCACCACGGGCATGATGGAGGGCTTCGCCATTCCGCACGCCAAGTCCGACGCCATTACCGAGGCTGCCGTCATCGTCGTCAAGGACGAGTCCGGCGTGACCGGTTGGGATACCATGGACGGCGCTCCCGTCAACGTGGCCATCGCTCTGCTCATTCCTGGTGCACAGGCTGGCACCACGCACCTCAAGATCTTGTCCAAGGTCGCCGAGGCGCTCATGGACGAGGACTTCCGTGCCACCGTCAAGGGTTCCACCGACGCCGCCGAGATCGCCAAGACGATCAATGCCCGCCTGGTCTAATCCCACAGTACGCGAATAACATCGCCCCCTGTAACAAAGGCGAGGACTCCCTACGGGTCCTCGCCTTTTTTCATGCCACCCGGCACTTAGGGACGTTCTTTTTCTGTCGGCACCCCGGGACACTCCTTAGTCCCCAACAGGGCATTAATAGCCCTCATCGACTGAATCACCCACGTGAACAATAATTCAGCCAGAATTCCTTTCGCACGATATTGCTCTGGACCATCCGAGTTTCCGCAACTCGCCTGCCGGGCGGGGCGGTTAAGTTTGTCGTGAGTTCCGCACGCAAAGGAAAGCACTTAATGTGCTTTCCGTCTTGCGCAGGACTG
>UQPT01000016.1:0-31440 GCA_900543045.1 uncultured Collinsella sp.
CACCGGCAGCGCCCGCGGCCCCGGCAAAGCCCGAGCCCCAATCGCTGCCCCAGGCGCCGTTGCCGCTAAATATGCTGTCGAAGATGTCGCCCCAGCCGCTGGCGCCCGCGCCGGCACCGTAGCCGCCGCCATACGCGCCGCCCGCGCCCGGCATGCCGCCAAACATGAGCATCTGGTCGTACTCTTTGCGCTTCTTCTCGTCCGAAAGCGTTTCGTAGGCCTCGCTAATCTCCTTGAACTTGGCCTCGTCGCCGCCGGCATCGGGGTGATATTTTTGCGCGAGCTTGCGAAACGCGCTCTTGATCTCTTTGTCGGAGGCGCTCTTGGATACGCCCAGGATGTCATAGAAGGTTTTGCCTGCAGCCATCGTAGCTCCTCTCCTGTTACGTCCGCCGTCCATGCAGACGACGGCTCATGCTTTCATATGGCACTAGGTCAGAAAGGGCCCCGGGTGTTGCCCCGGGGCCCTTCTCAATTACTCCTCGGTGCTCTCGGCCGTATCGGCCGTAGCATCCTCGGGCGCCGCTTCGGGCTCCGGTGCGGGGCGCTTCTCGCCACCGTAGGTCACCGTCACCATCGCGGAACGCAGAATACGATCCGCCATGCGGTAGCCCTTCTGGTACACGTCGTTGACGGTCTCGTCATACTGCGATGCGTCCTCGACGCGACCCACAGCCTGGTGCTCGAGCGGATCGAACGCCTCGCCCTTGGGGTCGATGGGCTCAACGCCCTCGTGCGCAAACACATCGAGCAGCTTGGCATGAACCGCATCGACGCCGTCGACGAACTGCTTAAAGTCGTCGGAAAGCTCTTGGCTGCGGGCATGGTCGATCGCGCGCTCGATATCGTCGATCACCGGCAACAGCGCGGTGACAAGCTTCTCGGTCGCGCGCTCGCGCTCGGCGATGCGCTCGTTGGCGGTGCGGCGACGGAAGTTCTCCCAGTCGGCCTGCAGACGGGCGGTGCGCTCGGTAGCGTCCTTCGCCTTGTCCTCGGCGGCCTTCTGAGCCTCTGCCGCAGCATCGAGCTCATTGCGCACATCGGCAAGCTCCTTTTGGGCCTGCTCGAACTTGAGCTTAAAGTCGTTGTCGGCGGCTTCTTCACCGGCGCGGATAGCGGCTTCCACCATCTCGTCCTCGGTCATCGTCGCCTCCTTGTTAGAATCCTCTACCTGGTTCTCGGCAGCCTCGGCGGCCGGGGCCTCGTTGGCCTCGGTATCGCCAACGGCCTCTACGGGAATCTTCACGTCCTTCTCCTCAGAGTCAACGGGGGCGGCGCCAGCGGCGGCCGCCTCCGTGCGAGCTTTACGGGCGGACATGATTATTTGTCCTCGTCGTCCACAACCTCGTAGTCGGCGTCGACAACGTCATCGTCGGCAGGCTGGGCGCCAGCGGCACCGTCGGTCTGCTGCTGAGCGTCGGCGTAGACAACCTGGGCCAGCTCGTAGGCCACGGACTGCAGGGACTCGCCGGCGGCCTTGATAGCGTCGACGTCAGAGCCCTCGAGCGCCTTCTTGGCGTCGGCGATAGCGGCCTCGGCCTTGGACTTCACGTCGGCGGAAACCTTGTCGCCCAGCTCGTTGAGGGTCTGCTCGGTGGAGTAGCACAGGCTATCGGTCTGGTTGCGGACCTCGACCTCTTCCTTCTGCTTCTTGTCCTCCTCGGCATGAGCCTCGGCGTCCTTGACCATACGATCGACTTCGTCGTCGGACAGAGCGGTGGAGCCGGAAATGGTGATCTGCTGCTCCTTGCCGGTGCCCTTGTCCTTAGCGGAGACCTTGACGATGCCGTTGGCGTCGATGTCGAAGGTGACCTCGATCTGCGGCACGCCGCGGCGGGCAGCCGGGATGCCGGTCAGCTGGAACTTACCGAGCGACTTGTTATCGCGGGCAAGCTCGCGCTCGCCCTGGAGCACGTTGATCTCGACGCTGGTCTGGTTGTCGGCAGCGGTGGAGTAGACCTCGGTCTTGGAGGTCGGGATCGTGGTGTTGCGGTCGATCATCTTGGTCATGATGCCGCCCATGGTCTCGACGCCCAGCGACAGCGGGGTAACGTCGAGCAGCAGGATGCCCTCGACGTCGCCGGTGAGCACGCCGCCCTGGACGGCAGCGCCGTCGGCAACGACCTCGTCGGGGTTCACGGACATGTTGGGCTGCTTGCCGGTCATGGTCTTGACCAGATCCTGGACGGCGGGCATACGGGTGGAGCCGCCGACGAGGATGACCTCGGTCAGATCGGAGAGCTTGAGCTTAGCGTCGCGCAGGGCGTTGGTGACAGGCTGCTTGCAGCGCTCGAGCAGGTCGCGGGTGATCTTCTCGAACTCGGCGCGGGTCAGCGTGTAGTTGAGGTGCAGCGGGCCGGACTGGTTCATGGTGATGAACGGCAGGTTGATGGTGGACTGCTGGGCTGCGGAGAGCTCCTTCTTGGCGTTCTCGGCGGCCTCCTTCAGACGCTGCAGGGCCATGGGGTCCTGACGCAGGTCGACACCGTTCTCCTGCTGGAACTTATCGGCCATCCAGTCGATGACGCGCTGATCCCAGTCGTCGCCGCCCAGGTGGTTGTCGCCCGAGGTGGACAGAACCTCAAACACGCCGTCGGCGAGGTCGAGGATGGAGACGTCGAAGGTACCGCCGCCCAGGTCGAAGACCAGGATGCGCTGGTCGGTGCCCTGCTTGTCCAGGCCATAGGCAAGAGCAGCAGCAGTCGGCTCGTTGACGATACGCTTGACGTTGAGGCCGGCGATCTTACCGGCGTCCTTGGTGGCCTGACGCTGGGCGTCGTTGAAGTAGGCCGGGACGGTGATGACGGCGTCGGTGACGGTCTCGCCCAGATACTTCTCGGCGTCGGCCTTCATCTTTGCGAGCGTCATGGCGCTCACCTGCTCGGCGGTATAATCCTTGCCCTCGATATCGACGACGGCACGGCCACCCTGGCCCTCCTTGACCTCATACGGCACGGTCTTGATCTCGGAGGTGCACTCGGAGTACTTGCGGCCCATGAAGCGCTTGATGGAGAACACGGTGTTCTTGGGGTTGGTGACAGCCTGGTTCTTAGCGGCCTTACCCACAACGCGGTCGCCGTCGGCACGGAAGCCCACGACGGACGGGGTGGTGCGGTCGCCCTCGGCGTTCACGATAATGGTCGGAGAACCGCCCTCGAGAACGGCCATGGCGGAGTTAGTAGTACCAAGGTCGATACCAAGAATCTTACTCATTAGAAATTCCCTCTCTCTTTTGCGTTCGCGTCGCCTCGACGGTCTGTCGCGCGGCGCTTCGGCTTGTCTTTCTGGATGTAGTGTATCCCCTTATGGGCTGGAATATACAAAATCTAAGTCAATTCATATAAGATTTCTTATTGCTGAGAGTTTAGGTTCTTAAATGCGCAGGTAGATGCGCTGATTGAGTTCTCGGCAAATCTATTGAGATCTATGTAGAGATGGCTGAGGTTTGGGTCCGAAGGTGCCTGGGGCTGCCTTGCGGTAAGGGTATCCCGGTCTGAGCGCGAATTCTGGGACACAGTTTCCGCCGGGCGGTCCAACCGGAAGCTGCGACCCGTTTTTCGGCCAAATAACGGGATGCCCTTTCCGCAGGCGCGCTTAATAGCTCAATATTTCAAGTCACCTTTAGCTAACATTTACGCAGCTCAGCGGCCCCACCTGCGTGTTTTTTAGTAAACCTTGGCATACTCGGCGAACGGTATGAAGATGCCGGCCAGAGGGTATTGCAAACGGTCGCTCCCGTGGTATGTTTTTGCCCGAATCAAACCGGCGCGCATCGCCTGTAGCGTCGGTCAACAGAGAGGAAACTACCATGGCTCATCCCGTAATTGATGCCGACGAGTGCATCGCTTGTGGCGTTTGCGTCGACTCCTGCCCCGCTGGCGTTCTGGAGCTCCAGGACGTCGCTACCGTCGCTGACGAGGATTCCTGCGTCGCCTGTGGCGCTTGCCAGGACGCTTGCCCCGCCGGCGCGATCACCGAGATCGTCGAGGAGTAACAGCTCCCCCACCTGCACACTCAAAAGTACACCGTGCACAAAAAGGAGGCCTCCGCATCGCCGCGGAGGCCTCCTTTTGCATTCGTCGTTACTAGGACAGGTCGTCCTCGTAGGGCATTAAATCGGCAAGGTAGCCCTTCTCCTTGAGCATGGCCTCGATCTCGTCGAGGGTCTGCTCGTCTTCCGCGGCGATGCGATGGAAGTGGTAGCCGCTGGTCACCGTCAGCAGCGGGAAGCTCTTGCCGCTGGCGATGCCCTCTAGGTAGCGCTCGACATCGCGGCGGTTGCGGATGTCCAGGTCGGCCGTGATCTTGCCGTACACACGATGGTTGACGATCACGTTGAGCACGGCGCCACCCGCGTCGACGATACTCGTAAGCTCGTCGCCCGCCTGCTCCACGCTGTGGCGCACCTTAACAAGACGCGTGGGCACGGCGGGGCTACTCGCAGCTTCCTGCAGCACGTAGCCGCGGTTGGTCGCCACGATATCGTGCCCATCGGCACGCAACAGGGCAATATCCTGAACCACGACCTGACGGCTCACGCCAACCTCGCGGGCAAGTGCGCTGCCCGAAACGGGCTCCTTGGCTCCTTCGAGCACGCCCATGATGGCACGGCGACGCTCGCGGGCGTTCATTATTTACCGTCCAGCAGACGCAAGTGCTTAAGCGAGAGGTCGAGGATCGGCGCGGAGTGCGTCAGGGCGCCCGAGCTAATGTAGTCGACGCCCAGATCAGCCAGGGCGCGGATATTGCTGGCATCCACATTGCCCGAACACTCGGTCTTGGCACGACCGGCGATAAGCTCAATCGCGGCGGCCATGTCGTCATGGGTCATGTTGTCGAACATGATAATGTCAGCACCGGCCTCCACGGCTTCGCGTACCATGTCCAGGTTCTCGCACTCAATCTCGACCGTCGTGGTAAACGACGCGTGGGCGCGCGCCATCTCGATCGCGCGCGTCACGCCACCGGCGGCATCGATGTGGTTGTCCTTGAGCATGACGGCTGTCGACAGGTTGTAGCGATGGTTGCTGCCGCCGCCGATCTCAACCGCCGCCTTCTCGAAAACGCGCATGCCCGGCGTGGTCTTGCGTGTGTCGACAAGCACGGTCTTGGTACCCTCGAGCGCCGCTGCCATTCTGTGCGTATAGGTAGCGATACCGCTCATGCGCTGCAGGTAGTTGAGCGCCACGCGCTCGCCCGAAAGCAGCACGCGCGCATCGCCGCGCACCTGGCCCACGTGGTCGCCGGCGTGCACCTCGTCACCGTCGGCAACATCAAACAGCACCGAGCTCTGCGAATCCAGCAGCTCAAAGGTGCGGGCGAACACATCCAAGCCCGCGATGATGCCATCGGCCTTGGCGATGAGCTCCACCGTGGCGGGGCGCGCCGTGGGGCACACGCTCGCCGTGCTCACGTCCTCAAACGTAATGTCCTCGCGTAGAGCCTGCAGAATCAGATCATCGACGACGAGCTTCATGGTAATGGGATTCATGGTCTACTCCTCCACGGCCTGCGTGCCGGCGGCACGGGCCAAATCATCGATTGCCAGGGAGTCGGCGCTCAGGGCGCGATGACGCCCGTCGAGCGCGGGCTCGCCCGCCTGCTCCACGGCAAGCGACTCGCCGGTGCGCATGCACCACGCGGCGCGACGACCCCAGACCAGCGCCTCGAGCAGGCTGTTTGATGCAAGGCGATTCTTGCCGTGAACGCCGTTGCAGGCCGTCTCACCGGCTGCGTAGAGCTCGGGCATCGAGGTGCGGCCGTCCTTGTCGACCCACACGCCGCCCATAAAGTAGTGCTGCGTAGGCGTAACGGGGATGGGCTCGTCCAAGATGTCGCGGCCGTCCTCCAAGCAGCGTGCGCGAATGTTGGCAAAGTGCCCGGTCACTACATCGCGCTCGACGGGGGCAAAGCTCAGCCACTCGTGCTCAGTACCGTCCTGCTTCATCTGCTCGCGAATAGCGGCAGCGACCACATCGCGCGGCTGAAGCTCGTCGGTAAAGCGCTCACCGGCGGCGTTGAGCAGAATCGCGCCCTCGCCGCGGCAGCTCTCGCTGATCAGGAAGGTGCGGCCTGGCTGCGGCGAGAACAGTCCCGTGGGGTGGATCTGCACGTAGTCCAGGTGCTCCATCTTAATGCCATGCTCCTGAGCGATGTAGCAGGCATCGCCCGTGAGCTGCGGATAGTTGGTCGAGTGGTCGTATACGCCGCCGATGCCGCCCGTCGCCCACAGCGTGTGGCGGGCATGGATCTTAAACGGCTCGCCGGCATGCGCGCCCTCGGCGGCATTTATCAGCTCGTCGGCGGGGCGGACCGAGTTGTCCTCGTCCACGGGAACGGCGACGACACCGGCACACACCGTGGCGCCGTCACGCTCGCCCGTCAGGATGTCGGTCATGGCCACGTGCTCCAAAATCTGCACGTTATCCAGTTTGCGAACGGCCTGAAGCAGCTTGGTCGTGATCTCCTTGCCCGTAATGTCGGCATGGAAGGCAATGCGGGGGCGGCTGTGCGCACCCTCGCGGGTAAAGTCGAGGCTGCCGTCGGCCTTGCGCTCAAAGTCCACGCCCATCGCCAGCAGGTCGTTGATGACCGAGCGGCTCGAGCGGATCATGATGTCGACGCTCTCGCGGCGGTTCTCGTAGTGGCCGGCGTGCATGGTGTCCTCAAAGAAGGCATCGTAGTCCGAGCCCTCGGGCAGCACGCAAATGCCGCCCTGCGCGAGCATCGAATCGCACTCGTCGACAGCGCCCTTGGAGAGCATGATCACGCGCGTGCTCGTCGGCAGATTGAGGGCCGCGTACAGGCCCGCCACGCCGCAACCGGCAATGACAACGTCGCACTCCATGTCGGGGTATTGTTTGGTTTCCACAGGAATCCTCTCCCTTGTTATGTGACATAAGGGACTGTCCCTCATGTCACATTGGCTTAGCGCGCCGCGTACTCGAGCATGCGGTCGAGCGTAAGTTTGGCCTGGTCGGCGGCCTCGTCCGACACGCCGATCTGCACCTCGCCCTCGCCCGTCTCCAGGCAGCGCACGAGTTTTTCGAGCGTGATGAGATCCATGTTGACGCAGGTGGGCTGCACCGCGGGGAAGTAGAACTTTTTGCCGGTGCCCTCGCAGCGGCGCTCGAGCTCGTAGAGCACGCCGCGGACCGTCACGATAATGAACTCGCTCGCGTCGGACTCCTCGGCGTACTTGATGATGCCGGCGGTGGAGCCGATGTAGTCGGCCTCGGCCAAGACGTCGGCCTTGCACTCAGGATGCGCCAGCACGAGCGCGTCGGGGTGGGCCTCCGTCGCGTCAACGATCTGCTCGACGGTGATGATGTGATGGCGCGGGCAGTAGCCGTTGTTGAGGATGACGTGCTTTTGGGGCACCTGCTCGGCTACGAAGCGGCCCAGGTTCTGGTCGGGAATGAACAAGATGTGCTGCTGCGGCAGCTCGGAGACGATCTTGACGGCGTTTGAGCTGGTAACGCACACGTCACTCCAGCTCTTGATCTCGACCGTGGAGTTGACGTAGCAGACCACGGCCAGGTCGTCGCCGTACTCGGCGCGCGCCGCATCGACCGTCTCGCGCTTGACCATGTGCGCCATGGGACAGTCCGCGCCCGGCTCGGGCAGCAGCACAGTCTTGGTGGGGTTGAGCAACTTGGCGCTCTCGCCCATAAACTCCACGCCGCACAGCACGATGGTCTGCTGCGGCAGGCTCTTGGCGAGCTTAGCCAGGTAGAAGCTGTCGCCGACGTAATCGGCCACAGCCTGGACCTCGGGCGCCACGTAATAGTGCGCCAGAATCACCGCGTCGCGCTGGGTTTTAAGTTGCTGAATGGCCTCGACGAGCTCTGCGGGCACCAGCGCCGCGCGCTCCGTTGCCGTCGTTGCCGATGCCAGGCCGGCCGCAATATCGCGTGCAAGCTCCGATGCATCCATGTTCGCGCTCTGTGCCATCAAGGCCCCTCTCTTTTGGCGAATCTTGGGGCTTTAGTATGACACCTGGCTTTACAGCTGACAAGACAGCTGTAAAGCCAGGTGTAAAGTTGGAATAAAGATTCAATCTTGGGGCGGGTCCATTTTCGAACTGGCAAGCTGAGGACAGCCGAGCTCTCGATAGCGCAGGAGGCATCTTTCGCCACCGCAATTCCGCTCGGCGCGAGTTGCACGCCGTGGGGCGCAAACGGGACACGCCTCCGCGAGCGGTCCGCACCCAATGTGGCAAAATCGAACTACTAAGGGGGCTCAGAATGCTCAAGATTATTGCCTGCGACGATGACGTCGCTTTTCTAGATAGACTGCACCGGATGATCGACCGTTGGTCGATCGAGACGGGCACGGCGGTCGATGTTGCGCTCGTCACGCGCGGCGAGGACCTGCTGGCGCGCCATGCCGCGTCGCGCGCCGACATCATCTTGCTCGACATGATCATGCCGCTCGTCAACGGCATGGACACCGCACGCGAATTGCGCCAGGCCGACACCGCCGTGCGCCTGGTGTTCCTTACCTCGTCGCCCGAGTTTGCACTGGAGTCCTACGAGGTCCGCGCCTTCGACTATCTGCTCAAGCCCGTGACTTACGAACGCCTGGCGCAGTTACTCGACGAACTTTCGAGCATGCGCCCGGCGGCAACCGACGAGCTCGTGATCAAAACGTCCTTTGGCTACCACGCCCTGCGCCTGTCCGACATCGAATATGCCGAGGCGCGCAACAAGCACGTGGTCTTCCACCTGCGCGACGGACGCGATATCGAGGCACTCGAGTCGTTCCGCAGCGTCGAGGACCGTTTGGCGCAAAATGCCACCTTCTTTAAATGCCACCGTAGCTACCAGGTCAACTTGCGCAACATCGACCACTTCGATCGCACGGACATCGTCATGCGCTCCGGCGCGTGCATTCCGCTGTCGCGCAGCAGCAAGCAGGGGTTCCAAGACGCCTACTTTGCGGTGCGCTTCGAGGGCGGGAGGCGCTGATGATCTCCTCGGTCGAAATGGTCCTTTGGGCAATCCACCACGCCACAACGCTACTCTTTGGCGTCTTTGCTTCGGCGGCGCTATGCGGTATCGAAATCAATCGACACCATGCACTCGAGTTGGTGGGGGTCGGAGCCGCAACCGGCGCTGCCTTTTCGATCGCCAATGTCGTTGGCGGAGAGCTTTTTGCCCGTCAGGTCTATCCGCTCGTCGTGCACCTGCCGCTTACCGTCTACCTGTGTGCGCGCTACCGTCTGAGCCCGCTGCTCGCGGCATTGGGCGTCACCAGCGCCTATCTGAGCTGTCAGTTCAGCAACTGGATGGGCATCGCCGCCTTTGCCGCAACCGATTCGCAGATCGCGTACTATCTGGCGCGCATCGCGACCACGCTCGGCGTCTTTGCCGTCCTGCTGCATTGGGCCGGCGACATTGGACCCCGCCTGGCGATTAAAAGCCCCACCGAGCTGAGCATCCTTTTAATCCTGCCGCTCGTCTATTACATCTTTGACTACGCCACCAACGTCTACACCACGCTGTTCCACTCGGGCTCGGTGGTGACAGTTGAGTTTTTGGCATTTGCGCTCTGTGCCTTCTATCTTATGTTTCTTGCCGTTTACCTGCGCGAATACGAAGAAAAGGAAACCGCCGAGCGAGAGCGTTGGATGCTCGAAACCCGCGACAGCGCCGCCATCAAAGAGCTCGAGGCTTGGCGTCAATCTGGGCGCGAGCTGTCGATTCTTCGCCACGATATGCGCCACTTCCTACGCGGCCTGGCCACTTTAATTGAGGAGGGCCACACCGACGAGGCGCTCAAACGCATCGATGAGCTCTGCGAAGCCGGCGACCGCACCGCCGTACGCCGCTTCTGCGCCAACGAGACCGTAAACATCGCGCTTTCGTCATTCAACTCAGATATCAATAGAAACGGCATTACCGCCAACCTGCGCGCCGCCGTACCCGAAACCGTCCACGTAGGTGACGCCGACCTGTTTAGCGTGCTCTCAAATGCCTTGGAAAACGCTATCACCGCCGCAAGCGCCGCACCCCAAGGAAAGCGATTCGTCGACCTTGACCTGCGACTTGAGGACGGCCAGCTGTTGCTGTTAGTTTCCAACACGTTTGACCGCGCGCCGCGCATGGTCGACGGCATGCCCGTGACCCGGTATGCGGGCCACGGCTTTGGAACCAAGAGCATCAAACTTGCCGTGGAGCGCATGAACGGCAACTGCCAGTTCCGCATTAACGGCGATCGGTTTGAGCTGCGCGCTGTGATGTAGAAGTACGGCGCCGATCTCGCGGCGCGCCTCGCCCGCCAGGCAATCGCTCGCCGGTGCCGATCCGCTACAGTGGAGCGACCGCCGGGGTCAGCTGCTTGATGTAGGCCCACATACGCTGCTTGGCCGCTTTGTCGGTCAGCGCCGCCTCAAAGCCATCGAGCGCGAGCACGCGGCGGCCCTGCACATGGGCGACCAGGCCGGGCTTGAGCATGGCGGTGTCGAAGTCATCAATCGCCACGAGCATATCGGCGTAGGTTTCGCGCATGACATCGGCCGCGCTGTTATCGAGCAGCAGCACCGCCTCGGGATCCAGAGCCTCAAGCGCCTCGCGGAACAGCTCGCACGGCAGAGTCTCGCCCACCGCGACCGCTCCGTCACCTGTGCCGGCGACGCTTGCCAGCACGCAAAAATCCTCGGGCGCGTAGCCGATGGCCCCAAGCGCCTTGCGCAGCGCAGCACCGTCCGGACCGGCAGCCAGCTCGCCGCCCGAACGCTCGGCCTCGTCCAAATCGCCTTTGACCAGCACGATCGGCGAGCACGCGTTACCCACGATGCGCACGCCACGGACCGCAAGCGATGTGAGCTCCTGCTCGGCCGCCTGGGCGATGGCTTCTTTTTTCTGGCTTTGTGACGTGGACATGCGCTCTCCAATCGTTTGCGTGCCCACCATTATATAAAAGAGCCGCCCGCGAGTGGTTGCTTTGCGGGCCGCTGGGTATAAGCACGGTCGTACTGAGTTTTACGCGGCCGAGCCGCGTCGTATTATGGAGGTCACCATGGCTGACATTAAGCAGATTACCCCCGAGAACTTCGGCGCTGTCGTCAACGATAGCCTGCCCGTACTGGTTGATTTTTGGGCCCCGTGGTGCGGCCCCTGCCGCTCGCTCTCGCCCATCGTAGACGAGGTTGCCGACGAGCTGGCCGGCAAGTTGGCTGTGGCCAAGTGCAACGTCGACGACAACCAGGACCTGGCCATGAAGTTTGGCGTCATGAGCATCCCCACGCTGATCGTCTTTAAGAACGGCGAGGAGGTCGACCGCTCGGTTGGCGCCTTACCCAAGGCAAGACTTCAGGCACTGCTGGAGAAACATCTGTAATACGCTTGTTACTTGTCTGCCGTCCATGAGCGGTTTCGCACCGCTCACCGGAGTGCCAAACGCAAGGCATGCGACCACGGATAGTATGGTAGTTACAAACAGCCCCCAGTGAACGGGTGCGAGTCGCACAGACTCGCACCCGTTTTCTTATGCAGCGGCGCGCAGAGCGGGCGTAGTAAAATCTGAACCACTGGATTACCGTCCACACAAGGAGATTTCCCATGCATGATGTTGGAATGAACATGAGCCAGCTTGCCATGAGCGTCAAGCAGGTCGACGACACCATCGAGCTCGCTCACGAGTGGAGCCATCAGTTGCTGCATGCGACCGAGAATTTTGACATGGAGCGCATCGGCGCCAAGCTCGAGGCAGCCATGGCCGCGCTGCACGAGGCCCACGACGCACTCGAGGGCTACGAAGAGGCCATCGAGGCCGACCACAACTCCGTCGGCTCCGTGAAGCTGGTGTAACGTGGCCGAACACGAGCACGGCTGCGGGTACGAGCACGAGCATCCGCACGGGGCGGACGGTGACGCAGGCTGCCACTGTAGTGGCTCCGGCTCCGAGCTGGTCCGCTTTTCGGTTACCGCACCGGACGACCTGCTGCGCCGTTTTGACGAACAGATCGCGCGCCGCGGCGACGTGGCCAACCGCTCCGAGGCCGTGCGCGACCTGATTCGCGCCTCGATCGCCAAGGAGCAGATGCGCACGCCCGATGAGCATGTTATCGGGTCGCTCACCATGATCTACGACCACCATACCGGCGACCTGACGCGCCGTCTGGACGAAGTGCAGCACGACTACACCGACGAGATCGTATCGACCATGCACGTGCATCTGGATCACCACAACTGCTTAGAGATTCTGGCGCTCAAGGGTCGCGGCGAGCGCGTCTACGAACTAGCCGACCGCCTGCTGGGCCTGCGCGGCGTTAAGCACGGTGAGCTCACGTGCGCCGCCACCAAGCAGAGCCTGGGGCTGTAGCGCACCTGTCCCTATTTGGTCGGTTTTGATGAGGGGTGTCGCATGCGACATGTGCATATTCATGTGACGGGCATTGTGCAGGGCGTTGGCATGCGGCCGTTTGTGTATCGCGAGGCCATGGCGCATGGCATTTGCGGATGGGTGCTCAACGCGGGCGACGGCGTGCATATCGAGGCGCACGCTCCGGCCGATGCGCTCGATGCTTTTGTTGCCGCGCTTTCTGCGCATGCGCCTGCGGCAGCCCGCGTAGAATATGTCGAGGTTGTGGACCTGGCAGCCCACGGTTGGGATACCGCCAATGAACAGGGTTTTCGCATCGTAGCATCGCAGGACCAGACCGCGCACACGACGCTCGTCTCACCCGATATCGCCACCTGCGATGATTGTCTGCGCGAGTTGTTCGACCCCGCCGATCGGCGCTATCACTACCCTTTTATCAACTGTACCAACTGCGGACCGCGCTTTACCATCATCCGGTCGCTGCCTTATGACCGAGCGGCCACGTCGATGAATTGTTTTCCCATGTGTCCTGAGTGTGCCGCGGAGTATGCCGACCCACTCGACCGGCGTTTTCACGCGCAGCCCGATGCCTGCTTTGATTGCGGGCCGCATATCACGTGGCGCGAAGCGAGCGTGGGCGGTGAGCCGGGCGAAGCCGCCGCGTTGCCGGCCGTCGGCACCACGCGCGAGACCAGCGACGCCATTATCGACCGCTGTGTTGAGCTGCTGGCCGGTGGCGGTATCGTCGCCATCAAGGGTCTGGGCGGATTTCACTTGGCATGCGACGCTTCCAACGAGCAGGCGGTAGCCGAGCTTCGCCGCCGCAAACGCCGCAGCAACAAACCGCTTGCCGTTATGGTACGCGACCTTGCCGACGCTGAACGCCTGTGCCATGTCAACGACGTTGCACGCGGCTTGCTGGCCGGCAGCATTCGCCCCATTGTGCTGCTGCGCCGACGTGCTGCTTGCGAGAGCGGCGGCTCCCCCGACGCCCTCGCGCTCGCGCCGTCCGTCGCGCACGACCTTCCAGAGCTCGGTGTTATGCTCCCCTACACCCCGCTTCAGCATCTGTTGCTTGCCGCGGCAGAAGCCCGCGGTATGCACGCGCTCGTCATGACCAGCGGAAACCTGAGCGAAGAGCCCATCGAGACCGATGACGATCTTGCCTGGGAGCGCCTCGTTGCCGCCGGCATTGCCGACGCGCTGCTCGGCAACGACCGCGCGATTCTCTCGCGCTACGACGACTCCGTGGTACGCGTGGTCGATGGCGCCGCCATGCCTGTGCGTCGCGCACGCGGATATGCGCCGCAGCCGTTAGCGCTGCCGGCGCTCGACGGCACTGCACCCTGCGTGCTCGCCTGCGGGCCGCAGCAAAAAGCTACGATCGCGCTCACGCGCGAGGACGCCGACGGCCATGTGGCCTGTTTTGTGTCGCAGCATATCGGCGATGTCGAAAACGACGAGACCTTCGATGCCTGGAACGCCGCGCGCACGCGCTTGGAAAACCTCTTTGACCTGGCGCCTGCCGCCTTGGCATGTGACATGCATCCCAGCTATCTGTCGAGCCAGTGGGCGCGTGAACTGGCACGGAAGCACAATCTGCCGCTTATCGAAGTCCAACATCATCATGCACATATCGCGAGCGTGATGGCCGAGGCCATCGCCGCGGGCCAGCTTACAACCGACGCGCGTGTCCTTGGCATCGCCTTTGACGGCACCGGCGCCGGCACCGATGGGACCATTTGGGGCGGCGAGTTTCTTGTTGCCGGCCTTGCCGATTTTGAACGCGCCGCGCACCTGCGCACCTGGGCGCTCCCCGGCGGGGCGGCCTCCGTGCGCGACGCCCGCCGCAATGCCTTTGCCCTGCTGAGCGAGCTCGGCCTGCTCGAGCACCCGGGTGCCGCGGGGCTATTGGGCGCCCTCGACGAGCAAACGCGCAGCGTGACAGCCACCATGATCGAGCGCGGCATCAACAGCCCGCGTACCAGCAGCATGGGGCGTCTCTTTGATGCCGCGGCGGCAATTCTGGGCATCTGCGACAAGGCAACCTACGAGGGCGAGCCCGCCATCGAACTCGAAGCCGCCGCCTGGCCCGCGCTCGGCGGTAAGACCGTTCGTCTCGACGGCAATCATGCAGGCGTATTCACGTCTGCCGACGACTCCCCCATCTTGGACCCCCAACCGCTCATCGAATCTCTTCTGAATGGAATTGAGGCAGGCACGCCGGCCGACAGGCTCGCCCTCGAGTTTCACATCGCCATTACGCACGCTACGACCCACATCGCGTGCGAGATCTGCAATCGCGAAAACCTCGATACCGTCGCGCTCTCGGGCGGTGTGTTCATGAACCGGCTTTTGCTTCAGCTCCTTACCCACGAACTCAAAGACGCCGGTCTTGCCGTCTTGGTCCCCCATACTGTGCCCGTCAACGACGGCTGCATCGCCTACGGTCAGGCCGCCATCGCTCGCGCTCGCCTCGCGCAGACAGCATCGCGATAGGCGTTTTGCCAGCCTGCGCGCCGCCGTCTCACAGGTGTAACGCGTTTGCTCGTGACTCCCGCGAGCGCTACCATCAACTGATGGGTAATTAGGCGCCTATCCAGCGCAAAACGTATAAAAGGGGAACATTATGTGCCTTGCCGTTCCCGGTAAAGTGGTCAAACGCGACGACGACCTTAAGGCGACCGTCGACATGATGGGCATCGAGCGCCCCGTTTCGCTGCGCCTCGTGCCGACGGCACAGGTAGGCGACTATATTCTCGTGCACGCCGGCTTTGGCATTCAGATTGTCGACGAGCAGGAAGCCCAAGAGACACTCGAGCTCGTCAATACCATGACCGAGCTGGCCGAAGAGGACCAGCTCGCCACTAACCCGGCCGAGGCATACTAGTGGCGGCGGCGCAGCCGGTTCGCTCCGGTATCGACTTTTCGGCATTTCGCGACCCCAAGCTGGCTCGCGAGCTCATCGATCGTATTCATGAGCTTGTCGGCAACCGCAGCATCAACCTTATGGAAGTCTGCGGTACGCATACCGTGAGCATCGGTCGCTATGGCTTTCGCTCCATTATGCCTGCCGGGCTCAAACTGCTGAGCGGTCCGGGTTGCCCCGTCTGTGTTACCGCCAACCGCGATATCGACCATGCAATCGCGCTCGCCAAGATGGACGGCGCCATCATCACCACCTTTGGCGACATGATGCGCGTGCCCGGGTCGTCTACCTCGCTCGCCGCGCAAAAGGCGGCGGGGCGCGATATTCGCATTGTGTACTCCCCGCTCGATGCACTCGATATCGCCGAACACAACCCCGATCGCCCGGTCATCTTTATGGGCGTCGGCTTTGAGACCACGACGCCCACCATCGCCGCCGCCATTTTGGAGGCCGATGCACGCGGACTCCAGAACTTCTCGGTCTATTGCGCCCACAAGACCACGCCGCCGGCGCTGCGCGCCATCGCCAACGATCCCGAGACCACTATCGACGGCTTTATCCTTCCGGGACACGTCGCTACCATCACGGGCCTGGCACCCTTTGGGTTTTTGGTCGATGAGTTCGAGACCCCCGGCGTAGTCACCGGGTTTGAGCCGGTCGATATCCTGCAAGGTATCTGCATGCTGGTCCAGATGGTTGTCGAGAAAAGGCCGGCGATCGACAACGCCTACCGCCGTGGCGTCAACGCTGACGGCAACCCCGTAGCGCGCCAGCTGGTCGAGCAGGTATTTGAGCCGTGCGACACCACGTGGCGCGGACTGGGACCGATTGCCAACTCGGGTCTTTCCATCCGGCCCGAATTCGCGCGCTTTGATGCCGGCGCCCGCTTTGACGTACCCATTGAACCGACGGTCGAACCACGCGGGTGCCGCTGCGGCGACGTGCTGCGCGGCGCCATCACGCCGAGCGACTGCCCGCTGTTCGGCCACGCATGTACGCCCGAACATCCCGTCGGACCGTGCATGGTGAGCTCCGAGGGCAGCTGTGCAGCATATTTCCGCTACCGAGGCTGTTAGGTTCCGCCGTTCTAACGAACGGCGGACCGGTCGACGCTGCGCCTCACCCATATAATTCCACCCACGATTGGAGTTTTCGATATGTCCCGTACTGCCACCGATAGCACTGTCCTGCTGGGCCACGGCTCCGGCGGCCAGATGATGAAGCGCATTATCGATGAGGTCTTTCTGGATGCCTTTGGGTCGCCCGAGCTGCTTGCGGGCAACGATGCCGGTGTCGCCGCGCTGCCCGCAAGCGGGCGAATCGCCATGTCGACCGACAGCTTTGTGGTAACGCCGCAGTTCTTCCCCGGCGGCAATATCGGCCGCCTCGCCGTATGCGGAACCGTCAACGACGTCGCGACCTCGGGCGCTAACGTGCGCTACCTCTCATGCGGCTTTATCCTCGAAGAGGGCTATCCCATGGACAAGCTGCGCCAGATTGTGCAGACCATGGCCGAAACGGCACATGAGGCAGGTGTGAAGATTATCACCGGCGACACCAAGGTGGTCGAGCGTGGCGGTGCCGACGGCGTCTACATCAATACCGCCGGCGTGGGCGAGGTGCCCGCAGGCGTGACGCTCAGCGGTGCCAACTGCCGCCCCGGCGACGTCATCCTGGTATCGGGTACGCTAGGCGACCACGGCATCGCCATCATGAGCCAACGCGAGGGCCTGGCGTTTTCGAGCGCCATCGAAAGCGACGCCGCACCGCTCAATCATCTGATTGCCGACGTGCTCGCCGCCGCCCCCGACACCCGCTGCTTCCGCGACCCCACGCGCGGCGGCCTGGCATCCACGCTCAACGAGTTTGCCCAGGCCAGCGGTGTTGCCATCGAGGTCAACGAGGATGCCGTGCCTGTGCGTCCCGACGTACAGGCCGCCTGTGAGATGCTCGGCTACGATGTGCTGCAGGTGGCAAACGAGGGCAAGATGGTTGCCGTCGTGCCGGCCGAGCAAGCCGATGCCGCGCTGAGCGCCATGCGCGCCGCCCGCTACGGCGAGAATGCCGCCATCATCGGTCGCGTGCTGCCACTTGCCGAGGGCGCCCATCCCGCCGTGCGCGTGCGCACCGGCTGGGGCTCGACCCGCATTCTCGACATGCTCGTGGGAGAACAGCTGCCGAGAATTTGCTAGGGCGGAACCGCACGGTCGGCGCAATGTGACCTGATATCCCTGAAGATGTTCAGATTCCAAGCACGCCCAACGCGGAAGCCCAGTATTATGAGGTGCGTTTTAAACCCAATGACGGGAGCTTTCATGGCAGCAGCTTTTTCCCATGTGATCTTTGACCTGGACGGCACCATCCTCAACACGCTTGAGGACCTGGCGGCAGCCGGCAACCATACCTGCGAGACGCACGGCTGGCCCACGTTTGCCGTCGACGAGTACCGCTACAAGGTGGGAAACGGCATGCTCAAGCTGGTCGAACGCTTTATGCCTGCCGAGTATGCGGGCGACGGTCGCATGTTTGAGCAGACGCTTGCCGAGTTTAGGGCCTATTACGGCGAGCACAAGGAGGACCACACTGCCCCCTATGCCGGTACTATCGAGATGCTCGACCGCCTGCGCGCCGCGGGTGTGCAGCTTGCCGTGCTCACTAACAAGGACCACGTCTCGGCGGCTCCGCTTATCGAGAAGTATTTTGGTTCCGAGCGCTTTGCGCTGGTGCAGGGCCGCGTCGATGCGTTTCCTCCCAAGCCCGAGGCGCCTGTTACGCTGCATGTGATGAAAGAGCTAGGCGCCGACCCGGCAACCACACTCTATGTGGGCGATTCCAATGTCGATGTTCTGACCGGTCACAACGCCGGCCTTAAGAGCGCCGGTGTCACCTGGGGCTTCCGTGGCCGCGCAGAGTTGGAAGCCACCGGCGCCGACTACGTGGTGGACACCCAGGAAGAGCTCGCGTCGCTGATTCTGGGCGAGTAGCGGGGCTGTCGCTCAACACGGCTGCATAGATTCTGTCGCGCGGAAAGCGCATCCCGTTTTGCCGCCCCAGAATGGGATGCGCTTTCCGGTTGAGCCTTGTCGGGGAAACGGCATCCCGTTTCAGAGCAATATTCCGGGTCGCACTTTCCGCAACCCACGCCATCCGGAAACCGTGACCCGCTATTCGGCCAAATACCGGCTCGTCTTTTCCCGAGCATTCGATGCAACGCTGGCGCAAGGAGCGTCCCCAACTGCCGGCAGAAAAGGAACATCCCCAACTGCCATCTTCGGCAGCGATGGCAACGCCACAGGTACAAGTGCCACCTAAGCCAGCCAAGGAAACGCCGTTGTTTTGGCAACGACAGCGAAAGCCCGCCAGAGCGAGCAAGGTGCCTTGAAACGAGGCGGCATTGACCTTCTGGTCATGCCGCCGAAGTTGAAAGGCAGATTGCCGCTCTGGCGGGTTTGCAGCGTCGAGCAGTTACGGCGTTTGGTAAAACGCCGCAACAAACTAGCTCAGCATTGCATCCATCATCTCGGAGTTGACGGAGTCGTCGGCAGACCACTCGCCGTCGTCGTTGCAGGTGTACTTGAAGATAACCGTGGTCTTCCTGGGCTCGGTGGCCTTGGTCACATCGACCATAACCTGACCGGCCATCTTGTACAGCTCGTCATCGGAGGGAACCGTATCAAGCGCGGCGACCTTCTCCTGATACTGGGTGGAGAAGTCCTCGACGATCTTGTTCATGGACTTGCAGGTGATGGAGACCTCGGCGGTCGCGACACCCTTGTCCTCGTCGACCGTCACGTCGCCGATCTCGTAGTCAAAGCCCTCGAGATAGGTCTTGGCATACTCCTTGGGATCGATACCCAACTGCTCGAACTCGTCGCCCGAAGCCTCCTCCAGACCAGAGAGGAAGTCGTCGCCACCGTTCTTGACCTCGTCAAACTGCGTCGTAAGATCCTCGGTGATGAGCTCCTCAACCGAAGGACCTCCACAGCCGGAAAGCACGACCACGCATGCAACCAAGACGGCCATGAGGGGCGCAAGCAGCAGCTTCTTTTTCATGTTGTTCCTCCCAATGAGCGGCACCGCGCTTCCCGGACGCGGCGCACGTTGTAATAAGTAAGCCCATACTATCCACTTATGAACGCCCTCGGCAACGCGAAGGCGCGGTCGGTTCGTTTTAGCGTCCGAACGGTTTGCAAGCCCGCCCAACGTGCAATAAAACGCTTCCCCGCGGTGCAATATAAAAGGTGGCCGGAAAACCCGACCACCCTTGCACATCCTTTGGATGCCGCAGTTTACTTGCGGACGACCTTAACGATGGCGTCACCGGCGGCGACAGCGGAGTCGGCCTCGACGGCGAGTTCGACATCGGCAAACTCGGCGGTGTTGGACACGGCCACCACGACGCAGTCCTTGTAACCGGCAGCGGCGATCTTGGCGCGGTCGATCTTGAGTATGGGCTGGCCAGCCTTCACAACGTCGTCGGCCTTGACGAAGCCCTCGAAGCCATCACCGTTCATGTTGACGGTATCGACGCCAACGTGCACCAGAACCTCGATGCCGCTATCGGACTGCAGGCCCACGGCGTGACCCATGGTGACGGTCACCTTGCCGTCGCAGGGAGCGTAGACCAGGTCGTCCTCGGGCCACACGGCGCAGCCCTTGCCCAGAACCTCGCCACCAAAGACGGGATCGGGCACGTCGGCCATCTTGATGACCTTGCCCTTGACGGGCGAGCACAGCACGTCGGCGCCGGCAGAAGCAGAGATGGAGGACGGAGCAGCGGCAGTCGCGGGCTCAGCCTTCTTCTTGAACATGTCAAACAGACCCATACGTTTTCTCCTCTTGATTAAGCGCAACGTTGTGCGCATGCCTATGGTGATTATAGTGCCAAATGGTTCAAATGCTAAGGTGGGGACTCGAATCGCGAGCCCATCCCAACGCTTTTCCCCGGTGGCACTCATATTGTCGATTAATCCAGGCCCTCGGCACCGTTGGACTTGATGATCTTCTGGTAGGCGTAGAAGCTGTCCTTGCGGCGTCGCTCGTAGGTACCGGTGCCGTCGTCGTACTTATCGACGTGGATAAAGCCGTAGCGCTTGCGCATCTCGCCGGTGCCGGCGGAAACCAGGTCGATGGGGCCCCACCAGGTGTAGGCGATCAGGTCGACGCCGTCGGCAATGGCCTCGCCCATGGCCTTGACGTGGCTCTGCAAGTAGGCGATACGATACGGGTCGTGGATGGAGCCGTCCTCCTCGACCTCATCGTAGGCGCCCATGCCATTCTCGACCACCATCAGCGGAATCTCGTAGCGGGCGTAAATCTCGTTGAGGGCGATGCGCAGACCCAGCGGATCGATCTGCCAGCCCCAGTCGGTGGACTCCAGATAGGGATTCTTGCCGCCAAAGGTCATGTTGCCCTCGGTCATCTCGTGATCCTTGTGGGTGCCCACGGTGCCGGACATGTAGTAGCTAAAGGTGTAGAAATCGACCTTGCCGTCGGCGATATCCTGCAGGTCACCGTCCTCCATCACAAGCTCGACATCGTTCTCGGCCCAGAAGCGCTTGGCATAGAACGGATACTTGCCGCGCACCTGCACGTCGGAGCAGTACCAGTTCATGGTATTCATCTCCTGCTGCGTGGCGAACACGTCGGCCGGATCGCACGTGGCGGCATAGGAGAGGATGAAGCAGTCCATGTTGCCCATCTTAAACTGCGGATAGTGCTCGTGGGCATAGCGCACGACGCGGCCGCTGGCGACAAACTGGTGATGCAGGGCCTGCATACGGGCCTGCGGCGTGGTGTGGACCGCCGAAGCCGGGCCCTCAAAGCCCTGGATCATGCTGGTCCCAAAGAGGTTGCCCATGTCCTGGGTGCCGCAGTTGATCTCGTTGAAGGTGAGCCAGAACTTGACCTTGTCCTGATAGCGGTCGAAGACGGTCTGGCAGTACTTCTCAAAGAAGCCGATGAGCTCGCGGCTCGCCCAGCCGTTGTATTTCTCGACCAGGTGATAAGGCATCTCGTAGTGCGACAGGGTCACGAGCGGCTCGATATTGTGAGCGCGCAGGCAGTCGAAGACGCGGTCGTAAAAGGCGAGGCCGGCCTCGTTGGGCTCGGCGTCGTCGCCGTTGGGGAAGATGCGGCTCCAAGAGATGGACATGCGGAACATGTTGAAGCCCATCTCGGCGAACAGCGCGATGTCCTCCTCGTAGTGATGGTAGAAATCGATGCCGTCATGGTTGGGGTAGAAGCGGTTAGGGTCGATGTCGATCGTAATCTGGCGCGGCTCCTTGTAGCTGCCACCCAAGAAGTGGTCGTCGACCGACGGACCGCGGCCGTCAACGTTCCAAGCGCCCTCAAACTGATTGGCGGCCGTGGCGCCGCCCCAATAGAAACCCTCGGGGAATCCCATAAGTGCCTCCTCGCTCATGCGTGTTGCTGATGAAACGAGTATGCCGCCGAGTCGCTCCAGGCCAGGGCGAAGGCGCCGATTTGGACACTTCTTTTCGCAGACGCGCGCTGCAACAGCGCTGCAGCTGAAACTTTTTGACACCGAAGGAGCGAAGACAATCCGCCCCGCGCTTACCGGCGGTATGCCGCGGGGGTGCAGCCATACTTGTCGTGAAACTTACGGTAGAAGAAGCTCATGTTTTCATAGCCCACCGCATGCGCAGCCGCCCCGGCCGTGGCGCCGCCGCGCAGAAGCTCGGCCGCACGTACCAGGCGTCGCTCCTGCACAAGCTGCCTAAAGGTCTTGCCCACATGCCGCTTGAGGAGCGCCGTCGCATAATTAGGGCTCAAGCCAAACTCCGCCGCCATCCCCTCGAGGGAGCATGCAGCGAATTCGCGATCGATATAGCCAAGCATTCCCGTCACCAGGGCAGTGGGCCCCGCTGCGCCGTCCGCCGCGCCGCGCACCAGCTCGCGCTCGTAGCAATCCATGAGCTCGGCCAAAAACAGCTGAAACAGACGCAAGACGATCTCGGGACCGTTGGGGCTCGGGTCGTACAGCTCGCAGAGCATCTCCTGCATGTAGCGCCGAATCCGACGGCTCTCGCCGCAATGAAAACGGACATGGCCCCGATGGTCCGTCTCACTGTTGAGCGCGTTGAACAAAAACCGCGAGACCACGCTCTCGCGCGAGAGGCTCGACTCCAGGCTCCGGCGCAAAAATGCACGTGAAACGGTCATGCTCAGCATGATGTCGTCCTCGCCGAGCGACGACACCGCGTGTGGACAGGCGGCGTCGAGCAGCAGCACCTCGTTGCGGCCCAGCTCGAGCCTCTCCCCCGCCACCGTCTGCGGGCAGTGCCCGCGATACACATAGCTCATCTCAACGTAGTCGTGCACATGCTCGGGCACGGCATTAAAGCGCGAGTTTGTCCTGATCGTCAGGCCACGTGGCATGCCGGGCTGGGCGTAGGCAAACCCGACCTGCCCAATCTTTCGCACCGGACGTCCGTCGATTTCGACATGCTCGGTCATAATCGACCAATCAAACGCCAAGCCGTCTCTATACGCAATCTCGCTGGCACTCAGTTCGCTGAGCCTACGCTCGAGCTCGTCGATCTCCATCGCTCACCAATCGTTGATTTGGTCATAGTTCGTCGTGATTCAGATATTAGCAGAGTGCGCCGACGCGTCCATAATCTGTGCCGTACAGCAGATTGACCGAGCCGAGGAGGATCCGTGACCGCGTACTACCAGCAGGTGCTCAACGGCGCCTACAACAACCACGTGCTTCCGTTTTTGTGGATGAAGGGCGAGAGCCATAAGACCATTGCCGAGTATCTGGAAAAGATCGCCGGAGCCGATATCCACGAGGTCTGCCTCGAGAGCCGCCCGCACCCCGATTTTTGCGGCGAGGGCTGGTGGCGCGACCTGCGCTTTGTGGTCGACACGTGCAAGCAGCTGGGCCTCAAGATTTGGATCCTGGACGACGCACACTTTCCCACCGGATACGCCAACGGCGCCGTCAAGGAAGCCGCACCCGAGCTTCGCAAGATCGTTCTCACCCACCGCACCATCGACGTGGTGGGTCCCACGCCACAGGCGAGCATCGTGCTCACCAACCTGTTCGACAAGACGGAGCGCTTCTATGGCGTAACGTTTATGCAGGAAGGGCACGCCGTCGAGGTAGAGCACAGCGTCATCGAGGACGAGCACGGCATACCCTGCCGCCTGGTCTTTGACGCGCCGGCCGGCATCACGCAGGCGTGCGTGATGTTCACGAGCGGCAAGACCTCCTACAACGAGGGCTACATCAACATGGTCGACCGCGCCTCGGTGGCACAGCTCATCGACGCTGTGTACGAGCCGCACTTTACGCATCTGGGCGATGAGTTTGGCAAGACCATCCTGGGCTTTTTCTCCGATGAGCCCGGCTTTGCCAACGAGAAGGGCGTCACCGGCGCCGACGGCATCTCCGACACGCTCATCGGCAAGGCCACTGCACCCCTGCCCTGGTCGGCCGAACTCGAGCGCCGCCTGCGCGCGGCGCTGGGCGAGCGCTACCTGGACGAACTCCCGCACCTGTGGGATCGCGAGGACGCCGGCGCGCACGCGCGTCACGTGTACATGGACATTGCGAGCACGCTCTACAAGGAGTGCTTCTGCGACCAGCTCGGCGACTGGTGCCGCGAGCACGGCGTGCAGTATATCGGCCACGTGATCGAGGACAAGGACTGCCACGCGCGCCTGGGCGTGGGCGCCGGGCACTACTTCCGCGCCGTGGGCGGCCAGGACATGGCGGGCGTGGACATCGTGATCAACCAGCTCGTCCCCGGCATGGACCAGGGGTTCCACTCCTATGGCCGCGGCGTGTGGGACCTGGAGTTCTATAATTACGTACTACCCAAGCTTGGCTCCTCGGCGGCGCATCTCGACCCCAAAAAGCAGGGCCGCTGCATGGCCGAGGTCTTTGGCGCCTTTGGCTGGCACGAGGGCCTGCGCGAGATGAAGTGGATCGCCGACCACTTTATGGTGCGCGGCGTCAACTGGTTTGTGCCGCACGCCTTTAGCATGGCTGCCTTCCCCGACTTCGACTGCCCGCCGCACTTTTACGCGCACGGCCAGAACCCCCAGTTTGCGCACTTTGGCAAGCTCATGAGCTACATGAACCGCACCTCGAGCCTGCTTTCGGGCGGGCGGGTTGCCACGCCGGTGGCGCTTCTGTACCATGCCGATGCCGAATGGGCGGGCGAGGCCTCGTTTATGCAGCATGCCGCCGCCGAGCTTGTGCGCGCGCAGATTGACTTTGACATTGTGCCGGCCGAGGCGTTTGAAGATGCCGAGCGCTATACCGTGGGAGTCGCCGCAGACGGCAGCAGCTTTAGTGTGAACGGCCAGGCGTACCGCTGCCTGGTGATGCCCGGTGCCGAATATGTCGGCGGGGCCGTGCTCGACTTTGCCACGCGCGCCGCGGCCGCAGGCGTTGGCGTGTACGCCCTGGACAGGATGCCGAGCAAGCGCTATGACGGCGAAGCTGCCAGCCGCGCGGGCTTTGCCCCCGTGGAGGCCAACGAGCTTGCAGGCGTTTGCGTTGTTGCCACTTCTGAGCTTGCGAGCGTGCTCGGCGCGGCCGGCATGCAAACCGTGGTGTGCACCGAGCCGCAGCCGTGGCTGCACGCACTTCGCTACGACCGCGCCGGCGAGAGCTACCTCATGCTGGTAAACGAGCATCCTAAGCAGGGCATCTCCACTCAGATTGCGTTTGCCGACAGCACGCCCGTTGCAGGCGCGCGCCTCGATCTGCTCAACGACAGGGAGCCTGTCGCCTTTGAGGGCACGCTCGAACTTGCCCCCTACGAGAGCTGCATCGTGGTGCTCGGGGCCGCAGGTTCCGCTGGCGCGGCAGCCGCTGGAGACGAAGCCGCATGCATCGAGGGGCCCTGGACGGTCACCTTCTCCGCCCCCGGCGCCGATGCCTTTGACGAGCCCGTTGAGCTTGCAGACCTGCACGATCTATCCTTTGCCGAGTTCCCCGGCAAGGCGGGCACCTTCCGCTACCAGGCAAGCTTCAGCGTTGACAAGGGCCTCACCAGCGCCGCGCTCGATCTCGGCGAGGTCTTTGAGACCGCAACCGTCACCCTCGACGGCACGCTCCTCGGCACGCGCATCTGTCCGCCCTACCGCTTTGAGCTCGGCACCCTTGCCGCCGGCGAGCACGGGCTCACGATCGATGTGATCAACACCCTCGACCACGCCATCCCCGACATGTTCGGCATGACCGAGCCCTCCGAGCCCAGCGGCCTGCTCGGTCCCGTCCGCGTGCTCGGGTAACGACCCCGCGCAACAGCCCCTTACGAGACACCCGGCTTGCTTTCCCCAGCCAAGCCGGGCGTTTTATTTACCGTTATGATTGATACATCGCGATACGAATGCATGGGAGCCATATGGATATCAAGCGCAAAATCACCCAGGGCAAGGGGCTCACCCCCACCGAGCAGCAGCTCGGGCAGACGGTTCTCGCCATGGGCGAGAACGTTCGCGGGCTCTCCATCAAGGAATTTGCGCGCCAGGCCAATGTCTCCGTTGCGAGCATCCACCGCTTTTGCAAAAAGCTCGGCCTTGAGGGCTTCAAGGAGCTCAAGGTCGAGCTGGTGCGCGCAGCCTCGTACGCAGACTCCGCCCCCGAGGTGGATATCGACTTTCCCTTTGATGCCACCTCCACCCCTGCACAGATAATGGAACGCATGGAGGGTCTCTACCAGACCACATTGGCCGAAACGCAGGAGCTGCTCGACCCCGCGCAGCTCGACTACGCCGCCAAGCTCATCTTGCGCGCCAGTAGCGTGGATATCTACACGGGCTCACATAACCTGTATCCAGCGGGAATGTTCCGCGATCGCCTGCTCTCCGCCGGTAAAAGCGCGACGTGCTATGACAGTGTCGAGGCCCAGGTGCGCACGGCGCTCGCCTCGGACCCCGATCATGTGGCGATCGTCATCTCCTACAGTGGCCTTGCCCCCAACCTCAAGGACATCTTGCCGATCCTCAGCAGTCGACATGTCCCGGTCATCGTCATCGGCACGCCATACTGCGCCCGCATTCACCCCGGCTTTGCCGCCTATCTCACGGTGAGCGACCACGAGAGCATGACGCACCGCATCACGCAGTTCGCCAGCCACATCGCTGTGCAATACGTGCTCGATTCGCTCTATAGCAGCTACTTTGCCAAAGATTACGCCCGCTGCGCCGAGTTCCTCGAGCGCTCGTTTCCCTACACCCGCCTCCCGGGGCTCAAATAGGCCGAGCGAGGATTTTTGGACACTCAAATAACGAGAGTGGATAATCTCCCACTTTAAGCCCGCATGCAGGCCAAAAACGGGAGATTATCCACCCTCATTCTGTGGGCACTCATTTAAGTCTGTCCCCAATGAGTGCTCCGGGGACGTTCTTAAACGACTAGTCAAACAAGAACGTCCCCAACGACTAGGCTTGGAGCTGCGCGCTACTGAGCAGGCGAGACCACCAGGAGTGCGTCGTGTTCAAAGGGGTGCTGGGCCACGCGCACGGCACCGTCGACGGGCACAACCGGCAGATTTGCCACGCGCTTGGTTTCCAGGTCAAACGCCGCAGCGCTCCAGGCGGTGGCGCCGCCCTCGAGCTTGAGCTTGACGGCCGTGGTCCTCGGCAGGTAGACCACCACGCGCTCGCCCACGCGTGCCACGCGGATGGCCTCGCGCGCGTCGTCGAGCAGCTCCTGCGCCGGAACCACGGCCGCTGCGTTGTCAGCACTCGTGGCGCCCAGACCGCGCAGCACGTGCTCGATCAGGCCAAAGTCCCACACGCCCGCAAACTGCAGGCACTCTTGCCAGCGGAACGGCATGTCAAAGCCCTCGCCAAGGACCGAACCCTGGCTGCGCGACGTCTGCCAGTTCCACACGCCGTGCGCGCCGTAGGTAATGCCCGCCGAAGCACCGGCCAGGATGCTCGACCACACGCTTGCACGGCAATCCTGTGCGGTAAAACGCCAGTACACGTTGCGCGACGCACCCATCTGCTCGTAGCAGGGCTCGGAGTTGACCATCGGGCGCTTGGGATAGTTGGCGCGGAAGTCCTCGGGGAGCTTCCAGGCCTCGGGCTGACCCTCGTAGTTGTGCCCGGGCTGGAACATGTAAAAGTCCAGGCGCTTGGCAAACTGCATGGGCAGGCTGCGGTTGCCGCGGTTGATGTGCATGGTGCGCAGGGCCTCGGGCGCCAGTTTGGCGGCCTCGTCGAGCGCCTCCTCGTAATAGGCAATCGCCTCGCCACTGGCAAAGTCGGTATCGCCCGTCACCACGTAGACGGGGTCGAACTCGCCCAGGTTCTCGACGACACGCGCAACGTGGGCGCGAACCTCCTCGCGCGGCATAATCTCGGCACCGCAACGCTCGGCAATCTTGGCGCCCCAGGTACCGGGCACGTAGTTACACCACATGAGCACGAGCGCCGGGCGAATGCCGTGCTCCACAGCTGCCTCGCACATGCGGCGGGCGCGGTCCCAGTACTCCTGGTTGGGCGCGTTCCAGTCAAAGTGAACGCCGTCCTCGCTCGCGTAGGGCCAGATACCCAGATCGGGCAGGCAGCGGTCCCACTGCGGCAGGGTGTTGATCTGCAGCACGTTCATGCCCTGCTCGGCACGGCGGGTCAGGTAGTAGTCCCAATCCACCTCGGTGATGCTCGTGAATGCACTCCAGCACGTATCGGCAAACCAAAAGAACGGCTTGCCGTCGCAGAGGAACCCGTCCTCACGGGTATTGACGGTCAGTTTTCCCAAGCTCATATGGCACCTTTCTCTTGGGGAGACTTGCTAGGAGGGAGGTAAAGAAGTCGCCTGTCGCATTATCACAGTAGGGTCTGCGGCTGCAGTTGCTCAGCTCAAATTGAGCGCACGCGAAGCACAGGGCCCTTACGTCTCTCCTAAAAAGTCTACAGGAAGGCCCCGCCGGGCTTATGCCAAGCGGGGCCCTGTCGTGTAGGGGGTCTTATTTAGACCAAGGCCGGGGCGACTAGGCCTCCATCTCGGCGAGCTCCTCCTTGGAGAAGCCAGTGAAGTAAACCACGACGGCGGACACGATGCACGCGACAGCCAGGCCGGCAACGGCACAGATGGTGTTCTCGAGACCACCCTGGAGGTAACAAAGGAATACCAGGAAGTTCGTGGCCATAGCACCAACGTAGAGAGTAACGTGGAGCAGCGCGGAGACGAGGGCGCCAGCGGCACCACCGATAATCATGCCGATCATGGTGCGACGGAAACGAAGCACGGTACCGAAGAGCGCAGGCTCGGTAACGCCACCGAGGAGTGCGGAGACGACGTAGCCGGCGCACAGGCCCTTCTCCTCCTTATTGCGGATGCGGAGGAAGGCACCGATGGCACAGCCCCAAACGGCGGTCATGGCGCAGTTAGTAGCAACGAACAGGAAGGGGTCGTAACCAACCTGCATGATGTGGACCATGGCGATCATGAGGACCGGCATGTGCATGCCGGCAACGACGAACAGCTGCCAGAAGGCACCAAGGATCACCATGGCGAGGATGGTAAACACACCGCCGAAGTTCTGCAGGCCGAAGAGGACGGCAGCAACGCCCTGGCCGAGCAGGTCACCGATAGGAGCGAGGCACAGGAACATGATGGGGACGACGACGATCATGGTGAAGAAGGGGGTGAAGAGCGTGGACAGAACGTCGGGCACATGCTTCTTCATGAACTTTTCAACCACATAGAGCACAGGCACGGTGAGCATGATGGGCAGAACCGTCTGCGAATAGTTAGCAGCAGCGATCTGGATACCGTAAACGCTCATCATCGAGCCCTCGGCAGCAGCCGAGACAATGCTCGGGGCAACAAGGATGCCACCGCAGAGCAGGCCGAGCATCGGGTTGGTGCCGAGCTTCTTTGCGGCTGCATATCCCAGGTAGATTGGCAGGAAGTAAAAGCCGGCCTCGTACAACGTGGTATTAAAGAACGTGTACGTGGGATCGGTTTCAGACAGAAGACCGAATACCTGCGGACCGAGGACGACAGCAAAGGTACGGAACAGACCAGCAGCCATAACCAGCGGGATAAGCTGGACCATCGTGCCGGAAAGGTAGTCGAGAATCGCATTGCCGATACCCTTGAGCGTGAGCTTCTCCTTGGGAGCGTCGTCGAGGTTCTCGTCAACGGCGGCACCGCGTGTAACACCGGAGATGGCGACAAACTCTTCAAGAACCTTGGGCACGTTCTGGCCGATGATGACCTGGAGCTGGCTGCCGGAGAACTGGCAACCCAAAACGCCCTTGATCTTCTTGATCTTCTCGACCTCGGCCTTGTTGTTGTCCTTGAGCGTAAGGCGCAGACGCGTCATGCAGTTGGTGGCGATCTTGACGTTCTCGGCGCCGCCAACGAGCTCGAGGACCTCGGTGGCAATCTGCTTGTTGTCTGCCATGGGACCCCTCCTCAATAATTATGCGGCGTACCTAACGCCGCGACTTGCATGGACCCTTACCGCTATAACCCCTTACGGCGGCCCGGGCTTTAACGTTGCGGTAAACAATTTGTTTACTGAACGTTTACTGGCTTTAGTTTACACGGAGTGCCTGATTTGTGGCAATTTTGCCGTCTGAAGTCCGGTGAACGGTAGAAAATGGGGGGTAAGCGTATTTAGACGGTAGAAGATGTCTATTTGGCCAGATATTGATATATGGCTATTTACGTGGGCTTTTATTTTGATAAACACCTCGGTAACGAGCTAGCTCATCAACAAAAGTCCTGCTAGTTAATAGTAAACGTCTGTTTAGTAGTTCATTGCGTGTTCAGTTTTACCGTTTACCGAGTTCATCTGCTCATTCTACAGTTCTGCATTAAACTAAACATGTTTAGTCTGTATTGCCGCCCTTGTTTAGTACTTGCGGCACAAAGGAGTAGCTCATGGAACTCAAATCGTGTACCTACGCAACCGTCACCACGCTGGGCGATTTTGGCCCCTGGATCAGCAAGGTCGTACTCGACCTGCCCTGTACCGTGCGCGCCAACGACGTGAACGAGCACACGTTCAATATCTACTGTGCCCGCCACGAACGCGCCGGCGAGGTCCTGATGCGCAAGGAGCACGGCGCCGATCACGCGGCACCCTCCGTGGGCTACGTGCCGGTGCTCGCCGCCTACCCCTGTGATGAGAACGGCCAGCGCCTGCCCAAGGGCACACACGTAGCGCTCGAGACGCCCGAGGTGCGTCTCACCAAAGAGATCGAGGGTGGCGTGCTGGGTTCGCGCTATATAGAGAACCGCCTGCGCGTGACGCAGCTTGTGGCGCTCCCGGGCGAAGACGGCGACGACCCCACCGCGGGCCTCGTCTTCGATCGCAGCCGCGGCGACATCTGTCCCGCGCTCAAGGGCTGGCATAACGCCGTGCAGCAGACGCCCGTCGACGGCATCGCGCTCGAGTACGGCTATTTTGAGCCGAGCTTTGAGCCCGCTGACTCCGCGCTCTTCAACCCGTTTGCTCCCAAGGACACGCCCGCCGTCGAAAAGGCGCCGCTGATCGTGTACCTGCACGGCGCCGGCGAGGGCAAGGGCGCCACGCAGGGCGAAGGCGTCACGCGTGCCTACACCGGCAACCGCGTGACAGCGCTCTCGCAAAAACAAATCCAGCGCTACTTTGGCGGCTTTGCCTGGGTGCTCGTGCCGCAGTCGCCCACGTTTTGGATGGACAACGGCGTCGAGCAGCTCGGTCGCTCCAACCAGAGCATCTACTCCCCCGTGCTCAAGGCGCTCATCGACGAGTTTGTCGCCGAGCATGCCGACCGCATCGACACCGATCGCATCGTGGTCGCCGGCCTTTCCAACGGCGGCTTTATGACCCTGCGCCTGTGCGCCGACTACCCCGATTTCTTCGCTGCGGGCCTTCCCTGCTGCGCGCCGTGGTACAACGCCACGGACGAGGACGTGGCCGCACTCTCCAAGACGCCGCTGTGGTTTACGCACTCCAAGGGCGACGAGCTCGTGTGCCCGCAGCAGACGGTGCTGCCGTTGTTCGCGCGCTTGCGCGGGGCGGGCGCCAACGTGCACCTCACCTACTTTAGCCATGTCGAGGACCTGACCGGCGTGTATCGCGAAGCCGATGGCTCGGCCAAGAAGACGTTCAACCACGGCGTGTGGATCCACCAGTTCAACGACCTGTGTTATCAAGACTTCGACGGGGGCAACGTACTCATCGACGGCG
>UQPT01000017.1:0-29909 GCA_900543045.1 uncultured Collinsella sp.
TCCAGCCATAAAAAAGCCTCCCATTTCTTGTGTCCAAGAAATGGGAGGCAGTTCAGTATGAACTCGGGGCTCTTTGTGCCGCACATCTATGAGAGGAAAAATTCGATGCGTACGGGCGCTACCCCATGAAGCCGCCCTGGGATGGCGGCAACCTCGCCGTTACCCGTCTGATGGGTGTGCTCAAGGCATCCGTTCCCCTCTTTATCGACGTAACGGGCAAAAAAGTTCGTCGAGGAGACCATCCGCACGCACCACGGTGTGGCCGACGCCATTGAGACGCGCAACCCCACCGCCGCTCACGATGCGATGTATCTGCACCTGGTCTACAACCGCAATATGATTGCGGAAGGCACACAAACAAAAGGCATTTAAGGCTCGACAATAATCTTTCTTTGATAAAACGCAGGCAGCGAGCGCTTGCGTTTTATCAAATGGTGCAATGGGGTCAGGTTTACATGCATCAACTTAGCGCAAAGTAACCTGGCCCCCATGCGCCAAGGGGTTGACTAGAGTTCGCAGGCGATCTTGTAGCCATCGCCGATAGCGTCGCGGATGTTGCCGCACTTCTGGGCATCGCCCAGCACGTGGGTGACAACGCCGGCAGCGGCAAGGTCATCGGCCAGCTTGGTGTTGGGACGGTAACCCATGGCAAGCACCAGCGTATCGGCGTCGGCGATGGTATGGACTTCGCCGTCCTTTTCGTAACTGATGGTGTCCTCGGTAATCTCGGTCACCTTGGCCTCGGTCAGCACGTGAACGCCCTTGGAAAGCATACGCGTGATGAGCACCGCGCGACCGGCACCGCCCTCGTTGGCGGCAAGCGTCTTGGTCATCTCGATGACGGTGACATCGCGGTTGGCCGGCGACAGGTCGTTGACCAGCGGGGCCAGGTAGTCGGCCGTCTCGCAACCGACGGTTCCGCCGCCGACGATGACAATCTTCTTGCCCGGGAAAGCCTTGCCGCCCAGCAGGTCATCGGCCGTCATAACTTGCTTAAAGCCCTGCATAAAGGCTGGAGCAATGGGCTCGGCGCCATAAGCCAGGACAACCTCGTAGCCCGCGTAGTCGCGCTGAATGTCCTCGGCCGAAAGCTCGGTACCAAAGACGCACGCGACGCCGGCCTCGGCCAGGCGACGATACTGATACTTGATCACGCGGGTGAGCTCCTGCTTTGCCGGCGGAACGGCCGCGATGCGCATCTCGCCGCCCGGCTCGTTCTGCTTATCCACGAGCACCACGTTGTGGCCGCGCTTGGCGGCAATATAGGCCGCCTCCATGCCCGCGGGACCGGCACCCACAACGAGCACGTTCTTGGCCTCGGCGGCAGGCTCGTAACCGGCCTCGTCGCGCTCCACGTCCGGGTTGACGGTGCAGGAGATGCGCTTGCCAAACATGATGCCGTTCAGGCAGCGCAGGCAACCGATGCAGGGGCGGATGTCGTCGGCGTTGCCGGCAGCGGCCTTGTTGCAGAACTCGGCATCGCACAGATTGGCACGGCCCATCATGCAGATGTCGGCAGCGCCGTCCTCGATCAGCTCCTCGGCGATCCAGGCCTCGTTGATGCGGCCGACGGTGGCGACGGGAATGTTGACGTGCTTCTTAATCTCGCGCGAGCAGGCGGCGTGCGAGGCCTGCTGGGTGCCGGCGGCGGGAATCGCAGAGCCACGCTTGATAGTGGTGCCGCCCGACACGTGAATCATGTCGACGCCGGCCTTCTCCAGGCGACGCGAGACGTAGATCATGTCGTTGAGGGTCAGGCCGCCATCGGTGTACTCATCGCCCGAGATGCGGACGTCGATGATAAAGTCCTTGCCGCAGCGCTCGCGAATCTCGGCGATGACCTCGAGCAGGAAGCGCATGCGGGCGTCGAGTGAGCCGCCGTACTCGTCGGTGCGCTTGTTGTAGAGCGGAGTCAAAAAGCCGCCGAGCATACCGTGGGCGTGCGCCGCATGAACCTCGACGCCATCGACGCCGGCCTTCTGCATACGCACGGCAGCGTCGCCAAACTGATGCGTGAGCTCGTGGATCTCATCTACCGTAATGGGGCGCGGCGCCTCGCGAGCATAGGACGGGCCCACAAAGGACGGAGCGATCAGGCGCGGGGTGCCCGGAATGTTAAAGGCCATGTAGGCGGGGTGGAAGAGCTGCGGCATGATCTTGCAGCCGTACTCGTGGACGGCGGCGGCGAGCTTTTCCCAGCCAGGGATAAACGTGTCGTCGTAGCAGCACATGTCACCCGGCAGATAGGTATAGGTAGGCTCGACCGTCACGACCTCGGTGATGATCAGACCCACGCCGCCCTTGGCACGGGCGCGGTAATGGTCGACCAAATCGTCGGTCACATAGCCGTGATCGGCCAGGTTGGTAGACACCGGCGGCATAAAGACGCGGTTCTTGACCTCGGTCGTACCGACCTTGATCGGGCTAAAGAGCATCGGGTAGGCGGAGGACTCCATACAGGGTTCCTTTCATTTGAGCCGCTCGGCGGCAGTTGCTAACGTACCTATCGTATCAGCAACCGCGCTGTACCCGACCGTACACGCTCCCCCGGCTTTTACTCAACCCACAAAAAGTTGCGGTGGAATACGGAGTAGATAAGGCCTTTGACAGCCAAAACGGTCCGTATTTCACCGCAACTGATGGGCGGGGTGGAATTGAGGGCTCAGATAGTCAGTCATGCCCTCATCCGCCACTCCCTCACCTACAGCGCGCCGTCCAGCATAAGGTTCACCTTGAGCACGTTGACCGTGGGCTCGCCGAACACGCCGAGGAAACGGCCCTTGGTGCACTGGGCGATGATGTCGCGCACCTCGCCTTCGCTCTTGCCCGTGGCCTTCGCCAGGCGCGGTACCTGGTACTCGGCGGCATCGGGGGAGATCTCGGGGTCGAGCCCTGAGCCAGAACACGTCACCAGGTCGACGGGCACGGCATCCATGCCGGCGTCGGGGTTGGAGGCGCGAATCTTCTCGACGCGCGCGTCCACAAGCTGCCGGTACTCCTCACTCGCCGGGGACAGGTTGGACGGGGCACCATACGCCACGAGCTCGCCGTCTTCGCCTTCGACAATTGACACGTTCTGGATGCGGCCCCACATGTGGTCCTCGTCCTCGAAGTTCTGGCCGATGAGCTCGGAGCCCACAACCTTGCCGTCGACCGTAATGAGCGAACCGTTCGCCTGATACGGGAACGCAACCTGGGCGATGCCGGTCACGACGAGCGTATAGCCCAGGCCGCAGACAACGGTAAACAGCGCGAACACGCCAAGTGCGCGCGATGCAACACCTTTGAACATACAAACCTCCACTTACATAATGCCGCAGAACGCGAGCAGCATGTCGATGAGCTTGATGAATACGAACGGGGCAACAATGCCGCCCAGACCCCACACGAGTAGGTTGTGGGTCAGCAGCTGTCCAGACGGGACCTCGCGGTACTTAACGCCCTTCAGCGCGGCCGGGATCAGCGCGACGATAACGAGCGCGTTATAGATGATGGCCGAAAGAACCGCGGACAGTGGGCTTGCCAGACCGAGGATGTTGAGCGCGCCAAGGCCCGGGTAGATCGGCGAGAACAGGGCCGGGATGATAGCGAAGTACTTCGCCATGTCGTTAGCCACCGAGAAGGTCGTGAGCGAACCGCGGGTCATGAGCAGCTGCTTGCCAATACGCACGACCTCGATGAGCTTGGTGGGGCTGGAGTCGAGGTCGACCATGTTGCCGGCCTCCTTGGCAGCCTGGGTTCCGGTGTTCATGGCCACGGCGACGTCCGCCTGGGCGAGCGCCGGCGCGTCGTTGGTGCCGTCGCCGGTCATGGCGACCAGGTGACCCTCACGCTGGAACTCGCGGATCTTCTCGAGTTTGCCCTCGGGGGTGGCCTCGGCCAGGAAGTCGTCAACGCCGGCCTCGGCGGCGATTGCCGCGGCGGTGAGCGGATTGTCGCCCGTCACCATGATGGTCTTGATGCCCATCTTGCGCAGGTCGGCGAACTTCTCCTTAACGCCGGACTTGATGATGTCCTTGAGGCACACAACGCCCAGCACGCGGCAGTTCTTGGTCACGACCAGCGGGGTGCCGCCGGCCTTGGCGATGCGTTCGACGGCCTCGTCGCACTCCTGGGAGAACACGCCGCCGGCTGCCTCCACATAGGTGCGCACGGAATCGGCAGCGCCCTTGCGGATCTCATTGCCCTCGTAGTTCACACCGGACATGCGAGTCGCCGCGGTGAAGGGGATGAACTCCATGTCCTTATCCTCGAGTGTGCGGCCGCGCAGCCCAAACTGCTCCTTGGCGAGCACGACGATGGAACGACCCTCGGGGGTCTCGTCGGCCAGCGAGGAAAGCTGAGCGGCATCGGCCAGCTCCGCGGGATCGACGCCGTCGACCGGGATGAACTCGGCGGCTTGGCGGTTACCCAGGGTGATGGTGCCGGTCTTGTCGAGCATGAGGATGTCGACGTCGCCGGCGGCCTCGATGGCGCGGCCGGACATGGCCAGCACGTTGGCCTCGTTCAGACGGCTCATGCCGGCGATGCCGATGGCGGACAGAAGGGCGCCGATGGTAGTGGGAGCCAAGCACACGAGCAGTGCCACGAGCGTGGTCACGGCCGTGGGGTTGACCATGTCGTTAAGACCGGCCGAGAAGCAGGAATAACAATACAGGGCCAGCGTGACCAGGATAAAGACGATGGAAAGGGCCACCAGGAAGATCTCCAGAGCGATCTCGTTAGGGGTCTTCTTGCGCGCGGCACCCTCGACCATCGCGATCATCTTGTCCAGGAAGCTCTGGCCGGGCTCACTGGAGATCTTGACGATGATCCAGTCGGACAGCACCGTGGTACCGCCGGTAACGGCAGAGCGGTCGCCGCCGGCCTCGCGGACCACGGGGGCGGACTCGCCGGTGATGGCGGACTCGTCAACGGAGGCAGCGCCCTCGATGACGTCGCCATCGCCGGGAATCTGCTCGCCGGCGCGTACGATCACCAGGTCGCCGCGCGTGAGCTCGGTGCCGGGAACGACGGTGAAGTGCTCCTTGTCCTCAACGGACTCGATACGATGGGCCTCGACATCCTTCTTGGCCGCACGCAGGGAATCGGCCTGAGCCTTACCGCGGCCCTCGGCAAGCGCCTCGGCGAAGTTCGAGAACAGGTCGGTGAGCCACAGGATGACCGCGATGGTGACCACATAGTAGGTGGGCACACCCGCGTCCTGCACACCGAAGATGGAAGCGACGGCCAGGACGGAGGTCATGACGGCGGAAAGCCACACCAGGAACATGACCGGGTTTTGAATCTGGACGCGAGGATCCAGTTTGGCAAACGAGTCGCGGACCGCGCGGCCCATCATGTCTTTTTGCATAGCCATAAATCTGCGTCCTCCTTTACGCAATCATCTGGAAGAACTCGGCAACGGGGCCAAGCGCCAGGGCCGGGAAGAAGCTCAGGGCACCGATCAGCAGAACGATGAACACGAGCAGGAATACGAACATGCCGTTGGCGGTAGACAGGGTACCGGCGCTCTCGGCGACCCTACCCTTCTTGGCCAGCGAGCCGGCGATAGCCAGCGTACCGATGATGGGCATGAAGCGGGCAAACAGCATCTCGAGGCCGAGCATGACGTTGATCCAGGGATTGTTGCAGTTCATGCCTGCAAACGCCGAGCCGTTGTTGCCACCGCATGAGGTGAAGGCATACAGCACCTCGGAGAAGCCGTGCGCGCCACCATTGTTGAGCTGGTCGGCAAGACCGGGCACCATGCAGGCGATGGCCGAGCACACCAGAATGGCAAACGGAGTTGCCAGGCACAGGACAACTGCCCAGCGCATCTCGCCCGGCTCGATCTTCTTGCCCAGGAACTCAGGCGTGCGTCCGACCATAAGGCCGGCGATGAACACTGTGAGGATGGCGAAGCCGATCATGCCGTACAGGCCGCAGCCCACGCCGCCGAAGACGACCTCGTCCAGAGCCATCTGGAGCATCTGGACAAACCCGCCGAGCGGGGTGTAGGAGTCGTGCATGGAGTTGACCGAGCCATTGGAAGCAGCCGTCGTGAAAGCGGACCAGGTGGAAGAGGAGGCGATGCCAAAGCGGCTCTCCTTGCCCTCCATATTGCCGCCCGCCTGGCCATCGGTCATCTCGATGTTGACCGCGCCGCCATCGGCCAGCTGCGGCGTACCCATATGCTCGTTAACGGCGATGATGCCGGTAAAGACCACGAGCAGGATAAGCATCGCCGCGAAGATGGCCTTGCCCTGCTTGGTGTTCTTGACGCCGATACCGAAGGTGAAGCAGCAGGCGGCCGGGATCAGCAGCAGGCTGGTCATCTCGATGATGTTGGTGAAGGCACTGGGATTCTCATACGGATGGGCGGAGTTCACACCGAAGAAGCCGCCGCCGTTGGTGCCGGACTGCTTGATGGCGACCTGAGGAGCCGCGGGCCCCTGGGGCAGGAACTGCTCGGTGACCACGCGCGCGCCCTCGACAACCTTGCCGTCGACCTTGACCGTGTCGCCCTCGATCTGGGCGCCGTCGATGACGCTCCAGCCGCCGTCTGCATTAGGCTGGACAGCGACGGGCTCTACGAGCTCAGCCTTCTGAGCCGGCTGGAAGTTGGAGATGACGCCACCGGCAGCCAGGCAGATGCCGAACACGAGGTTCAGCGGGATGAGCACGTACAGGACGGTGCGGGTGAGGTCGACCCAGAAGGAACCCAGACCCTGCTCCTTGATCTGACGGAAGCCGCGGATCAGCGCGAACATGACCGCGATACCGGTACCAGCGGAAACGAAGTTCTGCACGGTGAGGCCCATGAACTGCACGAAGTAGGACAGGGTGGTCTCACCGGAGTAGGACTGCCAGTTGGTGTTGGTTATGAAGGAAGCAGCCGTATTGAACGACAGGTCCCATGGCACACCCGGCAGGTGCTGGGGATTGCCTGGCAAGAAGGACTGAAGCGCCTGGAGTGCCACAAGAGCCACGAGGCCGATCCCCGAAAAGGCCAGCACGCTTGCCAGATAGCGCCTACACCCCATCTGCTCTGCCGCGTCGATGCGAAGCAGACGATAGACGCCACGCTCCACAGGAGCAATCACAGGCGACAGGAACGTATGCTCACCATCCATGATATGGGCCATGAACCGACCGAGCGGAACGGCCAGGACGACGAGCACGGCAAAGTACAAGATGTACTGAATCGCAGCGTCCATAGTTTACGAATCACTCCTCATCAGAATGTAGATGTAATAGATAAGGAGTCCAATGCAGACGACTCCGATAATGGGAATGAGGATGTCCATTACCGCCCCTTTCACGCGCGGTCCGATGTCTCGGACGCCTGCCCTCGCAAGCGTCTGGGGACAGTAAACGCTTCTAGGTGTTAAAGAGGCGTGAGGGCTGGGGCTCACGACCTTAAGATGCCGTAAAGATGCAGGTAGAAAGCACTATTGCGGCTGCAGTGCGCCTATACTCGACCTCGCGAGCATACAGTGGCGTCCTCACCGCGTATGCACGCATGGACAACGCTTCAGAAAGGCTACGCTATGCAGCGCGACGCATCGGACACTCGCGTCAATCCAGACCTCATCCTCAAGGCAATTGAGAAAGACGAGGCCGCCGATGACGCTCGAACCAGCCGGGGACACCTCAAAATTTTCTTTGGCTACGCTGCTGGCGCAGGCAAAACCTATGCGATGCTTCAAGCCGCCCACGCCGCCAAGCGGCGAGGTGTCGACGTCGTCGCGGGATACATCGAGCCGCACGAACGTCCGGCAACTGCCCATCTTGCACAAGGGCTTGAGAACGTGCCCTGTAAACTCATCGAGCACAACGGCATTGCGCTCAGCGAGTTCGATCTAGATGTGGCTATCGAGCGCGCCCCTCAGCTCATCCTTGTCGACGAGCTCGCCCATACGAATGCGCCGGGGTCTCGCCACGACAAACGCTATCAAGACGTCGAGGAACTTCTACATGCGGGCATCGACGTCTATACGACCGTAAACGTTCAGCATATCGAGAGCCTAAACGACATGGTTGCATCCATCACCGGCGTTGTCGTGAGCGAACGAATCCCCGACCGTATCTTCGATGATGCCGACCAGGTCGAGCTCGTCGACATAGAGCCCGAAGACCTACTTGAGCGCCTTCGCGCCGGCCTCGTCTACCGTCCCGCACAAGCCGACCGAGCGCAACAGCATTTTTTTACCGTCGAAAACCTCACCGCACTCCGAGAAATCGCGCTGCGCCGCTGCGCCGATCGCACCGGCCACCTCACAGACGCCGCACGCGTGCTGGGAAACCGTGACTACTACACCAAGGAGCGTATCTTAGTCTGTGTCTCCCCGGCGCCGACCAATCCCCGCATCGTCCGTGCCGCCGCACGCATGGCGAAAGCGTTTCGCAGCGAGCTCGTCGCCCTGTTCGTAGAAAGCCCGCGCACGCAAGCCATGAGCGATGATGAGCGCGCCAAGCTTGCAGCCAATATCGCCCTAGCCGAGCAGCTCGGAGCACATATGGAAACCGTCTATGGCGACGACGTCGCGTTTCAGATCTCCGAGTTCGCGCGCCTGTCGGGTATTTCGAAGATCGTCATGGGGCGCACGGGCGAGCACAGCAGCGTCCGTCAGGCCCTCTTTGGCCGCAAATCTCTCGTAGAACAGCTCATAGCATTCGCCCCGAACCTCGACATTTACATCATTCCAGACCAGTCGACTCCGCCCTCCCGACCCAAAGGACGCCGCCATGCGCTCGCTCTGCAGCCGCCCAGCAGCCGAAACGTGCTTCGCACGCTGGCCCTCTCTCTTGTCGCCACGGCGATCGGCACGGCTTTCCGCCATCTGGGATTTGCCGATTCCAGCATCATATCCCTCTATATCCTCACGGCCCTGCTGACCGCCGTCACCACGACGGGGCGTATCTGCACGATCGTATCGAGCGTGCTCTCTGTAGTGCTTTACAACTTCTGCTTCGTCACGCCTCTGTTTTCGCTCGCCAGCTACGACCGAAGCTATCTGGTCACGTTCGGCATCATGTTCGCTACCGCTATGGTCGCCGGCGAGTTAACTGCGCGCATCGCCGACAATGCCCGTACCTCCGCCGAGAACGCATTCAAAACGCGCGTACTCCTCGAAACGAACCAGCTCTTACAGCAAGCCCATAGCGCGGAGGAGTGCGCCCGCGTCGCCATGAACCAACTCGTCAAACTGCTAAAACTCGACGTGGTCTTCTACCCCGCCGAACACGGCACGCTCGGCAAGGCGCTCTATGAGTCCGCTGGCACCGAAAACCGATCCGCGTCGCTGCTCACCGACTACGAGCGCGCCGTTGCAACCTGGACCTTCACCAACAACAAGCGCGCGGGCGCAAGCACGCGGACCCTGCCTGAGGCGCGCTGTCTCTACCTCGCGGTTCGCACCGGCGACAAGGTATTCGGTGTCATCGGCATCGCCCTGGAGGGGCGCGAGACCGAAGCCTTCGAGCATTCGATCGTCCTATCTATCGTAGGTGAATGCGCCTTGGCGCTCGAAAGTGACCGAGCGGCGCAAGAGCGCGAAGAGGCTGCGGTCTTGGCGAAAAACGAGCAGCTGCGCGCCAACCTTTTGCGCTCCATCGGCCACGATTTGAGGACACCCCTCACGGCTATATCCGGATCTGCGGCAATCCTTCGGAAGAGCGACGAGAGGCTCAGCCTCGAACAGCGCTGCGATCTTGCCGATGCCATCTACGATGACTCCCTCTGGCTTATTGATACCGTGGAGAACCTCCTCGCCATCACACGCGTCGAGGACGGCACCATTCACCTCAACTTCACATCCGAGCTCATCGACGAGGTCATCGAGGCCGCCCTCAGCCATGCCGCCCAAGCATCGCATGGACGTACCGTCACCATCGAGCACACTGACGACATCCTGCTGGTACGCATTGACGTCCATCTCATCATGCAGGTGCTTACGAATCTCATCATGAACGCCTTCAAATACACGCCCGAGGACTCGACTGTCACCATCAGCGCACGTCGCGAGGGTGCGTTCGTCGTGGTGGACGTCGCAGACGATGGGCCGGGTGTGGCAGACTGCGACAAGCCTCATATCTTTGAGCGCTTCTTCACCTCAAGCAATACGCGGCCCGTGGATTCGCGTCGAAGCATCGGCCTTGGGCTGTCGCTCTGCCGCTCCATCGTGGAGGCGCATGGCGGCGTCATCGAAGTTCGCGACAACCACCCCCATGGGGCCGTCTTCCGTTTTACCCTGCCCGCTGAGGAGATCGAGATTCATGAATAATGCCGCTAAGCCACGCATCCTCCTGGTCGAAGATGACCTGACCGTTCAAAACCTCGTTTCGACCGCGCTTGACCTCCACGGCTATGTCGTGAGCAAGGTTTGCGACGGCCAGGCCGCCATCATGGATGCGGTGTCGCACGGCCCCAGCCTCATCATGCTCGACCTCGGCCTTCCCGACATTGACGGTATCGAGGTCATCACGAAGATCCGAAGCTGGTCGGCAGTCCCCATTATCGTCATTTCGGCGCGCACCGAAGATTCCGACAAGATTGCAGCACTTGACGCAGGGGCAGACGACTACCTCACCAAGCCCTTTTCTGTGGATGAGTTGCTCGCGCGCGTCCGTGCGAATTTGAGGCGCTCCTCGATGGCGTCGAGCGAGTCGACAGAAGCGAGCACGTTCGACAACGGTCCGCTGCATATCGACTACGCCGCGGGATACGCGACGAAAGACGGACGCGAGCTCTCGCTCACCCCAACCGAGTACAAATTGCTCGTCCTTCTGGCGAAAAACGTCGACAAGGTGCTCACCCACACCTTCATCACCCGCGAGATATGGGGCACGAGCTGGGACAGCGATCTGGCGAGCCTGCGCGTGTTCATGCGCACCCTGCGCAAGAAGATCGAGGCAGACCCCTCTCACCCCAAGATGATTCAGACGCACATGGGCGTCGGGTACCGCATGCAGCGTCTCTAGCCCACCCCACAAAAAGTTGCGGTGGAATACGGAGTAGATAAGGCCTTTGACAGCCAAAACAGTCCGCATTTCACCGCAACTGATTTAACGATGCCCAAAATTACTCTTCAACTCGCCGCGCTCGCGTCCAAATGCGCAAAGCGCCCCGCGAACGAATGCTCGCGGGGCGCTTTGATGTCCGGGCCTTATTTGATCCCGCGGCCCAAGTCTTCGGCGATTTTGTCCACGCCCTTAAGTGCGGCGCACGTCTTTTTGTTGGAGCAATGCCCCGTGCAAACGCCACCCTGGGCGCAGTCGGCGCAGGTGCCCTTTCGGTAGATACGCACACACACGGCGACAAACGCAATGCCGATAACAGCCAACACAACAATATCGATAGGTGCCATAGTAAGCCTCCTCTAGTTAACCACCACTTACTTTACCCCATCTTCCACCTGCCAAAAAGGGACAGGTTTGTTTTGGTCGGTTTTATCTGCGAAAACGCCACATCTTACTTCTGGAGCAAAGCAATCTGTCCCCCATTGCACCAAAAAGCCCGAGTGTCACTGGGACACCCGGGCTCGTGGAAAGGGGCTAATCCTTATTTGGACTTAAGCGGAAACTGCGGCGGAAGAGGTGTTGGTCTCGTCCTCGTCGGTCCAAGCATGCTTGGGCATGGGACGGAAGATCTGGAAGAGCATCGCAGCCAGCAGCACGATGGCCACAACCGTCCAGATACCAAACTGCCCAAGAACAAGCAGGTTATAGAACTGGTTGATGAACAGGCCGATGACCCAAGCAAAGGCACACTCGTAGCCGATGGCAATCGCGGTCCACTTACCGGAGTTCATCTGGTTACGGATGGTGCCGATAGCGGCAAAGCACGGAGCGCACAGCAGGTTGAAGGCACCAAAGGCGACGCAAGCGCCCATGGTCGGGAACATAGCCGCAAACGCGGTCCACAGGCTCGGGTCGGTCTCGCCGGCGTCGGCAACGGACAGCAGCGAGCCGGCGGTGGCGACAACGTTCTCCTTGGCAACGAGACCCGAGACGGTCAGTGCGGTGGCCTGCCAGGTGCTAAAGCCGAGCGGGGCGAAGATCCAAGCGACCAGGTTGCCGAACATGGCAAGCACGGAGTAATCCATGAACTCCTCGGGGATGCCCTCCATGGAAGGCAGGTAGCCAAAGGCGCCGTTGTAGCTACCAAAGTTGGAGAGGAACCAAACGACGACGGTGGACGCAAAGATGACCGTGCCGGCCTTCTTGATAAAGGCCCAGCAGCGCTCCCATACATGCAGCGCCCAAGAGCGGATTGCCGGGAAGTGATAGGCGGGAAGCTCCATAACGAACGGCGTCGGGCGACCGGCGAAGAGCTTGGTCTTCTTGAGCATGAGGCCCGAGGCGATGACGGCAAAGACGCCCAAGAAGTAGAACAGCGGGCTGATCCATGCGGCGGTGGTGGAAGAATCGCCGATGATGGAACCCATGAGCAGGGCGATGATCGGCAGCTTGGCACCGCAGGGAATAAACGTGGTGGTCATGACCGTCATGCGGCGGTCCTTCTCGTTCTCGATGGTCTTGGTGGCCATGACGCCGGGGACGCCGCAGCCCGAGGACACGAGCATGGGGATAAAGGACTTACCGGACAGGCCAAAGCGGCGGAACACGCGGTCCATGATGAAGGCGACGCGGGCCATGTAGCCGCAGTCCTCCAGGAAGGACAGCATCACAAAGAGCAGGAACATCTGCGGGACGAAGCCCATGATGGCGCCGATGCCAGCCACGATGCCGTCGCAGACCAGCGAATCGACGAGGCCACCGTCCTCGGTACCGCCCGCCACGAGAGCGTCATGCACCGCGGTGGTGATACCCGGGACATAGGGGCCGTACTGTGCTGGATCGACCGAGTCGGCGTTGTCGCCCGCAGCCTCAACAGCTGCGTCATAGGCGTCGCGACCCTGACCGAGCACGTACCAGCCGTCGGTGCCGAAGAGCTGGTCGTTGGTGAAGTCGGTCACCGTGCCGCCCAGGGTGGAAACGGCGATGTAGTACACGCAGAACATGATGACCACAAAGATCGGCAGGCCCAGGATACGGTTGGTAACCACGCGGTCGATCTTCTCGGAGGTGCTCATCTTAGCCGGAGCCTTAGTGAGGCACTCATCGATGATGTGCGCGATGACGCCGTAGCGCTCACCGGTGATGATGGACTCGGCATCGTCGTCGCAGTCCTGCTCGCACTGGGCGACCAGCTGCTCCACGCGAGCGGCCTTCTCCTTGGTGAGGTTGATGAGTTTGCAGGCGTCTGCATCACGCTCGAACAGCTTGACGGCGTAATAGCGGCGCTTGTTGGCGGGAACGCTCGCCGGAAGGTTGTTCTCGATGTGGTCCAGAACGTCCTCGATGGAGGAGTCGAACTTGTGCTCCGGCACCTGGCCCTTGGAAGCAGCGGACTTCTTGACCTGCTCGAACAGCTCCGTGATGCCCTTGTTCTTAAGGGCCGAGATCATCATAACCGGGCAGCCGAGCTTCTTGGAGAGCTTGTCCGTGTCGATCTTATCGCCGTTCTTCTCGACCAAGTCGGCCATGTTGAGGGCGACGACCACGGGCAGGCCGGTCTCGATAACCTGAAGCGCCAGGTACAGGTTGCGCTCGAGGTTGGTGGCATCGACCACCTGGACGACGACATCGGGCTCGCCGCTCATGAGGTAATCGCGCGAGCACTGCTCCTCGGGGCTATAGGGGGAAAGCGAGTAGATGCCGGGGAGGTCCGTAATCGTGACGTTCTTGTCGCTTAGGAGCTTGGCTTCCTTTTTCTCAACCGTGACGCCGGGCCAGTTGCCAACGTAGCCGTTGGCGCCGGTGATCAGGTTGAAAAGCGTGGTCTTGCCGCAGTTGGGGTTACCCGCCAGCGCGACATGGATCTGAGAATCCGCCATTCAATCCTTCTTCCTTGTGTGCCCGCGCTGCTTTCTCCGCGCAGGCTGGATAATGTGCTTCAAAGTTGCTGCATTAAGTTAGAAAAACCTAACTTTATCTGCAGAAATATGTGCCGCCGGCCCTTACTGGACCTCGACGACGGCCGCCTCCTCCTTGCGGATGGAGAGCTCGTAGCCACGCACGTTGATCTCGACCGGATCTCCGAGCGGTGCAACCTTTACGACCTTGAACGAAGTGCCCTTGATGAGCCCCAGGTCCATAAGGTGGCGGCGAAGCGCGCCCTCACCGTGAAGCTTGACGATGGTAGAGCTCTCGCCCACCTTAACGTCACCCAACGTCTTCATTTACTTGTCCCCCTTTCAGTTTTTAAATGCTGCGGACTAACCGACGGTCATGATGTGCATGGCAACCTTGGAATCGATGCCAAAGCGTGCGCCCAGCACCGTGACGATGATATTGGCGCCACTCGAGCTCACCACGTGGATTTCGTTGCCCTCGACAAAGCCGAGGTCCTTGAGGTGGTGCTTCATGTCCTCATTGCCCTTTACACGAGACACGCGCACGGTTTCGCCCGCTTTTACCATCGAAAGCGGCATGGCCGGCATCTGCGGTCCGCAAGACATGAGTGGCTCCTAACGTCAGTTCGTCCTCAACATCGACGCGATAAAAGTTAACCACGTCTATGTTCGCTTTAGTAAACTAGCACGTGGTTAACTTTTTGGAAAGGGTCCTGTTCAGTTTTTCGAAAAAGTTTCCTATATGAAACAAAACAAAAAGGCGCGGCAAAGGACCATCCTTTACCACGCCCCATCATGCTTAGAGTGAGAGATTTCTAATCGACGTAACGCAGGAGGCCTCATCCACGCCCGAAACGCGGAACACGATATCCTCGCCGCACTCACCGTAGAGGGCCATGAGGCCCATAACGTCGCGGCCGTCGGTGTGGCGATCGCCGATACTGACTGACACGTCGCTACGATGCTTGGCAATGATGTCATAGAGCAGCGCAACCGGGCGGGCATGTAGTCCCAACGGATCTTTAATCGTCTTTGTAAACTCGACCATGTCCCCTCCCACGGCATCGCACATTCGGCCGGCAAACCCAGCCACGTGGTAGTTATTGTAGCGTTAGATGCTTGTCGAGAGCTCCTCTGAACACCTCGTGGGCAAAAAGTGGCAAATATGAGTACTGTCACCAATTTAGTAGCAGCAAAATCGAGAGCAAATTGCCTCCTTTGAGCGATTCGAAGAGGTTGAAAGCCGTCAAACGCCCTTTAAGGGGGGGGGTTATATAAATTGATTTTGAGCCCGTTTTTGCTCAGAACAGGCCGAAAAATATGACACCTCTTTTACAACAGTACTCATATTTGGCATTTTTTGACCACGGGGTCCAAAACCATGCCCCAAAACACAAAAGGAGGGGCCTCGTAAGGCCCCTCCTTAGGAAAGGGAACCGATTTATTCCACAGCCGTAGATTAATCCTAGCCGCTACTCCATCATGTCGAGGACGGAGGGGCGCAGCTCGCTCTCGGCGGCCTCGGGATCGGTCTCGCGCAGGCGGTTGATATAGCGGTTGTACCACATCACGGCAAGGCCCAGGAAGACAACTACACCGCCAACGTTGTAGACCAGCGTCAGCCACAGCGGCTGATCGAGCGGGATGGTGCCGCAGACAAGCACAAAGCAGAAGACCACAAGCAGGAATGCGGCAACGACCAGACCAAAGCTGCGCGAGCCCATGCGGAAGTCACGGGGAGCGGCGTCGAAGTTCTTGCGCAGCATAAAGTAGGCAAGCAGGATCAGCAGCGGCGGGAGCAGAGCAGTGGCAGCCGTCATGTTGGTGACGATCATGAGCAGGTCGTCGAGGTTACCAGAGCCCAAGGCCGGGATGATCAGGATGGGGACGACGATGGCGAACTGCAGCCAAGCGGCGCGGGCGGGAATGCCGTGCTCGTTGAGCTCGACGATCTTGCTACCAAAGACGCCCTTGGGGATCTCGGTGAAGAAGACCTTGATGGGAGCAGAGGTCCACATCATGAGGGAGCCCAGCGTGGCAGCGAGAAGGATCAGGCCAATGACGCGCGTGGACACTTCCATGGGAATGCCAAAGTGGGCAAAGACAGCGCCGAATACGTCGAAGATACCGGTGGAGATGGCAACGCCGCCCTCGGGAATGAACAGGTTGACCAGCAGCGAAGCGCCTGCGTACAGAAGGCCGATGGTCAGGCCGGCGATAACGACGGTGCGCACGAAGGCCTTGACGCCGCCCTTAAGGTCGTTAAGGAACACGCCGACAGACTCAGCGCCGCCAACGCCCTGGATGATCCAGGCAAGCGTACCGAAGAAGCCCCACATAGTTGCGAAGTTGCTCATGTCGGGAGCCATGTTAGCGGGGGTAGGAGCCGTAGCGAACTCGACGCCGCCAAAGGCAGCAGCCAGGGACAGCAAGATGAACACGGCAGTCAGGCCGAGAGCCGCGGTCGAGCCGAAGGAGGAAATGGAGCCGATCCACTTAGCGCCCTTGGTCGAAACCCACGTGGCGATAGCAAAGACGACGATCTCGATAATGGTGATCCACAGCTGCGAGAGCTCGGCATTGGCACCAAAGAACACGTAGCTCGCGTAAATGATGACGTTGGGCAGGACGGACGCAAAGTAGAACAGGTTAACGAACCAGTAGCTAAATGCCGTCAGGAACGCCCAGCGACCACCCATCGAGGTCTTAACCCATGCGTACACGCCAGACTCGGAGTCCCTGTTGAGGCCGACGAACTCAGCGGTAACCAGGGTATAGGGGACAAAGTACAAAAGCGTGGCGAAGAAGAACGACGGCGCAGCTGCCAAGCCGATGGCCGCGTTGTTGTTGATGATGTTCTTGATACCGAACACGGCGGCGACCGTCATGCCCAGCAGAGCGAACGAACCGATCGTTCCTCGTTTTTCAGAGCTCATAAGCCCTCCCAATCATCCGTTATATCTCATCTAAAACCGTCCGGACTGCAAGCGCAATCGTGGACGGCGCACCTGCTAAGGGGAATGGGGAAAAGGGAGTCAACAAAGCCATCCCCCTTAACGGCGCGAAGCAAACGTCCAAACGGACGAATACTACTTGTTGGGGAAGGAATAACCTTCAACCGTCACGTGCAGTACCACGACGCGGGGATCCGCGGCATCGGCCACGACACGGTAGGCCTCGTCGATCTCGACGACGGCAACGCCGCCGGCGGGAATCGTCACGGTCTCCCCCGTACCCTCAAAGCGCTCGCGATCGTCGATATCGCTGTAGGCGCGCGTGCAGGTAAGATCCGTCTTGGAAGCCACCTCGACGGTCAGGTCGCCATCGAGCGGGGCGAGCACGGCATGGTAGCGACGGTGACCGACCAGATCGGCGGTAGCTGCCTCGTGGGCGTTCACCCACCAGTACACCAACGAGTCGCCGATGGAGTACGCCACGTCGTGCTGCAGGTCGGCAACACCATCGAGCGCCTGGCCGGTGCGCATCCACTTCTTGACAGACTTCATCTGAGCGTCGAAGTCGGCGCGCGAGTTAAAGACGTGCATGACTTATGCCTCCTTAATGGGTGCCAGCGCCTGAGCCAGATCGGCAGACGTCAGCGGTCGCAGGGACACCTCAAAGCTGAAGCTCTCAAAACGGGTGCGGTAGGAATCGAGTACCTCGGAACCCCAAGAGTTCGAGCCAAGGCCGAGCAGCTGGTCGTTGATGTTGACCGTGACCGTATCGCCCTTGACAAGGTCGTAGACGTGCTTGGCGTTATCGATTGCCTCGCAGCTATAGGGCCATGCCGAGAACGAGAACGGGTTGGAGGCGGCATCAGCCGGACGAGTCACCAACACGCCGTCACCGTGACTGGAGCGCAGGGCAACCCAGCGGGTACCCTCACGGTTGGCGCAGTCCTGAGGCATAACGTAGGGCGTGAACATGTCGTCGACCGTAGTGCGGTAATGACCGACCGGGTTGGCGCGCAGCGAGTCCGGATAGTTCTCGCCCGGGCCGTGGCCATACCACTCGACGGCACGATTGCAACCGGGGACCTCGAAGGAGATGCCGATGCGCGGGATGATATCCGAGTAATCGCCGTAGGGCTCGCCGGAAACCTTGAGGTCGACGCGACCGCTCGGAAGCACGGTGTAGACGAGCTCGACGCGCATGCCGAACGCGCGGACGGGAGGAGCGATACGCTGGCTCACGGTAACGACGACCGCATTGCCGTCCTGCTTCCAAGAAACCTTGCGGGTAGACGTCTGCATCACATCGATGAAGTTGTCCTTCCACAGGGAGTCATACTCCTGAGCGTGGTTGTCGACGAGCGGATGCCAAAAACCAACCTGGGGACCAGAGGCCATTACGTCGCGGCCGGATGCCTTCCACTCGCTCACGGTACCGTTGACTTTGCTGAAGGTCAGCTCGCCGTTGAGGGAGTGAATGCGGATCTCCTGCTCGGTCTCCTCGACCGTAAGCTCAGGACGAGCGGGGGCGGCGATGGCCGGCGCCGGATGGTTTGCGATGGCAAACTGGCTTGCGCCCAGCTGGAACATCGGCTCGCACCAGGCGTGAGCCGCCATGGTGTAGGCGCACACGGTCAGCAGGGTCTCGCCTACCGCGGCCTCGCGAATCACCAGTGGCAGCTGGACGGATTCGCCGGGAGCCACCGCGCCGGGCATAAGCGTCTTGCGGCACACTACATCGCCGTCTACCAGGGTCTCCGCCGACAGGCAGACATCCTCGAGGGTAGTAAACCAGCGCTTGTTCGTGACGGTCAGCTCGCCCGCCTCGGTGTCATAAGCCATGCGAACCGGGCAGATGACCTGGCCATACTCAGTGAGGCCCGGGCTCGGCTGCTGCCAAGGGAACACCATGCCATCGATGCAGAAGTTGCTGTTGTTGGGGTAATCGCCGTTGTCGCCACCATACATATCGTAAGCAACGCCGTCCTCGGTCACAGCAGCCAAACCGTGGTCGCACCATTCCCAGATAAACTGGCCTTGGATGCAATCCCAGCGATCGAAGACCTCCTGGTACTCGGACAGGCCTCCGGGGCCATTGCCCATGGAGTGGCCGTACTCGCAGTTGATGCGCGGCTTGGGGAACGGATGCTCACCAAAGTCGTTCATCTGCGACACACGGGAGTACATCGTGGAAATGACGTCGACGGTATCGGCGTTGCGATCCTCCTCGTAGTGGACCGGACGACCGTCGAGCTCGTGAGCCTTGGCGTACATCGCGCGGATGTTGCAGCCATAGCCGCTCTCATTGCCCATCGACCACATAATGATGCAGGCGTGGTTGCGCTCCTGCATCACCAGGCGCTCGACGCGGTCGACGTAGGCCGGCTCCCATGCCGGGTCGTCGGTGACCAGAGCGATGTTGCCGATATTCTCGAAGCCGTGGCTCTCCATATCGGTCTCGGCGACCAGCATGATGCCATACTCATCGCACAGCTCGTAGAAGCGCGGGTCATTGGCATAGTGAGAGGTGCGCACCGCGTTGATGTTGTGTCGCTTCATGAGCTCCAGGTCACGGCGCATGCGATCGAGGCCCACGGCGCGGCCCTTGTGATCGTCGTGATCGTGGCGGTTGACGCCATGCATCTTAAAGTAGGTGCCGTTGAGGTAGATATGATTGCCCTCGACCGTCACCTCGGCAAGGCCCTGGCGATGCGGAACGTACTCGCTGACCTCGTCACCGTCGTAGACCTCAAACGTAAGGTCATAGAGGAAGGGGTCCTCGGGGTTCCAGAAGTGGGCATCGGCAACGCTGCACTCGGCATGGCCGTCGACGCACTCGCCCGTAGCGACCACGTTCTCGCCATCGCTGAGCGTAAACACGACGCGGGTAGCGCCCTCGGCCACCGTATCGAGCGCGATCAGAGCGGCATCGCCCTCGCGGTGCGTGCGGAACCTAAAGTCGACCAGGTGCGCGGCGGGACGCTGCATAAGGTACACATCGCGGAAGATGCCCGAAGCCCACCACATGTCCTGATCCTCGATATAGCTGCCATCGCTGTACTGCAGGACCTTGACCGCAAACAGGTTGTCGCCCTCGACGAGCGCGTCGGTCACGTCGAACTCGGCAGACAGGCGCGAACCCTTGGTCATGCCGATAAACTGGCCGTTGACGTACAGCTCGCCATAGCTCTCGATGCCGTCGAAGCGAATGATCTCGCGGGCGCCGGCAGGAACGGCGGGAAGGTTGACGATGCGCTGGTAGACGCCCGTGGGGTCGTCGGAGGGAACGAACGGCTGATCCACCGGAAACGGGAAACCCTCGTCGGTATAGGCAAGGTTGCCATAGCCGTCTACCTGCCACAGGTGCGGAACCTCCACGTGATCCCACTCGGACTTGTACGTGGAGAGCTCCTCGTTGGAGACGGCAGCAGGGCCCTCAAAGAGGCGGAACTGCCACGAGCCAGACAGCTGGACAAACCCGCGCGACAGCTCGCGGCTGTACGTAGCGGCGAGATCGGCGGTCTCATAACCCATAAAGTACGCATGGGGTGCCAGGCGGTTCCTGTGGGTGAGCGCTTGGTTTTCCCAATCGTTAATGGCGTCCATGGTGATGCTCCTTCGTCATCGTAGTGATTCTTGTGCAACCGGTTGTCCTTATCTTACGGGCGATGCAAAAAACTGTGCAACCGGTTGTCCGCTGAACGGTCGATTTGGCCGGATTAACGGTGCAACCGGTTGTACAACCGCGACACTTATGTCACCCTGAATATCGAAACCCAACGCAAAACATCGTTCTTAAGCTCGTAGGCAACCGCCACGCCCGCTGATATCTCAGCCACACGAGACGTATTCGATTGCGGCTTGGTTGCAAAACGACACCTGTCACCGGATATCATGAACGCTGTTCAGGTGCACTATAGTAAGCTGTATCCGCATTAGCCCGTATCAGTGACAACATCGACCGCATTTTCCAGGAGACGCCATGACCCAACCAGTTCGCACCGCACCTACGCTTGCCGAGGTTGCCGCAGCTGCCGGCGTGTCGCGCTCCACAGCATCGCGCGCCCTCAACGATTCGCCCCGCATTAGCGAGGAAACCAAAAAGCGCGTCCGTGCGGCGGCCAAGAAAGTCAATTTTGTCCCCAACGCTCGCGGCCGAGCGCTCGCTGTCGGGCGCACGGAAATCATCGCCGTGCTCGTGACCGAGCCCCTGAGTGAGCTCTTCAGCGACCCCACCTATAGCGAATTTTTGAGCGGCATTACCGAGGAACTGTCGGAGTCGTCCTATCTGCCCGTTATCTTGCAGGCGTCTTCTACGCATGAGCGCAACCGCGCACGCGAGCACTTTGAGCGCCGCTCGTTCGACGCCGTGATCGACGTCTCCCCCTACAAGGGCAGCGAGCTGCTCGAGGTGCTGCGCGAGCTGGGCGTACCCACCGTGTTGTGCGGCCAGCTCGAGGGCCACCCCTATCGCGATGTGTTCTCGACAGTCTACTCTGACGACGAAGAGGGTGGACGCTTTGCGGCACTCGCTATGAAAGAGCGCGGGCGCAAAGATATCGTCGCCGTGTTGGGACCGCAAGACAACCCCGCTGTTGTCGACCGCCTGCGCGGCTACCGCACCGTCCTGGGCGAAGAGCTCCCAGGCGCAAACGTTATCTATACCGGCTGGAACAGCGGAGACGGCTATCAGGCCATGCACCAGATCCTCGCGCGCAAGATTGCTTTCGATGGCGTGCTCTGCGGATCGGACCGTATCGCGGCTGGCGTCATCACCGCACTCAACGAGGCAGGCCTATCCGTTCCGGAGGACGTTTCTGTCGTCGGCTTCGACGATCACGAGATTGCGGCGTGCTGCGTCCCCGCGCTCACGACCGTCCGCCAGCCCCTGCGCGAAGAAGGCCACATGGCCGCCAACATTGCGCTCGACATGATCAAGGGTGCCGAGCCCACCACCTCCGTGATGCACATGCAGCTGATCCAGAGAGACTCGCTATAAGAAACTGGGGCAGGCTTTCCGCCAGACAGTTGTTGCGGAAAGCTTGCCCCGTTTTGAGTGCTCATTCTGGGGCACAGTTTCCGTTAGGCAGCTCAAGCGGAAACTGTGTCCCATTATTTTGCCGAATTCTGGGTCGCGCTTTCCCAGAGGACCCCCTTTGGGAAAGCGTGACCCGTTCTGGACGCAGATTCTGGGACACAGTTTCCGCCACGTCCGGTCAACCTATGCCCTCGCAACGCCCGCGCATAAAAAACGAGGGAAGGCACACGTCCTTCCCTCGTTGCAAGCAATTTGTGGCCGCTCGCCTACATCAAGCGCAGGCTGACGTCCTTGAGCTGGGCGCCGGAAACGGCACTCGGGGCGCCCGACATGAGGTCGGAGCCGCTGGCCGTCTTGGGGAACGCCATGACGTCGCGGATGGAGTCGGAGCCGGTGAGCAGCATGCACACGCGGTCCAGGCCCAGGGCAAAGCCGCCCATCGGGGGCGCACCAAACTTGAGAGCCTCCATGAGGAAGCCGAACTGCGACTCGGCGCGCTCCTCGGTAAAGCCTAGGAGCTTGAGCATGGACATCTGCATTTCGGCGTTGTGGATACGCATACCGCCGCCGCCGGCCTCAAAGCCGTCCATGACAAAGTCGTAGGTGCAGGAACCGGCTGCCAGCGGGTCGGCCTCGATCTTGGCGATGTCGGTCTCGGTCGGCAGGGTGAAGGGCTGGTGCTCGGCAGCATAGGCCTTGCGATCCTCGTCCCAGTGGAACAGCGGGAAGTTGACGACCCACAGGAAGTCGTGGCCCTCGCGCTTGACCTCGAGCGCATTGGCCATGTGGGAACGCATGCCGCCCAGGATCTCGTCGGAGAGCAGGCGCGGGCCGGCGGCGAACATCACAAGGTCGCCGGGCTCGACGTCCATGCGCTCGCGCAGGGCAGCCATCTCCTCGTCCGAGAAGAACTTGACGATGGGGCTGTTAATGGAGCCGTCCTCGCGGAAGGCGATCCAGGCAAGGCCCTTGGCGCCAAACGTGGAGGCCACGCCGGCGAGCTTGTCGATCTTGGCGCGAGCCCAGGCACCGGCACCCTTGGCGTTGATGGCCTTGACGACAGAGCCCTCCTCGTTTGCGGCAGTCGCAAAGACCTTGAACTTGGAGTTGGCAAAGATGTCGGTCAGGTCGACCAGGTGCATGCCATAGCGGGTATCGGGCTTATCGGAGCCATAGGTGTCCATGGCCTCCCAGTAGTTCATGCGACGCAGCGGCGTGGGCATCTCGACGCCCATGCGGCCGAAGGCATCGGCCAGGACCTCCTCGAGCGCGCTCATGACGTCGTTCTGGTCCACGAAGGACATCTCGATATCGACCTGGGTGAACTCGGGCTGACGGTCGGCACGCAGGTCCTCGTCGCGGAAGCACTTGGCAACCTGGTAGTAGCGCTCGACGCCACCGACCATAAGCAGCTGCTTCAGGAGCTGCGGGGACTGCGGCAGGGCGTAGAAGTTGCCCGGCTGGATACGGCTGGGGACGATGAAGTCGCGGGCGCCCTCGGGCGTGGACTTGAACAGGGAGGGCGTCTCGACCTCCATGAACTCACGGTTGTGCAGCGCCTCGCGAATGGCAAAGGTAAAGTCGGAGCGCAGCTTGAGGTTGGCCATCATCTCGGGACGACGGAGGTCCAGATAGCGATAGCGCAGGCGGGTGTCCTCGCTGGTCTCGATGCCGTCCTCGATCTGGAACGGCGGGGTGACGGAAGTGTTGAGCACCTCGGCATGATCGGTCAGGACCTCGATCTCGCCGGTCGCGAGCTTGGTGTTGGTGGTCTCCTCGCCACGGGCGCGCACGACGCCATGGATCTTGATGGGCCACTCGGGACGCATAGTCTCGGCAATCTTAAAGGCGTCGCCGTCGGAGTGCTCGGGGTCGAAGGTGAGCTGCGTAATGCCCTCGCGGTCGCGAAGGTCGCAGAAGATAAGGCCGCCGTGGTCGCGGCGACGGCTCACCCAACCGGTGAGGGTGACCTCTTCGCCCACGTTCTCGCGGCGAAGCTCGCCGCAGGTACGGGTGTGCATGGAATGCTCGTCGATGGGACGGGTCTGGCTCATACCAGTGATCCTCCTTTATGGATCTGTGCCGCCCCGTGTCGTTCCGGGCGGCGTCGTACAGATTTGCCCGGCCTGCGTAAACCGCGCAGCCAGACATGGCGTTCTATCTTATCGCACCTGTGCTGATGTGCCGCGAAAAAGTGGCTCCTGCCCAAAGACTTGACGGAGACGAAACAATTGACGCACCGCGGCACCCGCCCGTGCTCGTCACGTGCGACAATATGCCCAATAAAACAGCACTCGGAAAGGCCCGCCATGACTGCACGCCTCATCGTTATGGATATCGACTCCACGCTCATCAACCAGGAGGTCATCGACCTGTTGGGCGAAGAGGCCGGCGTGGGCGAGCAGGTGGCACAGATCACCGAACGCGCCATGCGCGGCGAGCTTGACTTTAAGCAGGCGCTCGAGGAGCGCGTGGGGCTGCTCGCCGGCCTGGACGAGAGCGTGTTCGAGCGCACCTTTGAGCGCGTGACATTTACCCCCGGCGCGTTGGAGCTTGTGCGCTCAGCGCACAGCAAGGGCTGGAAGGTCGGCGTGGTAAGCGGCGGCTTTCACGAGGTCGCCGACAAGATCGTGGCCGCCGCGGGCATCGATTTTTGCCTGGCCAACCGCCTGGAAGTCGTGGACGGCAAGCTCACCGGCAAGCTGGCGGCCGACATCGTGACCAAGGAGTCCAAGCTCATCCAGCTGCTAGATTGGGCAGTTGAGTGCGGCGTCGATATGGCCCACACGGTCGCGATCGGCGACGGCGCCAACGACATCCCCATGATTCAGGCCGCGGGCACGGGCATCGCGTTTTGCGCCAAGCCCAAGACGCGCGAGGCGGCCCCGTTTGCCATCGACGAACGCAACCTGATGCTCGCCATGGACATCATCCTGCGCGACTAGTCAATCCATCTAACAAGTGAATCAGTCTGTCCTATAGTTTCCGAACAATTTTGTCTTAGTGTTCGGAAACATACCCTTTGAGTGCTAGACTTTGCGCCGTCGAAGGGAACATATATGGATAAGCGAGATCTTGAGCAATTGCTGAGCGATGTTGCCGGCGGAGCAGTCACCCCTGCCGACGCCCTCACGCGCATCCAGACGGCTCCGACCGCCGATTTGGGCTTTGCGCAGCTCGATCTTTCGCGCGGGGTGCGCCAGGGAGCCGGCGAGGTTGTCTACGGGGCCGGTAAAACCGCCGATCAGATTGCCGCCATTATCAAAGCGCTGCGCGATGCCGGCCAGGAGCGCATCCTGGTCACGCGCCTGGATGCCGAAAAAGCCGCGCGCACCGCCGAGCTTCTTGGCAACGGCATCGACCTGGGATATGTCCCGGACGCACAGCTCGCCCTCGTGGGCGGCAAGCCCTCCCCTACCGGCAACGGACGCATCGTCGTCGCCTGCGCCGGTACGAGCGACCTGCCCGTCGCCGAGGAAGCCGCATTGACGGCCGAGTTCTATGGCAACGAGGTCGACCGCCTCTACGACGTGGGTGTCGCCGGCCTGCACCGTCTGCTCGCGCATGCCGAGGAACTTGCCCAGGCACAGGCGGTCATCGCCATTGCCGGCATGGAGGGCGCACTGGCGAGCGTTGTCGGCGGCCTGGTAAGCTGTCCGGTCATAGCCGTTCCCACCAGCGTGGGTTACGGCGCGAGCTTTGGTGGCGTAGCCGCGCTGCTCGCCATGCTCAACTCCTGCGCCAGCGGCGTTTCGGTCGTCAACATCGACAACGGCTTTGGTGCCGCCTACCAGGCAAGTCTTATCAATCATCTGAGCGCCGGCACGCCCTGCGCCCGTTAAGGAGCATTCCATGTCCAATCATCAGCACACGCTTATCATCGACGGCACCTCGGGCATCAGCGGCGATATGACCGTCGCGGCCCTGCTCGACCTAGGCGCCAGCGAGGAGCACCTGCGCGAGCAGCTCGCCACGCTGCCGGTCGACGGCTTTACGATCGCCGTCACACGCGTAAGCAAGCATGGCATCGACGCCTGCGATTTCGACGTCCAGCTTGCAGAGGAACTCGAGAACCACGATCACGATATGGCCTGGCTCTACGGCAACGAAGCAGCTGCCGAGCACACGCACGAGCATGAGCACCACCATCATGATCATGGCGAGCACGAACACGAGCACTGCCACGAGCATGACCATGAGGGCCACGGCCATGGCCACGAGGGTCACCATCACGCCCACCACCATCACCACCGTTCTTTGGCTGACGTCACCGCCATCATCGATGGCTCGCAGTTAAGCGATGGCGCCAAGCGTCGCGCCCTCGCCATTTTTTCCGTACTCGCCGCTGCCGAGGCCAAGGCTCACGGCAAAACGCCCGAGACCGTCATGTTCCACGAGGTGGGCGCCGTCGATTCCATCGTCGACGTCTGCTCTGTCGCCATCTGCCTCGATGACCTGGGTATTGAGGACATCGTGGTCGAGTCGCTCTCCGAGGGTCACGGTACCATCCGTTGTGCCCACGGTCTCATGCCCATTCCCGTCCCCGCTGTCGTCAACCTGTGCCAGGCGGGCAATATCGCCCTCACGCCCGCACCAGTCGCCGGCGAGCTTGTGACGCCCACGGGCGCCGCCATCGTCGCCGCACTGCGCACGTCCGAGCACCTGCCGGCCCGCTACCGCATCGAGGCCGTCGGCTACGGCGCCGGCAAGCGCCCCTACGAGGGTTGCTCCGGCACGCTCCGCTGCCTGCTCGTTGACGCGGACGCATAGCCATGGATGCCCGCAAGGCAAAAAGCCGCGCTGCCATCGTTGCGGCGTTCTCCGAGCTGCTGCGCGAAGAGGACTACGGCAAGATCACCGTCGGCGACATTATCGCTCGCGCCCATGTGGGTCGGGCCACGTTCTACGGCCTCTTCAAAAGCAAAGATGGCCTACTGTCCGAACTCGTGAGCGACATCTGCACCCACGCCCTCGACGACGATGGCACACCGCTCGACGACCCACTCGTGCAGGTCGAGCATATCCTCAACAACCTCTGGGAGCGCCGCCAGGGTGTACGAGCCCTCGTAGCCGGCGCCGGCTCACGCGTCTTCGCCGACTGCTTACGCAAGACCATCATGTCACGGGCAGCCGAAACCGTCCCCGTCGACCCCGCAGGCCCCGCCGGCACCATGGACCGCAGCTTCCTCCTCCATCACATAGCCTCAAGCTTCGTAGCCACCGTCCAATGGTGGGCCTGGCACAACTTCCAAGCCCCAAAAGAGGACGTAGCCAAAGACTACCTATCAGCCATAAAACCCCTCTTCAACTAAGTAAGAAGCTCATCCCAAATCATCGCCCCAACCCAGGCCGCTACGCATCCCAAAGTGTCACTCGCGCTTCAACGCCCCCAACAGCAACAAGTCCTTCCCATCCAAATTCAGATATATACGTTGGGTTGCTTGTTCCAACGCGCCTAAAATCCCGCAGCTGGCCGCATGGGGTAACTTCCCAGCGCATTCCGCAGGACGCAAAAAGGCTCGCCGCACGAAGTGCGCAGCGAGCCTTTTTGCATGTCCGAGGACGCGCTGGGAAGTTACCCCATGCGGCCAGCGGACAACTATGTAGCCTTGAACTAGAACATGCCCAAGAAACCATGCACAAACAGCGCGGCCAGAGCGGCACCGACAAACGGAGCGATGCCAGGAACGAGCAGGCCGTACTTCCAGTTGTTGTCAGCCTTGTTCTTAATCGGCAGCACCTGATAGGCCATGCGAGGACCAAGGTCACGTGCCTGGTTCATGGCGAAGCCGGTGATGCCGCCCATGCCCATGCCAACAGCCCAAACAATCAGACCGACGCAGATGGCGAGCATCAGAACGTTCTCGCCGGCGCGGCTAGCGGCAGCAAGGATGGCGCTGATGAACACAAAGGTGCAGATAGCCTCGCAGAAGAAGTTACGGGCATAGTTGGTACCCTCGGTGGTGGGGTTGGTCGAGAAAATGTTGCGCTGGGCAATGGGGTCGACGACGCCCTCGGAAGCCTTGAACTCATCGGCATACATAAACCAAGCGATTACGGCACCCACAAAGCCGCCGAGCATATCGGCAAGCATAAAGGGGATGCAGTTGCCCCACGGCACCAAGCCGACGATGCACTGGGCAAGCACCATAGCCGGGTTCATGCACACGGCGCCGCCAAAGACAAACAGGCAGACCGAGATGCCAAAAGACCAAGTGGTGATGGCAAACATGTGACCGGAGCCCTGATACTTGGTGCCTTTGAGCACGGTATCGCAGTGCACGCCCACGCCAAAGACGATCATGAGGGCCGTCGCGCCGAATTCGCAGAGGAGTTTGGTAAGCATAAAACCTTATCTTTCTTATCGGTTACAAACGATTCGTTTAAGCCGCGCACTAGTGCTGTGCGACGACAACACCCAGGCCATCGGGGATGACGGCGACCTTGGCGTCGGCACCCTTCATCTCAAAGGCGAGCTTGAGCGCCTCCTCGAGGGTGTTGACCGGCGTCATGTGCGTATCCTTGAGCATCTGGTGATCGCACAGGTCGGTAACCATGATCACGGGGTGATGTGCCAGGATGCGAGCGAAAATCTGGCTCGTCCACTGGTCGGGCAGGGTCTCGTCCTTGGGACGATCGATGCAGGCGCGCTCAAACTCCGCCGGATCGTTGTCGGCGATGTTGTGATAGAAGCCCTCGCCGCCGTGACCGTCGGCACAACCAGCGACATCGATAATCACGCCACCCTCGGGAAGCGTGGCCTCGGCAGCGCACATGCCCTTCACGGCCTGGTAGATATTCTGGTCGAGCGGGTAGCCACCGTTGGTGGTGATGGCAATCTCGCACTCGACGGGCTCAACGCCGGCAAGGCTCTTCACGAACTCGCAGCCAGCCTCGTGCGCCTTGTGGATGTCGCCGGCAAAGGAGCCAATGACCTCGTGCTTGCCGTTGAGCACAACGTTGAGCACAAAGGCAAGGTGAGCCATCTCGGCGGCGGCGAACATGTCCTCGCTCACGTGGTTGTGGCACAGGTTGCCGGCACGCGAATGAGAATCGTTCACAAACTGACCGTTGTGGTTGTACATGATGGTCTTGTAGCTGGCGATGCCGGGCAGGACGGACTTGCGGCTACCAGAGAAACCGGCAAAGAAGTGCGGCTCAATAAAGCCCTCGGCAAGCAGCAGATCGCAATCGGCGGCAATCTTGTTGATGATGCACTCGCCACCAGAAGGCAGGGTGCCGATCTTTTTCATCATGCTGTCGTCAGTCGCGACGTGCATAACGATTTCCTCGTTGGCAACGATCTCCTCGCCGTACTTGTTGACGAGCTCCTCGTGCGTCGACGGACGATGCATACCCGTAGCAACCAGAATGCGAACACGCGCCTCAGGCGCAGCGGAGTGGATGTGATGCAGCAGAATAGGCATCGTCACACGCGAAGGAACGGGACGCGTATGGTCGGAGCTAATGATGACGATATCCTTCTTGCCAGCACAAAGCTCCTCGAGCGAAGGCGAGCCATAAGGGTTGGCAAGCGACTCCTCTACCAGCTCTTCCTGCGATTTCGTGGTCTTAAACTCGTTTTGATGACCTTCCATCACACCCGCGAAGTTCTTATCCTCGAGCTCCAGATGCAACGTTTTGTGGTCAAACGGCAGTTCACATTCAAACAATGATGAGCGCCCTCTTCCTTTCAACTGACACACTAGATAAACCGTTGGAAGGATACGCCGCTCACTGAAAAACACCACCGTCCACCGACTCATTAACACAACGTTCATATTTGACCCACAACAAAACAACCGCGATCCCAAACGGGACCGCGGCCGCTACAGTCGTAAGTCGAGAAGCGCGCCATTATTCCCCCAGCCAGTAATCCGCCGAAGACCGAGGACGAAGGGACCCGATGGGTTTCCATCTGAATGCATTCCGCAGCACGAAGCCCCATCAAAGTGCGAGAAGCGCGCCATCTTTTCCCCAGCCAGTAATCCGCCGAAGACCGGACATCGCAGGGCCCGC
>UQPT01000018.1:0-29107 GCA_900543045.1 uncultured Collinsella sp.
TGTGTATGGCAACCTGGTGCAGCTGCTTGTGACCATGAAGGGCCTGCCGCTGGCCTATAACAAGGACTTGCAGGAGGACAAGGAGGGCGCGCTCGATACCGCCCACACGCTCATGCAGTGCCTGTCGGTTATGGCCGGTATGATTTCGACTTGGACCGTCAACGAGGATGCCATGGCGCGCGAGTGCGGTGTGGGTCATCTTGCCGCCACCGATGTTGCCGATTACCTGGCCAAGCGTGGCCTGCCGTTCCGTGAGGCGCATGCCGTGGTGGGCCATCTGGTCCTGATGTGTGAGAAGCGCGGCTGCAATCTTGAGGACCTGCCGTTTGAGGTGTTCCAGGAGGCAAGCCCGCTCTTTGAGCGCGATATTACCGAGGCACTCGACATCCCGTCGATCGTTGCCGCGCGCACGACCGAGGGCGGCACCGCTCCTGCCGCCGTTGCCGTGCAGCTGCAGCGTGCCGAGGCGCAGCTCGTGGCCGACGAGGGCGTGTTTGGATCGCTGACCAAGGTTGTCGAGATGGGTCACGGGGCAAAGTAGAGGTTTGGCTGAAGACGTATTGTCCATTTATTGATAAATCGTTTTTGCTTTACGGGCGTCTGCTGATGCGGGCGCCCCTATTTTGCTGCTATGGGGGAGGGGCTTGTCGAGAACTTCTGTAGGACCTTTGGGCAGGTTGTGAAGGGGGTACGTTCGCGGGTGGCAACCGACCGCCCGCTCTGTTCGATGTGGTTGATGAGCGGTCGGATGGTACTCTAATCGGGCTTCGAAACAGAAGTGACACATATGGAGCGCTTTAATAAATTGCAGCGTTTCAATAAACAGCTTTTTGTTTAACTGCAGCTAAAACTCTGTTACGATGCAGTTCAGGCGGGTGCCGGAATGGGACTTGGGCACGCGCGAACCTACTTGAAAGGCTACCTTATGGCTATCGAGAAGACCTTCATCATGATTAAGCCCGACGCCGTGCGCGACCGCAAGATCGGCGAGATCGTTGCTCGTATTGAGCGCAGCGGCCTTGTCATCGAGCGCATGGAGATGACCACGCTCGAGCGCGCTACCGTCGAGGAGCACTACGCCCATCTGGCCGACAAGCCCTTCTTTGGCGGTCTCTGCGACTTTATGACGAGCGGTCCGGTCGTCAAGATGGTCGTTTCCGGTCTCTCCGCTGTTTCCAAGATGCGCACCCTTATGGGCGCTACCAACCCGCTTGATGCTGCGCCCGGCACCATTCGCGGCGACTTCGCTGTCGATGTCAACGCCAACGTGATCCACGGCTCCGACTGCCTGGAGAACGCCGAGATCGAGATCAAGCGCTTCTTTGGCTAAACCAGCTTTGACTCCTTAAAGCTGTTAGCGTGTGGCTTGGGCGCCGCGGAATTCCACCCGCGGCGCCCTTTTATTCCGGTAGATTTTTGGTAAACGCATAGAAAACTACTAAAGAGCCCCGTCCGGATGTTTCTTCCGGGCGGGGGCTGGCGCTAGCGTATGGCTTTGTAAGTCTTTAGGCCTCGTCGACAATCTTTAGTCCGCGGGTCTGGTCGATCTCGTTGAGGAGATTGACGCGACGCTCGTGGCGGCCGCCCTCAAACTCGGCGTCGAGCCATTCGTCGACAATCATCTTGGCGAGCTCGGAGCCCACGACGCGGGCGCCAAAGGCCAGCACGTTGGTGTTGTTGTGCATACGGGAGAGCTTGGCGCTGAAGGGCTCGGAGCACACGACGGCGCGTACGCCCTCGACCTTGTTGGCAGCCAGGCTAATCCCGACGCCGGTACCGCAGATCAAGATACCCAGGTCGACGTCACCGTTGGCCACGGCCTTGCCCACCTTGTAACCGGCGATGGGGTAGTCGAAGCTCTCGGAGGTGTCGGTGCCATAGTTCACGACCTCGCAGCCGCGCTCCTTCAGGTGCTCGGAAATGATGTTCTTGAGCTCGACGGCGGCGTGGTCGTTACCGATACCGATCTTCATGAGTGGTTCCTCTCTGGTCCGTGCGGCGGAATTGCTAAAGGTTTTACCGCGTTCGACTGCATGATAGCGCGATTTTTGTGTAAACGCTCGGGCGTTTTTTGGTCAAACGCTTAAGCATGCAACAAGACCTGCTTTTCATGAATGAATGCCGCCAGTTTGTGCTTGAGCGCCGTCCGCCGGAACCGTGGTTGCGGTTTTTGATGCATTGTTATCAAATAAAGGAGCTAACTTTTTTGAGAGACCAGCCCGTTATGCAAGCAGGAGATACCTATGCCTACCGATTCCCTTCGTGATGCCGCGTTTTGCGATGTTTTGAACCGCGAGCTTGTCTGTGCGCTCGGCTGCACCGAGCCTATTGCCGTTGCCTATGCAGCGGCGTTGGCGAGCCAGACGCTCGGTTGCGAACCCGATCATATGGACGTTGCCTGCTCGGGCAACATCATCAAGAACGTTAAGAGCGTGACCGTGCCCAACTCGGGCGGTATGCACGGTATTGAAGCTGCAGCCGTGCTGGGTGCCGTGGGCGGTGACGCCAAGAGCGCGCTTGAGGTGCTCGAGAGCGTTAACGATGAAGACCGCGCTCGTGTGGCCGAGCTCCTCGCCGACGCCGGCTACTGCGATGTGTCGCTTGTCGAGGGTGTGCCCAACCTCTACATCAAGGTGACTGCGACGGCCGGGGGCCATACCGCGGTCGTCGAGATTACCGATCACCACACTAATGTCACGTGCCATACGCTCGACGGTATTCCGGTATGCGGCAAGTCGGCGGGGGAGTGCGCCGCCTGCGCCGAGCGCGTGGTGGCCGAGCGTGCGGCAGATAACGCCGATACGCCCATGTCCATTGATTCCATCATCGACTTTATCGAGGACGGTGACATTGAGGGCGCCCGCGCTGCCGTTGAGCGTCAGATTGAGCTGAATGGCGCAATCAGTGCCGAGGGCCTTGCGCACGCTTGGGGCGCCGAGGTGGGTCGTACGCTGCTGGGTGCTCGTGCCGATGACGTCGCCTGCCGTGCCCGTGCCCGTGCGGCCGCCGGGTCCGACGCCCGCATGAACGGTTGCGCGCTGCCGGTCGCCATTGTGTGCGGCTCGGGCAATCAAGGCATTACCTGCGCATTGCCCGTCATGGAGTATGCCGAGTACCTGCGTTGCGACCACGAGCGTCTGGTGCGCGCCGTGATGCTGTCCGATCTTATCGCCGTGCATATCAAGAGCTATATTGGTGCGCTTTCGGCGTTTTGCGGTGCTATTTGCGCCGCGTGCGGCGCCGGCGCTGCGATTACCTGGCTGTGCGGTGGCACGCGCGAGCAGATTGGCGCGACGGTCTCGAATACGCTCGGTAACGTGGGCGGCATCGTGTGCGACGGCGCCAAGGCGAGTTGTGCCGCCAAGATTTCGGCTGCCGTCGATGCGGCGATTCTGGGACATGACATGGCCATGCAGGGGCGTGGCTTCCGTGCCGGCGAGGGTTTGATCCAGGATACCGTCGAGCAGACGATTGCCAGCATGGGCTACGTGGGCCGTGTGGGTATGAAGGACACCGACGTCGAGATCCTCAACATCATGATCGGCAAAACCCAAGTGTGCTAGGACAGTTCGTCGGCTACTTGGTGTTCGTAGAAGGCTTCTACTACGGCGTTAAAGTCGCGGGCGAAGCCTTCCATGGTTCCGCGCCAGGTGACTCGGTTGGGCTTGCCCTGGCCTACATAGGCAGTCTGAATGCCGCAGGCGGGGTTAGGGAAGTCGCGTTTGGGATCGTTGCCCACCATAAGGACCTCGTGCGGTTCGAGCCCCATCACCTGAAGCTGCTCTAGATAGTAGGTGGCATCAGGCTTGCAGCGGGTGGCGTTTCCCATGTGCGTGACGAGCTCAAAGGGGGCGTCGGCCAGGTCGCCCCAACCCATGCGGCACTCGATGGCCCCCTGCGGAAAGCTGGGGTTGGTAAAGAGCGCGCAGCGCAGCCCTGCGTCCTGTACGGCCTGAAGCGCGGCGTGTGCGCCCGGCATGGCATGGGCGTTGATGAGTTCGTCATTCTTGTACGGAAGAACTTCGCGGTCGTAGTAGGTAAACGCCTCGTAGATAAGTGGGTCCGAGAGGCAAATGCCGCATCGGCGCTCGACCTCTTCTTGGTAAAACTCAAGATTGGTGCGATTGTCCGTGCTGCTGCGGCGATTGGCGTTGAGGTCGACCAGGATGGTGCCGAGGCGTGCCATCGTGCCACCGCGGCTGCGGCGCCCGATATCCGCGAGCATCGAAGAGACATCCTTAAAATAGCGAAGGATGAACGCGTTGAGGTTGATGCTAAGAAGCGTTTCGTCCATATCGAAAACGACTGCTTTGAGCACGCGGGCACCTTTCTCGAAAAATCGATCTAGAATCGTTGGCTCCGGATACTTTACCCCAAAGCCGAATGCCTGGCTGGTTATCGTCAAGTTGCGGAGACGTGTGTTCATAAGATTACGAAAAAGTCTCCACACGAGTAAAAAATCGCAGTTCACGCTTGAAATCGAACTCATTTCCCCGTAACCTATACGAACGTGATTGCATAAGCGTCACATTAGTATCTGTCGGCTCCCGAGTGTTCCTAAACGTTGTGTGCTTGTCGCACCCTTCTGTAGGTCCTAGCAATCGGGGCCCCGTAGTTCGAAAGGGGTCCACCTTTGAGTGAGATTCAGAACTCGTCCATTTTCTCTCTTGACGATGTCAACGAGGAGGAGATGAACAACCTCATCGACGGTACGATTACCGACTTTGATGAGGGCGATCTCGTTAACGGCACTGTCGTTAAGATCGAGCATGACGAGGTGCTCGTTGACATCGGATTCAAGTCCGAGGGCGTTATCCCGGTCCGCGAGCTGTCCATCCGCAAGGACGCTAACCCTGCAGACATCGTTGCACTCGGTGATCCCATCGAGGCCCTGGTTCTCCAGAAGGAGGACAAGGACGGTCGTCTGGTCCTGTCCAAGAAGCGTGCCGAGTACGAGCGTGCTTGGAACCGCATCGAGGAGAAGTTCAACTCCGGCGAGAACGTCGAGGGCGAGGTTATCGAGGTTGTCAAGGGCGGCCTGATCCTCGACATCGGCCTGCGTGGCTTCCTGCCCGCTTCCCTCGTCGACCTCCGTCGCGTCAAGGACCTCACCTCTTACATGGGCACCCGCATCGAGGCCCGCGTCATCGAGATGGACCGCAACCGCAACAACGTCGTCCTCTCCCGTCGCGTCGTGCTCGAGGAGTCCCGTAAGGCCGAGCGCTCCGAGATCCTGTCCAAGCTCAAGTCTGGCATGCGTCTCCAGGGCACCGTTTCCTCCATCGTCGACTTCGGCGCCTTCGTCGACCTCGGCGGTATCGACGGCCTCATCCACATCTCCGAGCTCTCCTGGAACCACGTCAACCATCCTTCCGAGGTTGTCAAGGTCGGCCAGGAGGTCGAGGTCGAGGTTCTCGACGTCGATCTCAACCGCGAGCGCATCTCCCTGGGTCTCAAGCAGACCACCGAGGATCCGTGGCGCGCACTGGTCAAGAAGTACCCCGTCGGCGCTATCGTCGAGGGCACTGTGACCAAGCTTGTCCCGTTCGGCGCTTTCGTCGATCTGGGCGAGGGCATCGAGGGCCTGGTGCACATCTCCGAGATGGCCAACAAGCACGTCGATCAGCCTTCTCAGGTCACCCACGTGGGCGACAAGGTTCAGGTCAAGGTCATGGAGATCGACCTCGACCGTCGTCGTATCTCCCTGTCCATGAAGTCCGCTGCTGAGACTCTGGGCGTCGAGATCGAGGTTACCCCGCTGCCTTCCGAGAAGAAGGACGAGGAGACTGACGCCGAGTAAATCGGTTTGACGATCACTTGTTTTAAGGGATCCGTCCGTAATGGACGGGTCCCTTTTTGCATTTGGCACCGAGATGCGCAATGCTGCCGGGCTGTCCACAGGCTATTGAATTGTCGGTGCATGAAAAAAGCCGACATCCCGCCTCGGGGAGGAGGCGGGAACGCACCGAGTAGACGGAGGGGTGCGGAGCGCGGTCGCGTCTCGACTGACAACGTTGCCCATCGACGGGATTATTGTAGCGCATGGGCGCTTCTTGGTTTATCGTGTCGAGCGCTTGTGTTGTGCCGTTGCCTGTGGCGGCGGTGTGCTACACTCTTGCACTGCTGAGTGGGCCAGACGGTCGCGCGATGTACTGCTTGCGGTACGCGTGAGGAAAGTCCGGGCTCCAGAGGGCGGGATGCCGGCTAACGGCCGGGCGGAGTGATCCGACGGAAAGCGCCGCAGAAAAGAAGACTCCCACCTGCGTCGCAAGGCGTAAAGGGAAAAGCTGAAACGGTGGTGTAAGAGACCACCAGCGTCGTGGCAACACGGCGGCTTGGCAAGCCCCATCCGGAGCAAGCGCGAATAGGAACGCTATGGGCCGGCCCGGTCCGCGTTCGGGTAGCGTGCGTGGAGCTGCACGGTAACGTGCAGACAAGATAAATGACCGTTCACGACAGAACCCGGCTTATCGGCCCACTCGGCACTTTGTTGACGCTGCGAACCCGTCAGCGCGGCAATCTGCCTTTCAAGCCTTCGGGCATGACCATAAGGTCAATGCCCTCGTCTTTCAAGGCACCTTGCTCGCGCTGACGGGTTCTCGCTTTCGTTGACGGAATCATCTGCGTTGTCATTCTTTTTACTAGGGTTATCGTATTATTGAGGCTGTTTGTTGCTTTGCTTGTTGTTGAGGGGCTTTGTTGGACAGCTATTTTACTCTGCAATCGAATATTGAGGTTTCGGGCGAGTTTGTGGACCGCAAGAGCCGGTTTATTGCCCAGCTGGTCCATATTGAGTCCGAGGACGAGGCGAATGCCTTTATCGAGATGGTTCGCAAGCGTCATTACGACGCTCGACACAATGTTCCCGCGTGGATTTTGGTCGATGGACGCGAGCGCCAGAGCGATGATGGTGAACCGAGCCGCACGAGTGGTATGCCGACGCTCGAGGTGCTGCGCGGTGCGGGGCTCAAAAATGTTTGCTGCGTAGTGACACGCTATTTTGGTGGCACGCTGTTGGGGCCTGGTGGTTTGGTGCGCGCCTATACCGCGGCGACGCAGGCGGCGGTGGCCGCGGCTCAGGAGGCCGGGCAGATCGTCGAGATGACGAGCGTCGTGCCGGTTGATGTGCATGTGGCCTATCCACAGTATGAGCAGGTGCTTCGCTCGGCGCAGGATTCGGGTGCCAAGGTTTCGGATACCGATTACGCGGATGCTGTGACACTTCACTTGGTGTTTAAAGCGGGGGAGCAAGAGCCGTTTTGCGCTAAGATGCGCGAGCTTATGGCGGGGCGCGAGGAGATTGAGGTCAGCGCTCCCGAGTTTGCTGAGTTCTAACGACGACGGCCGGCGTGCATTTGGATGAATCCCAAGCGCGCCGGCTGTCGTTTTATGTCGCTGCCGTTTACTCGGCGAGCTGCTTTAGTACATCGCAGGCGATTTCGACGGCATCGTCGATGCAACCGGGGCAGCTGCGGAGCGGACCCTTATCCGATCCGACGCCCTTGAGCGTGCCGCAGACGGTCGTCGTGTTCTTCTCGCCAAAACGTTTGGCGATCTCGCGCGACAGTTTGTAGGTCTGGCCCTTGGTCTTGGGGTTTTCCATGCCATCGCTCATTACAAAGCCCATGATGGCCACGGCGCCCGAGATGGCGCCGCAAGTTTCGGTCATGCCGCCCATGCCGGCGCCAAAGCCCTCGGTGAGGGTAAAGGCGACCTGGGGGTCGAGCCCGACGGCGGGAGCGAGCGTGCAGGCGACGGCCTGCGCGCAGTTAAAGCCGCGGGCGTGGTATTCGGCAGCCTGAGCCTGGCAGGTGGCAGTGTTGAGCTGAGTGGTATCAATCTGCTTCATCGGTGTCTCCTTGATTGCGGTGTACCCGCCTATGGTACCCTTGCTGGCGCATTCGCTTATCGAGACCGCAGTGCATATCTCATTGTTTTTCGCCATCGAACACTTTCTTAAGATTTGGGACAAATAAACCTGATTAATTTGTCCCATAACCTATCGGCGGGATGGGTTGAGAGGGGTGCGGGGTAGCGGTATTGTGAACCGAATAAAACAAAACCCAAGTAAGGGAGTTGGATATGTGCGAGCAGACTATCGGTACCACGTGCGTTCAGGGCGGCTATCATCCGGGCGATGCGGAGCCGCGCCAGGTGCCCATCTACCAGTCCACCACGTGGAAATACGACACGTCCGAGCACATGGGCAAGCTGTTTGACCTGGAGGAGTCGGGCTACTTCTACAGCCGTCTGCAGAATCCCACGTGCGATCTGGTCGCCGCCAAGATCTGCGAGATGGAGGGCGGCACCGCTGCGATGCTCACGAGTTCGGGCATGGCCGCGAACTTCCTCGCGATCTTTAACGTGGCCGGTGCCGGTGATCACGTGGTCGCGAGCTCTGCTATCTACGGCGGTACGTATAACCTGCTCGCCCACACCATGGGCCGCATGGGCGTGACTTGCACGTTTGTCGCCCCCGACTGCACCGATGAGGAGCTGGAGGCAGCCTTTGAGCCCAATACCAAGCTCGTCTTTGGCGAGACGATTGCCAACCCCGCCCTTGCCGTGCTCGATATTGAGCGCTTTGCCAAGGCCGCGCATGACCACGGCGTGCCGCTGATGGTCGACAACACCTTCCCGACGCCCGTGATGTGCCGTCCCTTTAAGTGGGGCGCCGACATCGTCACGCACTCTACCACCAAGTACATGGATGGGCATGCGGCCTACCTGGGCGGCGTGATCGTTGACCACGGCCAGTTTGACTGGATGGCCCATGCAGACAAGTTCCCGGGTCTCACCACGCCCGACGAGAGCTATCACGGCGTGACCTATGCCGAGAAGTTCGGTCGCGAGGGTGCCTTCATTACCAAGGCAACCGCTCAGCTCATGCGCGACCTCGGCCCCATGCAGAACCCGCAGGCGGCGTTTTTCCTGAATAGCTCGCTCGAGAGCCTGCATGTGCGTATGCCGCGTCATTGTGAGAACGGCCTGGCCGTTGCTAAGTTCCTGCAGAGCCATCCCAAGGTGCGCTTTGTGAGCTATCCGGGCCTGGAGGGCGATAAGTACTATGACCTGGCTCAGAAGTACATGCCCAACGGTACCTGCGGCGTCGTGAGCTTTGGCTTTAACGGTGGTCGCGCGGCGGCCGAGACCTTTATGAAGAGCCTTAAACTCGCCCAGATCGCCACGCATGTGGCCGATGCTCGCACCTGCTGCCTGCATCCCGCTAACGCCACGCACCGTCAGATGAACGATGAGGAGCTCATCGCCTGCGGCATCTCCGCCGACATGGTGCGCCTGTCGTGCGGCCTCGAGGACATGGCCGATCTGATTGCCGACCTTGAGCAGGCGCTCGAGCAGTGCTAGGCTAGCTTCTCGTATGAAGCGACGGAGCCTCTTGGGGTTCCGGTGACATATAGTTCCGATTCCGTAGGCGGGACCCCAATCGCGGCTGTTTGCAGGCGATTGGGGCCCCGTTTTTTGTGTTGGGCCACTCGAAAGGATGGATATGGAGAAAACCGCAGAGCAGCTGCGCCGCGAGCACATTGCCCTTGAGGGCGATACCCATGGCAAGAACAAATGGGCGATTCTGTTTACCGTGCTCATCATGACGTTTATGTCGTGTCTGGATTCGACCGTCGTGACCGTGGCGTTGCCCGTGATGCAAAAGGAGCTGGGCGTGGGCTTCGACCGCATCCAGCTGGTGAGCTCGGTGTACCTGCTTGCGACGTGCGTGGCTATGCTGCCGTTTGGCCGCCTGGGTGACGTGCGCGGCAAGGTGGGCGTTTTCCAGCTGGGCGTCATCGTCTTTACGGTCGGCTCGCTGCTTTGTGGCCTTTCGGCCTCGCTCGAAGTTCTTATTCTGGCACGTATTGTGCAAGGCGTCGGTTGCGCGGCGGCCATGGCCAACAACATGGGTATCATCACCGAGTCGTTTCCGGCGCGCGAACGAGGCCGTGCCATGGGTATTCTCGCGACCTTTGTGGCCCTCGGCATGATGTGTGGCCCCGTACTCGGCGGCGTGCTGGTGGCAAGCTTTCCCTGGGAGAGTATCTTCCTCATCAACCTGCCCATTGGCGTCATCTCGTTTATCGTGGGGCTCTCCACGCTGCCGCATGTTAAGCCGGAGGCCGGCGAGCGCCCCATGTCCCTGATCGAGGCCGCTCGTCGCTGCTTTGCAAATTCGGCCTTCACCATCAACCTCGCCTGCATGCTCATCGCGTTCGTTGGTATTGGCGCATCCGAGTTTATTCTGCCGTTCTATTTTCAGGACGCCCACGGCTTTGGTTCCGACATTTCCGGACTGCTCTTTTTGGCGCTGCCGATGGTGAATGCCTTTATCGGCCCGCTTTCGGGAACGGTTTCGGACCGTGTTGGCTGCGAGGGTCCCACGGCGGTCGGCCTGGGCGTGTATGTGTGCGGTCTCTTTGCAGTAAGCACGCTCGACGAGCACTCTTCTATCCCTGTGATCGTGTGCTGCGTCGCATTTATGTCGTGCGGTACGTCGATTTTCCAGAGCCCCAACAACTCGCTGTACATGGGCTCGGCTCCGCGCGAGGCACTTGGCTTTGCAGGTAGCTTGGGCAGCTTGGCGCGCTATGCGGGCATGGCGCTGGGTATTACGGCAGGTTCGCATATCCTCTATGGGCAGATGAGCGTGGCGATGGGCGAGGCCGTGACCAGTTTTGTTGCAGGCCGTCCGGATGTATTCCTATTTGGCTTTCGCTCGGTGTTCTATGTGTTGATGGCTGTGGCCGCTGTGGGCTTTGCGCTTGCCATGGTGCGTTTGGTGAAGATGCGCGCCCGTCATTAGCGTGTTGGGAGGCTGTCTGCCACGAATCGCGCCGTCCCAAAAAGACTGGTTTGTGGTGCGATGCGGCTTGTGGGGCGGGCGGGGGTCGGTCCGTGGTAGACTATCGAACAACGTTTATTAATCGCGCGGTATCGTTGCCGCGAGAAGGGGTTGCGCCATGCAGGAGCTTGAGGATCGTATTCGCCATGACGGCATCGTAAAGGCCGGTAACGTCCTTAAGGTTGATGCCTTCCTCAACCACCAGTGCGACGTTGAGCTGTTCGACCACATGGGCGCCGAGTGGGCCCGTCTGTTCAAGGATGTCGAGATCAACAAGATCCTGACGATTGAGGCTTCGGGCATTGGTATGGCTTGCATTGCAGCCCAGCACTTTGGCGGCGTGCCAGTGGTCTTTGCCAAGAAGGCACAGTCCATCAACCTCGACGGCGAGCAGTATGCCACGACCATTTACTCCTTTACCAAACAGAAGGAGTACCCGGTCATCGTTGGCAAGCGCTTCCTGTCCGAGGGCGACAAGGTCCTGATTATCGACGACTTCCTGGCCAACGGCTGTGCGCTCGAGGGTCTTATCAAGATCTGCGAGGCTGCGGGTGCCGAGGTTGCCGGCATTGGCATCGCGGTGGAGAAGGGCTTCCAAGGCGGTGGCGATAAGCTCCGCGAGCGCGGCTTCCGCGTTGAGAGCCTGGCCCGTATCGCCGATATGGACTGCGATACCGGCGAGATTACCTTCGCTTAAGCGCGTAACACAAGCGATTGGTATGCGATGTGACAAAGGGGCTTTCCCTTTGTCACATTTTTTGTATGAGGGGAGGTGCTGATATGGGCGAAAACAAGATGGGATGGCGCGAATATGCGCGCTATGCCGAGATTTCGGCCGAGGAGTTGGTGCGCGATTGCGAAGTGCAGGTGTTTCGCGCGACGGGTCCGGGCGGACAAGGCGTCAACACAACGGACTCGGCGGTGCGTATGAAGCATGGGCCCACGGGGATTGTTGTGACGGCGCGCGAGAGCCGTAGTCAGTTTCAGAATCGCGCGAGCTGCCTGCGTAAGCTGCGCGCAGAGCTTGAGCGTCGTGGCCGTCCGCCGCGCCGTCGCGTCAAGACCAAAGTGCCCCAGCGATCGCGCCAGCGCAGGCTCAACGACAAGCACTTCAATGCGATTAAAAAGGCTAACCGTCGCAAGTCGGGCGGGAAGGAATGATCTTCTCAATAAGTTGCGGTGAAATAGGGACTGTTTCGCGGCTTTACCTGCATAAACAGTCCCTATTTCACCGCAACTTAGGTGGGGTTAGCGGGTGGGGTGCCAGACTTGGAGGGCGCCGGGTAGGATGTCGACTTCGATGCGCGAGGCGACGATGGGCTCGCCGTCGGCCTGAATGGGGTAGTCGGGCTCCTCAAAGGTGAACTCGGCATGGCGGCAGCGGCGCATGCGAATCGGCGGCAGTTTGGTATGGTGGCCGTCTTTGGCCGAAAGGAACATTGGCAGGGCAACCGCGCGTGGGACGGGGCCGCAGGCGTAGCAGACGTCGAGTATGCCGTCGCAGGGGTCGGCATCGGGGCAGATGCGATAGCCCGAGCCATACGTGGGGCCCAGCTGTATCGCCATGATGATCGCCCTCACGCGCTCTGTGGGCGCGCCGTCAAAGCTGACTGTCATAGGATAGTTGCGATAGCGTAGGCCAAACTGCTCAAGTCCCGAGAGGGTGTAGAGCGGCGCGCCCGTCAAGCCGGTCTTTTTGCGCAGCTCGGTGGTGCTAAGGCCGATGGCAGCATCGATGCCGACCGAGAGCGTCTGGTCGTAGTACTCAACGGTAGCCTCGCCGCTGCCGCTCGCAGGGCTCCACGAGCGAATGCGCCCGATATCCTGACGCTGCAGCTCGCAGGTGAGCAGCGCGCCAAAATCCTTGCCGGAGAAATCGTCGATGCCGAGCGTCTGGGCAAAATCGTTGCCGGAGCCCACGGGCAGGACGGCAAGAGCGGGGCGGGCGTTCTCCTTTTGCGTCATAAGCCCGTTGACGACCTCGTGAATCACGCCGTCGCCGCCGAGTGCGATAACGGTGCGATAGCCCTGTGCCTGTGCGGCCAGCTCCTTGGCGTGTCCCATACGCTCGGTCAACACCAGGTCAAACTGGGATGCGCGTGCAGTCATGTCCAAAAAGCGTTGCAGGCGCTCGGCAACTTCGCGTGCCGCACCCGACTGGGCGGCTGGGTTGGCGATGATGAGCGTGCGACCAAAATCAGTTGCGTGCATGGGGCGACTCCCGGCGTATGACGTGACGGTGCGGTCGCGCTCGGGTCGAATTGCTCCCGATTGTGGCTGCACGGCGAATACTAACGTCTACTCTATCAGGTCGTTGTGGCGCTCGATAGCCTCTGCCACCGTGCCGCCCTCGTCCACAATAAGCGAACGGCGTTTAGGCGAGACAATGCGCTGTGCGGGATATACGCCTCGGTGTCCGCCGGCGAGATAGCTGATAAACGCCACGATCACGAAGAAGCCGGCGGCCGTGCCGTGGAACAGGTCGATGGCCATCATGCAGGTGGTGATGGGCACGTTAAGGCCGGCGCAGAACACGCCGAGCATGCCCAGCGCCGCTAGAAAGCTGGGGTCGATTCCGACGAGGCAGCCGATCCAGCCGCCGAGCGCCGCACCGATGCCAAACAGAGGCGTGACCTCGCCGCCTTGGAAGCCGGCGCCCAGGGTAAGCGCTGTTACGACGAGCTTGATGGCGGCGTCGGCGAGGGTGGTGGTGCCGGCAAACCCGGCGCCCGAAAGCCACGTGGAAAGGCCGGCATACTCCCAGGCGTCAAGCAACGCATAGGCCGCAAGCACCACGAGTGCGCCGACGAGCGCACGGACGAGATAGTTGGTGATAAAACGCGCATACAGGTTCTTGACCGTGCGGACCGACCAGGCAAAGAGGCGCGCCGTCAGGCCAAAGACAATGGCTCCGATAACGACGATGGCAACCGTTCTGGGCGTCATGTCGGGAACGCTGGCGATGACGTTGCTCTCGTACTGGGTGCCCAGGGCGAGTGACGTAAAGTAGCCGGTAAACGAGGCGACCAGGCAGTAGATGCCCGCGGTGTAGTCGATCTTGCCGATAAAGCACATCTCCATGCCAAAGAAAGCTCCGGCGAGAGGTGATCCGAACACGGCGCCAAAGGCAGACGAGATACCGGCGAGCATGAGGTTGTGGTGGTCGTGTTTTTTGAGATGGGCAAGGCTCGAGACATTGCTGGCGATGGTACCGCCGATCTGCACCGCGGCGCCCTCGCGGCCGGCCGAGCCGCCCGTCAGATGCGTGAGCGTGGAGCACACAAAGGTGAGGATGGCCATGCGCGCATGGATGAGTCGTGTGCCCAGGGCGGAGTCGATGACCAAATTGTTGCCGCGCTTGGCGGCGAGACCGTGGTTCTTGTAGACCCACGCGGTGGCCACGCCCACGACGGGGAGCAGGGCGTAGATCCACGCATGGCTCTCGCGATAATCGGTCGCAATATCCAGCGAGGCCAAAAACGCCCAAGCGGCAACGCCCATGGCGAGCGAAACGACAACGACGAGCGCGAGCAGTTTGGCGCTCGCGAGCATGTTGTGGGCATTGCGGCGCGTGTCGGCGGCCAAGAGCTGTTCGGAGCGGGTGAGCTGGTTGCGACCGCTGATGATCAAGTCGGCCGGAGAGAAGGACCTGCCGTCTGTGTCCTGACGGGTGTCATCAGACGGGTCGAGTGTATTTTCACGTTTATCGATAAAAGCCATAACGTCCTCTTTATTGTTGCGATGCATGCATTATAAGACGGCACCCCGTGCCTTAAGGCAATTGACAGGTTTCGGTTCTGTTACGAAAGGCGCGTGGCCGACAGGTGTATTTGCCGTTGCGGGCCATGTCTTGAGCGGGCAGCGGGGGATTATACTGAACCAAACATAAAGAATCGGCGCCACTGTTGCGCGCCGTGGCATGTAAGAGGTGTATATGGCTAAGACGCTCATCCCGCTGGAGGACGCGCAGGCAATCGTCCTTTCGCAGGTGCGCAGGACCGAGCTCGTCGAGATCCCGATTTGGCAGGCGGCCGGTCTTCCCCTGGCTGAGGATGCCACGGCCGATATCGATATCTCGCCGTTTGCCAACAGCGCCATGGATGGATATGCCGTGCGTGCCGACGACCTCGCCAAAGCGTCCTCCGATACGCCCGTGACGCTTTCCGTCGTGGGGCACGAGGCGGCGGGCCATGTGTTTGAGGGCGCGATTGGCGCGGGCGAGACCGTCCGTATTATGACGGGTGCACCGGTGCCCGAAGGTGCGGATGCCGTTGTGAAATACGAGGTCGTCGAGGTGCTCGACGGCGACGGCAACGAGGGCTCACACGTGAGCTTCTCGGCACCGGCTAAGGTGGGGGAGAACGTTCGAGCTGCAGGCGAGGAGGCCCATGCCGGCGATGTTGTGATGCACGCTGGCGAGGTTGTGGCCCCGGCCGGCGCCGGTTTGCTGGCGAGCGCCGGTTACGCGAACGTTAGAGTGCACGCCGCCCCGCGTGTGGGCGTTATCTCGCTGGGCACGGAGCTGGTCGCGCCCGGCCAACTGCCGGCGCGTGGGCAGATTCGCGATTCCAATTCCTCGGCGTTAATGGCCGAGGCACTCGATGCTGGGGCCGACCCGGTGTTCTACGGCTTTGCGCCCGACGACGAGCGGGCGATTGCCGAGCTGGTGCACCGCGCCGCGCAAGAGTGCGATTTTGTCATTACGAGCGGTGGCGCCTCTGCGGGCGACTACGACTACGTGACGGCGCTGGTTCGGCGCGAGGGCGAGGTGCTGTTCGATCGCATTTCGTTGCGTCCCGGCAAGGCCATTACGTTTGGCCTGCTCGGCGGCAAGCCCTATCTGGGGCTTTCGGGCAACCCCGCGGCGGCCTATGTGGGCTTTGAGATGCTCGCCCGCCCGGCGATTCGCAAGATGCGCGGCTTTGCCGAGGGTGCGCGTCCCGTGCAGCAGGCGGTTCTTACCCACGGCGTGAAGAAGCGACAGGACCGACGCTTCTATGATCGCGCCACGGTTGCGCGCGATGCGCAGACGGGTGAGCTTACGGTCACCGAGGCGCACAGCCAGAACTCGGCGCTGCTCGGAACCATGCAGCGTGCGAACTGCCTGTTGCGCATCAACGAGGGTCCGTGCGATCTTGAGCCGGGCGACGTCGTGGATGTCGTCCGAGTCGATCTGCCCGAGGGCACCGTGCTGTAGGAGGAGTGCTATGGAGTTGAAGATTTCAATCGTGACGTGCTCGGATACGCGCGATCTTGCCCAGGACGAGGCAGGCGCTGTGCTCGAGGAGCTCATCGCGGCGCAGGGCTGGATGGTTGCCTCGCATACGGTGGTGCATGACGATGTTGACGAGATCGGTGCTGCCATTGTGGCTGCGGCCGACGATTGCCAGGCCAACGTGGTCATCACCTGCGGCGGCACGGGGCTTTCGATGCGCGACGTGACGCCCGAGGCGACGCGTGCCGTCTGCGACCGCGATGTGCCGGGTATTGCCGAGGCGATCCGTGCATACTCCATGACCAAGACGCGCCGTGCCATGCTTTCGCGCGCCGTGTGCATGCAGCGTGGGGCTGCGCTTGTCATCAACTTTCCGGGATCCACGAAGGCAGCTCGCGAAAGCTGGGAGGCCGTGAGCGACCAGCTGGAGCACGCGGCCCACATGACGGCGGGCGGTGGACACGCTCGCTAAACTGCTTGCCTGTAGCGGAGTGACCTTATGGGTCGCTCCGCTTTTTTAAGCGGCGACAACGCGAGCGTCTTGCGGCTATCGGTATAAGAAATTATCAAACGATAATTTCTTATCACAAGCATTATTCGCGCTAAAGTATAATTCAATTACAGGATAAAGCCCGCGGCGGGGTGCCCGGGCGTAGCGCTCGAAAGGGTTGAACATGTTCGATATGGTTTCTCGCCGCGGATTCGTCTCGCTTTCTGCTGTCGCCGCTGCCGGCCTTGGCCTTGCTGGCTGCTCGGGCAACAAGACGTCTGAGCCGGCCGGCTCCGATGCGGGTTCTGCCAAGACTTCTTTCAAGAAGGCTGTCGAGCTGCAGGTATTTGCCGCCAACTCGCTCGAGAAAGCTCTGCCCGAGGTTCAGAAGCTCTACACCGATCAGACCGGTACCACCTTTGCCGACACGCAGTTTAAGGCGTCCGGCGACCTTGTCGAGCAGATGCGCGCCGGCGCTGCGGTGGACGTGCTCATCACGGCCTCTAAGGGCACCATGGATGACGCTGAGACCGCTGAGCTCGTCGACGCCGACACGCGTGAGGACATGTTCGTCAACGACCTCGTGATTATTCGTGCCGAGGGCTCCGACACCAAGGTCGAGGCCATCGCCGACGTCGCGAACCTGGACGGCAAGATTGCCGTCGGCGACGCTAAGACCGTTCCCGCCGGCAAGTATGCCAACCAAGCGCTGGCTTCTGTTGGGCTCTACACCGGTACCGAGGGCGACGACGGCGAGTATGCACCCGAGCTCGCCGACAAGGTGGCTTTGGCCGACAAGGTCGGCACCGCCGCAGCTTACGTCTCTACGGGCGACTGCGTGGCCGGCTTTGTCTACAGCTCCGACATCTTCCGCTACGATGGCATCGAGGAGGCCTTCGTGTGCCCCGAGGATTCGCACAAGCCCATCGTGTATCCGGGTGCCGTTGCCGAGAGCTCCGAGCACGCCGACGAGGCCAAGGCGTTCATCGACTTCTGTCTGACCAACAAGAAGGCGCAGAAGATTTGGGCTAAGTACGGATTTGAGCTTTCCGCGTAGTGCGGCTTGGAGCGATAATCCCATCGTTTTGTCTTTTGCCCTGTCCTCGTCTTTCCTTGGAGCGTTTCGTGCGTAATAGATTTCGCATTCTTGTCGCCTGTGCTTTGACGCTCGCGCTTTGCTGGGTGCCGGGATGGGCGTTTGCCGGTGGTACTGAGGGCGGGGCCCAGGTTGCCGTGACCGCCAAGGGGCTTTCTTATGGGCTCGATGGTTTTGAACGGTTAGCCAAGGGGACCGCCCGTGCCATGGAGGGCCAGCCTGAGGGCTACCGGTTTCCCGTTGACGAGGACGTGGACCTTGTAGTGGCGCCTGCTGCCGATCGCGTTGTGGTGTGGGTATCGCCCAAGGCGGTCGAGAAGTATGGATTGGATCCGCAGGACAACGAGTGCGCATCGGGTCTCAAGGCTCTCGTCTGTGAGCTCGACAGCGCAAACTGCATGGGAGGCGCACGGCTGGAAGACATGGATCTTCCTTGGTATGCCACGACGGAAGCGGCGTTTAATGTCGGTGGGTATACCTATGCCTTTGATGAGCGCGGTGCGAATGGGGACCGCTATGTGGTCATCGCATCAGCCTCGGGTGATGCCAAGGGCGGCGCGCGTTGGCTTGATAGCGCTCAAATCGTGGAAGCATCATCCGTTGTGATGCAAGATGAACGGGAGCCCTTGGCGTCCCTTGTCGCCTTTTTGACCGGCATCGACTATCGCCCGCTTTGGGTGTCTATCAAAACGAGTGGCCTTGCCCTGGTGATTGCCTTTGCGCTGGGCCTGTTTGCCGCATGGAAGACTATGGGCACGACGAGCCGCGTGAAGGGCCTGCTCGACTCGGCCTTTACCATCCCCATGGTGCTGCCTCCCACGGTGTGCGGCTTTCTGCTCCTCATGCTGTTTGGCCGCTCGACCGGGGTTGGCCAGTGGCTTATCGCGCACGGCATCTCGATCGTCTTTACCTGGCCAGCGGCGGTGATATCTGCCGTGGTGGTGTCGTTTCCCCTGGTCTACCGTACGGCGCTCGGCGCCTTTGAGAGCCTGGACACGCAGATGCTCGACGCCGCGCGAACCCTGGGGTGGTCCGAGCGCCGTATCTTTGCCAAGCTTATGATGCCACTCGGCTGGCCCTCGATCGCCGCCGGTACGGTGCTCGCCTTTGCCCGTGCGATGGGTGAGTTCGGTTGCACCCTCTTCTTTGCGGGTAACTATGCCGGTATTACGCAGACCATCCCCATCGCTATCTACTTTGAGTGGATGGGTGGCAACATCTCAGTTGCCCTCTTTTGGGTTGTCGTCGTGATTGCGTTTAGTTTCCTGGTCATCCTGTTTATCAACATGTACACCACGCATTCGCAAAAGTATCGCGAGCGGGGCCTTTCCCGTGCGGAGCGCAAGCGGGCCAAAGAACTCGCCGATACGGCCGATTCGCTCGACCCGGTGGGCGGCGATGCCCCGCGTATCGATCGCGAGGCGCTGACCGAGCTCATGCGCGATGATGCCAATCTGCAGGGAGGTCGATAGGCCATGTCGATCGTTCTGGATATCAAAAAGCGCTATCCCGGGTTTACGCTCGATATGCAGCTTGAGGCTGGAGAGGAGCGCGTGGCGCTGCTGGGCGCCTCGGGGTGCGGCAAGAGCTGTACGCTACGCTGCATTGCCGGTGTGGAGACGCCCGACGAGGGCAAGATCGTCGTCAACGGCGTGACCTTTTTTGATTCGGCGGCGGGCATCAACCTATCGCCCCAGGAGCGTAAATGCGCCCTGCTGTTCCAAAACTATCAGCTGTTTCCCAATATGACGGTGGCCGATAACGTGTGCGCCGGCGTACAGGATGCGGGTGACGTCGCTGCACGCAAAAAGCTCGCCGAGCGCTATCTGGGCATTTTTGGTCTGGCCGATTTTGCCGACCGCTATCCCGCACGCCTCTCGGGTGGTCAGCAGCAGCGCGTGGCGCTTGCGCGCATGGTGGCGGCACACCCGGGCATTTTTATGTTCGACGAGCCCATGAGCGCGCTCGATGCCTACCTTAAGAGCGCGCTCGAGCAGAACATGCTCGACCTGTTCGACGTGTGCAACCGCACCGTGCTCTACGTGAGCCACGATATCGACGAAGCGTGTCGCCTGTGCCAGCGCATTTGCGTGATGCATAACGGGCATGTGGAGGAGATCGGCTCCGTCGAAGATGTGGTCCGCCGGCCGCAAACCTTGGCCGCGCTGCGCTTGACGGGCTGCAAGAACACAAGCCGGGCGTGCAAGATCGGCGACGAAGAAGTTGAGGCTCTCGACTGGGGCATGACCTTTAATGTGGGTCGCGAGGTTCCTGATGATGTGGCGTACCTGGGGATTCGCGCAAGTTACTTCCATGTTGACAACCGTGCCGAGCGGGGTCGTAACAGCTACGACTTACACGTGGCCCGGGTGAGCGATTCGCGCTTTGAGCGGCTGGTGCTGTTGGACGTGCCACGTGTCGATGCGCCCACGCGTCTGCAGTGGAAGGTCAACAAGGTGAGCGTGGCTTCCGACGAGCTGCCGCAGGCCGACGAGACCCTGCGCATGCACTTCGATGCCAAGAGAATTCATCTGGTTTGTCGATAATGTGACAAAGGGACAGTCCCTTTGTCCCTTCTGCTGCGTCGCGTAGGGGTTGCGATACGCCGTCCGCTCGCGGCGCCACCATGCGTATACTGGGAGGAAAAGATTGACCTATGAGAGGAGGGATCGATGGCTGACGATTTCATCAAGCTCACGCAGATGACCGCTGCCTCTGGTTGAGCCGCTAAGTTGGCTCCTGGAGCCCTCGCCCAGGTCCTGGGCGACTTACCCAATGTGCATAACGACAACCTGCTCGTGGGGTTCGATACCTCCGACGATGCGAGCGTCTTTCGCGTTGGCGACAACTTGGGCCTCGTGCAGTCCATCGACTTCTTCCCGCCGATGGTCGATGACCCGTTTCTGTTTGGTCAGATCGCCGCGGCCAACTCGCTTTCGGACATCTACGCCATGGGCGGGCGGCCGAGCCATGCCATGAACCTGCTGTGCATACCTAACTGCCTGGGCGTAGAGGTTGCCGGCCAGATTTTGGCGGGTGGCGCCGACAAGTGCGTCGAGGCTGGCTGCACCATCGCGGGCGGCCACACCATCAACGACGACGAGCCCAAGTACGGCCTGTCCGTGAGCGGTTTTGTGCCACTCGACCGCATGCTCGCCAACAGCGGTGCGCGCGTGGGCGATGTCCTACTGCTGACCAAGGCGATCGGCTCGGGCATTATCACCACGGCCATTAAGGGCGAGCTCATCGAGCAGGACGAGGCCAGCCAGATGTTTGATTCTATGCGCACCCTCAACGAGGCCCCGATCCGTTTGGCCGAGGGGCTCGAACTTCACGGCTGCACCGACATTACGGGCTTTGGCCTGATTGGGCATGCGTGCGAGATGGCCGAGGGCTCGGGCGTGCAGATTGAGCTTGCGTCGGGGGCGGTGCCGCTCTTTGACCAGGTGCTCGACATGGCGCGTCTGGGCATTATCCCCGCTGGCTCCTACCGCAACCAGGACTTCTTTGGCCCGCGCGTGGCGGCCGACGATGACCTGGAGCCGGGCATGCTAGATGCGCTGTACGACCCGCAGACCTCGGGCGGCCTGCTCATCGCAGCGCCTGCTGCCGATGTGGATGAACTCGCGCGCCGTCTGCATGCCGAGGATCGCATCGCCGCCACAATCGGCCGCGTGTGCGAGGCGGTGCCGGGTGGTCCTGCCGTTCACGTTGTGCATTAAGGAAAACCGTTTATGCGACCGTCTGCTGTTCTGGGCGGTCCCTTTTGAGAGGATTTGCTATGTCACCTAAGATTGAAGTCAATGCCATGGGCGATGCCTGTCCGCTGCCCGTCGTCAAGACGCTTAAGGCGCTCAAACAGCTTGACGGCGAGGGTGCCGTGGTGACCTCGGTCGATAACGAGACCGCCGTCAAGAACATCTCCAAGATGGCGCAGGAGAAGGGCTGCACGGCCTCGGTCGAGAAGATCTCGGACGCCGAGTGGCACGTGACCGTCACGACCGCGGGTGCCGTGGCCGTTGCGGACCCCGAGCAGGACGGTGCCGCTTTCTGCGACGCCAGCGCCGGCAAGGGCAAGCTGGTCGTGGCCGTCTACACCGATTGCATGGGTCGCGGCGACGATGAGCTGGGCCACAAGCTCATGAAGGCCTTTATCTTTGCCGTGACGCAGCAGGAGGAGCTGCCCGCCACGATGCTCTTCTACAACGGCGGCGCCAAACTCACCGTCGAGGGGTCGCCGGTGCTTGACGACCTCAAGGGCCTGGCCGAGCAGGGTGTCGAGATCCTTACCTGCGGCACCTGCCTCGACCACTTTGGCATTAAGGACCAGCTTGCCGTGGGCGATGTCACGAACATGTACGTGATCGTCGAAAAGATGGAGCAGGCCGGCCGCGTCGTGCGTCCGTAGCGCCTGGGTGGGATTGCCATGAGAGAAAAGCGCCTGGCGCTTGTCATCACGTTTCCCACCACGGCGGCCGCCATGGGCTGCGAGTCTCTGTGCCGTGAGCGTGGCCTTCCCGGGCGAACGATTCCCGTACCCGGAGAGGTTGCTGCCGGCTGCGGCCTGGCATGGAAAGCCCTGCCTGAAAATGAACCACTGCTGCGAAGCGAGCTTGCCGCGGCGGACGTTCCCACCGAGGGCTTTACTGTGATCGATATGTGGGAGGTCGTGCGATGATCTACCTGGATAACGCGGCGACGACCATGCACAAACCTCAGGCGGTCATCGATGCCGTGGTGCAGGCGATGTGCTCGCTCGGCAATGCTGGGCGAGGCGCCACGTCGGGTGCGCTCGACGCGGCGCGCACCATCCACAGCTGCCGCACCAAGCTTGCGCGCTTGCTGGGCTGCCCGCGGGTGGACCATATTTGTTTTACGCCCAACTCCACGGCGGCGCTCAACACCGCCATCAACGGCGTGGTGCGCCCCGGCGATCGTGTGGTCACGACGGTGCTCGAACACAACTCCGTGCTGCGTCCGCTCAACCGCCTGGCGGCAGAGCAGGGCGTGACTGTTGAGCATGCGGGCTGCGACGCGAACGGCGTGCTCGACTACGACGAGCTCGAGCAGCTGGTCACGCCGGGCACGCGTGCCGTGGTGGTGACACACGCCTCCAATGTGACCGGCAACGCGGTCGACATTGCACGCGTGGCTGCCATGGCCCATGCGGCCGGCGCGCTTGTGATCGTCGATGCCTCGCAGTCTGCCGGCACGGCGCATATCGATATGCAGGTCATGGGGCTCGACGTGGTGTGCTTTACCGGCCACAAGGGGCTCATGGGCCCGCAGGGGACCGGTGGCCTAGCCGTGGCGGAAGGCATTGACGTGGCTCCTTGGGCCATGGGTGGCACGGGCGTGCGCAGCTTCGATGCGCTGCAGCCGCAAGAGTGGCCCACGCGTCTTGAGGCGGGCACGCTCAACGGTCACGGTATCGCCGGCCTTTCCGCCGGCCTCGACGTTATCGAGGCCCAGGGCGGGGTAGAGGCGATTGCGGCACGCGAACGTGCGCTTGCCGAGCGCTTCCTCGCCGGCGTTCGCGACATTCCCTGCATTGCGCTCTACGGTGCGTTTGACCAGCCCGTGCGCTCGGCGATCGTTTCGCTTAACGTGGGCGATATCGATTCGGCCGAGGTCTCGGACGCGCTCATGCAAGGGTGGGGGATTGCGACGCGCCCCGGCGCCCACTGCGCTCCGCTCATGCACCGCGCACTGGGGACCGAGCGCCAGGGTGTCGTTCGCTTCTCGTTTGGGTATTTCAACACGGACGAGGAAGTCGACACCGCGATTGACGCTCTGCGCGATTTAGTCTGCTAAAGCGTATATACTTGCGGGACGGGTCTTTTGCCCGTCCCGTTTTTGTCTCGACTCGAAAGGTGGTCCCATGGCCTCATCCGCTTCCCGCGGCCTGCGCTCCGACCATGTCCTCACTGTCGGCATCGCCCTGTTCTCGATGCTCTTTGGCGCCGGCAACCTCATTATTCCGCCGCTGCTGGCGCTGCAGGCAGGTTCTGCCACGCCGGTCGCCATGCTTGGATTTCTCATTGCCGCCATTGGCCTGCCCGTCATGGGCTTTATCGCCGTGGCGCTTGCCGGAACGGCGCGCGAGCTTGCCGGCCGCGTGCACCCCAAGTTTGGCGAGTTCTTTGTCGCGGCGGTGTATCTGGCTATCGGCCCGTGTCTGGCCATTCCGCGTACGAGCTCCACAGCCTTCGAGATGCTGGTGCCGCTGCTGCCCGAGGGCGTCTCGCATGGCACCGCGCGCTTGGTCTTCGCCGTCGCCTTCTTCGTGGTCGCATTTGCGCTCACGCTGCGTCCCGGCGTCATCACGCGCGTGCTCGGCCGCATTACGGGCCCCGCGCTCATCGCCCTTATCGTGTTGGTCGTGGGCGCAGCCGTGGTTTCGCCGCTGGGCCCTGCTGCCGCGCCGCAGGCTCCCTATAATGCCGGTGCTGCCGTGCAGGGCTTTTTGACCGGCTACCAGACCATGGACCTGCTCGCCTCGCTCGCCTTTGGCATCATCATCGCCGAGACTATCCACGAGCTGGGGGTTACCGATGACAAGCGCGTTGCCTTCGAGATTTCGCGCTCCGGCGTGATCGCCGGTGTGCTCATGGCCATCATCTACTGCGGCCTAGCACTTGCCGGCGCGCAGCTCAGCACCGTGATGCCCGATGCCACCAATGGCGCCGCCATCCTCGCTCGCTCTGCCTCCATGCATTTTGGCCTTGCCGGCACGGTCGTGGTCTTTGCGATCTTCTTCCTCGCCTGCATGAACGTGTGCATCGGCCTCATCAGCTGCTGTTCGCGCTATTTCTGCGAGACGTATGTGGTCAAAGGGGGAGCGGAGGCTTCCGAGGAGGCCATGCGCCGCCCCTTTGCGATTCTCGCCTTTGTGTTCGCGGCGTTTTCGTGCGTGCTTTCCAACGTGGGTCTCGACGTGATCCTCATGTTCTCGGTGCCTATGCTCAACGCCCTGTACCCCGTCGCCATCGTGCTGGTGCTTATGGGTCTGGTGCACGGTTTCTGCGACGCGCATCCGCAGGTGTGGGTCTGGGTCGGCGGCGTTGTCGCTGTCCAGAGCGTGATCACCTCGGTTCGCGATGCGTTCTTTACGGGCGCGTGGCTGCCGTTCGATGCGCTGCCGCTGGCAGACATTGGAGCCGCGTGGGCGCCGGTTGCCGTGGTGGCGTTTGTGATCGGCCTGCTCCACAGCCGGTTTGTTGCACATTCGAGGAGCTAGGGTATCGTCGCTTGCACAGGCGGGGAGTCTCCCCTATAATTTCCTTCGCTTTGGGACACGCAAGGTTTAGACCTTAGCTGCTCAACACCTTCGGGACGTGGCGCAGTTTGGTAGCGCGCCTGCTTTGGGAGCAGGATGTCGCAGGTTCAAATCCTGTCGTCCCGACCATATCTTGCGGGCGTAGTTCAATGGTAGAACCCCAGCCTTCCAAGCTGATGACGCGGGTTCGATTCCCGTCGCCCGCTCCATAAGAATTGTTTTAACGGCTTTGGTTTCCTTTGGGAATCAGAGCTGTTTTCGTTTACGCGCCGGGCGACGGGAATCGAACCCGTCAGGGTGCTGCGCTGAGAAAATGCGTGAGCATTTCCAGCGCAGCACGCAAGGGCCGAAGGCCCGCAGCGAAGCAAATCCTTGGACTTCCCGTCGCCCGCTCCAAGCTATATAATCGCAGGCCAATATGCTAATTTGGCTCGCGTTTATTTTTATACCGTCCGACCTCGCGGGGCAAATGAACCAGGAGCGTTTGTCCCAAATCGTAAGAAAGTAGTGATTGCCATGGCGCAGAGTAAGGCAGAATATCCCACCCCCGATTGCCTGGCGCCCGCCGCGATCGAGGCCAAGACTGAGGCCGCCGGCGTTACCAAGGCTAACCTGCCGGTCTCGAAGGCCTTTTTGCTCGCTATGTTCGCCGGTGCGTTCATCGCCTTTGGCGGCCTGTTCTTCACGGTCTTTCTGAGCGATGCGTCCCTTGGCTGGGGCGCTCAGCGCTTTGTGGGTGGCCTTGCTTTTTGCCTGGGGCTGGTGCTCGTGCTTATTTGCGGCGCGGAGCTGTTTACCGGCAACTCGCTTATGGTCTGCGCGCTTAAGAGCAACAAGATCACGCTCGTCCAGATGCTCAAGGCTTGGGCTATTGTGTGGATCGGCAATTTTGCCGGCGCCCTGTTCGTTGTCTTTTTGATTTACATGGCAGCTATTTACAAGCTCAACGGCGAGGCCGTCGCCAACGCCATGGTGAGCGTCGCCGCCGGTAAGGTTACGATCGACGCCGTTACCATCTTCTTCCGCGGCATTCTGTGCAACATCTTTGTCTGCCTGGTCGTATGGATCGGCACTGCCGGCAAGACCGTGGTCGACAAGGTCGTGGGCATTTTGCTGCCCATCGCCGCCTTTGTAGCATGCGGTTTTGAGCACTGCGTTGCCAACATGTACTTTTTGCCCATGGGCATTTTGATGCACTCCTGCGGCTATGGAGCCGATGTCGCCGGCGCCGATGCCCTCAACGCTGCCGGGTTGGCGCTCAACCTTACGGTCGCCACGCTGGGCAATATCGTGGGTGGCGCCCTGATCGTGGCGCTGGGCTACTGGTTTATCTACGCCAATAAGGAGGCCTAAAGCCACCAAGCCATAACCGACCAAAAAGGGACAGGTTTATTTTGGCAGGTTTTAGACGAGGCTCTTCGACGTCTTGTCACGAGCTGCCATAATGGACCTGTCCCTTTTGCGTGCGCGCCGGTATTTATTTGCCCGATGACGATCGCGGGGGACCAGCTTTTTATTGAACATGTCGAAAGGCTTTTCATGAGCGACTGCGAATCCATGTCTGCCGAGGTGCGCGGCCGCCTGCGTTCCATTCCCGCCGTTCACGAGCTGCTTGCCGAGTGGCCGGTCATGAAGGCTGCTGGCGATGCAGGCGACACGATGGTACGCGAGGCGATTGACGCCGAGCTCGATGCCGAGCGCGCGGCGATTCGCTCCGGCGCCCCTGCAAGGGACAAGCGCGAGCTCGCCTTGGCAATTGAGCAGCGGACCCATCGCCTGTCGCTGCCGACCCTGCGCCCTGCCGTCAACGCGACGGGCGTTGTGATTCACACCAATCTGGGCCGCGCTCCGCTCGCTCCCGCGGCGGTGCAGGCGGTGACCGATGTCGCCCGAGGTTACAGCACGCTTGAGTATGACGTCTCAACCTGCGCTCGCGGGGGCCGCAAAGAGCATGCCGCGCGTCTGCTGCGCACGCTCACGGGGGCGCAGGACGCCTTAGTTGTCAACAACAATGCCGCCGCGGTGCTTTTGGTGCTTGCCGCGCATGCCTTCGGCAAAGAGGTCATCGTGAGCCGCGGCGAGCTTGTCGAGGTGGGCGGCAGCTTCCGCATCCCCGACATCATGGCGGCTTCGGGTGCCAAGCTTGTCGAGGTTGGCTCTACCAACCGCACACATCTGGATGATTATCGAAACGCCATCACGCCCAACACGGCGATGATCCTCAAAGTCCATCCTTCCAACTACCGTATCGAGGGCTTCCACGAGGAGGTTTCCGTGGCGGAGCTTTCTGCGCTGGCGCATGAACATGGCCTGTTGCTTTACGAGGACCAAGGCTCAGGCGCTTTGCTTGCAGATGGGGTACTCGCCGATGCGGGGGAGAGGCCCACGTCCGTGTCTCTTGGCGCCGGCGTTGACGTCGTCTCGTGCTCGGGCGACAAACTGCTCGGTGCTTCGCAGGCGGGCATCATCCTCGGCAGCGCCCAGGCAATCGCCGCCTGCGCCTCTCATCCGCTTATGCGCGCGCTTCGCCCCGGTAAGCTCACGCTCGCGGCGCTCGAGGCCACCCTGCGTCTGTATGTGGCCGGTCCCGATACGGCACATCGTGAGATCCCGGTGCTCAACATGCTTTCTGCTGCGCCGGCTCCGCTCGAGCGTCAGGCCAAGCGCCTGCACGACCGCATGCTGCGCAAGCTTCGCGACTCTCAGTTCGAGGAGGCGGTGGAGCTGCAGGTTGTCGAGGGCGCCTCTGCTCCCGGCGGCGGATCGCTGCCGACCGTCGAGCTCCCAACATTTTGCGTTGCCGTCTGCCCCGTCGATGGGCGCCTATCTGCCGATGGCCTAAAGCGCGCTTTGGTTCAGGAGCCCGATACGCCGGTTGTGACGCGCGTGCGACACGACCAGGTACTGTTTGACGTTCGCACGCTTTTGCGCGACACCGACCTTGACCTGTGTGCGTCTGCGTTGGTGGATGCCGTGCGGGCGGGTTTGCGTTGATGACCGCGCTTGAGCTTGTCGAGTGTCCCGTTGTCGTTGGAACAGCAGGACACGTCGACCACGGAAAGTCGGCCCTTATCGAGGCGCTGACCGGCAAAAATCCCGACCGTCTGGAGGTCGAACGGCGCCGAGGCATGACCACTGAGCTCGGCTTTGGCGAGCTCGAGCTTCCCAGCGGCAAGCTTGTCGGCTTGGTTGACGTGCCCGGGCATGCGCACTACCTGCGCGCGATGGTACAGGGTGCCACCGGCGTGGACGTTGCGTTGCTGGTGGTTTCTGCCGTTGAGGGCGTGATGCCGCAGACGCGAGAGCACGTGTACGTGTTGGAGCTGTTGGGCGTGAGGCACCTCGTGGTGGCGCTCACGATGCGCGATCTGGCCGATGACGAGACGGCGGAGCTCGCCGAGCTCGACGTGATGGACTTCCTCAGCGATACCGTCTTTGCCGATGCGCCCGTGGTGCCTGTTTCCTCGCGCACGGGCGTGGGCATCGAGGACGTTCGCCTTGCCCTCGATGCCGCCATCGACTCTTTCCTGGCCGATGCCGCATCCCGCCCGGTGCGCCCCGGTCTGGCCCCGCGCCTGCCCATCGACCGCTGCTTCACCATCAAGGGATCCGGGACGGTCGTCACGGGCACGCTTCACGATGCCCCCGTAGCGGTGGGCGACGAGCTCGTCTCATGTCCCGCGGGCGTGCGCTGCCGCGTGCGCGCGATTCAGGTGCATGGTGATACTCCTCGGGCGTTGCCCGGACAGCGCGCGGCGCTCAACATCGTGGGCGACGGTGCGGGCGACCTTCCGCGTGGCGAGGTCCTCTGCGGGTCTGGTGCCGAGGGCTCGACGCTCAGGCTCATCGCCCGCTTCACGTATCTGGGGCGCGAGGGCACCAAGCCCGCGCCCTTCGAGTCCGGTACGCGCGTGCATGTGATGGCGGGCACGGCGGAGGTCCTCGGCCGAATCATGCTCATGGAGGGTGAGGGTCCTATTGAGGCTGGCGAGACCCGCATCGTGCAGGTCCGTCTGGAGGAGCGCCTTCCCGTGCGATCGGGCGACGGCCTCATTGTGCTCGCGTTCTCGCCGGTGGTGCTTATCGGCGGCGGTCGTGTTCTTCTTTCGCGGTGTCGCCGCTCGCGCGTCCTCTCCGCGGGCGAATGCGCGCTGCTCGGGGCCCTGGATGCCGAC
>UQPT01000019.1:0-27909 GCA_900543045.1 uncultured Collinsella sp.
TGAAGAGCATATTTTATCTGTGAAATATGCTGCAAACAAAGTGGGAGCAACGCTACTTTACGACCAAAATGTCGCAGTCGGTATTGCGCAGCAGGAACGTCGAAATCGAACCCAGAAGCGCATACTTGATCGAGGACAGGCCGCGAGCGCCGCAGAGCACCAGGTCGGGCTTGACCACGTCGAGCATCTCGTCTTTGAGCGTCTCGCGAATACGACCGGCACGTATCATAACCTCGACCTCGGGAATATCGGGATTGGCCTTGGCCTCTTCGAGCTGCTTTTCGATGGAGTTCTTAAAGGCCTCCTCCAGACCGTTGACCAAATCGACCGGATAGGAGCCGGCGCTCTCGAGCGCCGTGGAATCGATAACGTGGCCGATAATCAGCTTGGCGCCGTTGTTCGCGGCGACCTTGATGGCGCGTGCGAGCACAAAATCCTGCTGCTCAGTACCGTCGAGTGAAACAAATACCTTGGTGTAACCCTCGTTCATGGTTTCCTCCTTGGTCTATCGCACGGGCGCGGGGCTCGTGCGTCGGGCGGGCGCGGGTGCGTTGACCGCCGGACACTTTATCTTGTTGCAGTTATACCCAAGGATTTCGGTTTAACTGCTCGCAATTCTGTGAACGGGCGAGTTTTTTGGTAAGGGTAGGCGCGGTCGCACCGCCAACGGTTGATAATGGGACATCGCCCGCATCGTCCGCAGAACATCTACCGGCGGGTGTCTAACGAGGGGGTCCCTTTGGATATTATCGAGCTTCTAAAATCTGCCTTCATGGGCCTGGTCGAGGGCATCACCGAATGGCTGCCCGTTTCGTCGACGGGCCACATGATCTTGGTGGACGAGTTCGTCAAGATGAACGTGAGCGAGACGTTCTGGAATATGTTCCTGGTCGTGATTCAGCTCGGCGCCATTCTGGCCGTCTGCGTGCTGTTTTTCCACGAGCTCAACCCGTTCTCGCCCAGCAAGGGCAAGGAGGGCCGTCGCGACACCTGGGTGCTGTGGGGCAAGATTGTGCTCGGTTGCATTCCTGCGGCGGCGATCGGCCTGCCGCTCAACGACTGGATGGAGGAGCATTTCTACAACGCTCCCGTCGTGGCGCTGGCGCTCATTGTGTACGGCGTGCTGTTTATCGTGATCGAGAACTGGCGCGCGAGCAAGCGCGAGGAAATGGCCGTTGCCGGTTCGTTTGGTTCGCGTGCTGTGGTGTCGGGTGGACGTCCCGCCGGTGCGCACTTTGCGGCGCCCCCCACGGCTACCGCTGAGGATGAGGACGATGACGAGAATCTGGACTTTGGTTCCATCGCCACGCTCGAGGACCTCAGCTGGAAGACTGCGCTGGGTATCGGCTGCTTCCAGGTGCTTTCGCTGGTGCCTGGTACGTCTCGCTCCGGTTCTACCATCATCGGCGGCCTGCTTTTGGGCTGCACGCGCTCGGTGGCGTCTAAGTTCACGTTCTTCCTGGCCATCCCTGTCATGTTTGGCGCGAGTGCGCTCAAGCTGGTCAAGTACTTCATCAAGGGCGGCACGTTCGGCACCAACGAGATCGCCATCTTGGGCGTGGGCTGCGTTGTTGCCTTTGTGGTTTCGCTCATCGCCATCAAGTGGCTCATGGGCTTCGTCCGCCGTCACGACTTTAAGTGCTTCGGTGTTTACCGCATCATCCTGGGCATCGTAGTGCTCGCATACTTCTTCGTTCTGGAGCCCATGCTCGGCCTCTAACTTAGTCGACGCTGCGCGGCGGCCAGAGCGACAGCTTGTCATTCAAAGAGGGTGGCATGACCAAAAGGTCTATGCTGCCCTCTTTTTTGGGCGATGGGGTGGGTCCGATGGTGGCGCACGGAGTCGTGGTGTGATTTGCGTCGGTGTCCGCGCGGCTCGGTATACTGGTACGGCTCAAACTATGGCGCTGCCCGCAGGCGCGCCGTCCGTCAGATGAGGAGTCGCCCATGACCCAGCCCCTGCCCTGGGAAAAGAACGCCGCGGTACCCGTGCCGCCTGCGCCGGAACCCGTGCCGCTCGATGCATACACCGCCCCCGCTGCGCCGGAGCCCGAGCTCGTTCCGCTCGACATCTACGACGCTTCCGCGCCGGCGCCCAAACCTGCCAAGCCGCTCGTCGACATCGACAGCCTTAATCCCGCCCAGCGCGAGGCGGTCCTGACCACCGAGGGCCCGCTGCTGGTCCTTGCCGGTGCTGGCTCGGGCAAGACCCGCGTCCTGACCTTCCGCATCGCTCATATGCTCGGCGACCTGGGTGTTAAGCCTTGGCAGGTTCTTGCCATTACGTTTACCAACAAGGCCGCTGCCGAGATGCGCGAGCGTCTGGCGGCACTCATTCCCAGCGGCACCCGTGGCATGTGGGTGTGCACCTTCCATGCCATGTGCGTGCGCATGCTGCGCGAGGACGCCGACCTGCTGGGCTACACCGGCCAGTTCACCATCTACGATGACGATGACTCAAAGCGCATGGTGCGCGACATTATGCAGGCGCTCGGCATTGAGCAAAAGCAGTTCCCCATCAACATGATCCGCAGCAAGATCAGCTCGGCCAAAAACGCCATGATTGGGCCCGAGGACATGCTCAAGAGTGCCGATAGCCCCAACGACAAAAAGGCCGCGCAGGTCTACCTGGAGCTGGAGCGCCGCCTGCGCGCCGCCAACGCGATGGACTTCGACGACCTGCTCGTGCGCGCGCTCGAGTTGCTGCGCACCCGCCCCGAGGTGCTCGACAAGTACCAGGAGCGCTTCCGCTACATTAGCGTCGACGAGTATCAGGACACCAACCACGTCCAGTACGAGATCGCCAACCTGCTGGCCGCCAAGTACCAAAACCTTATGGTCGTGGGCGACGATGACCAGTCCATTTACAGCTGGCGTGGCGCCGACATCACCAACATCCTGGACTTTGAGCAGGACTTTAAAAACTGCAAGACCGTCAAGCTGGAGCAGAACTATCGCTCTACGGGTCATATCCTGAGCGCCGCCAACGCCGTGGTGCGTCACAACTCGCAGCGCAAGGACAAGCGCCTGTTTACGGCCGAGGGCGATGGCGAGAAGATTCAGGCTTTCCAGGCAAGCGACGAGCGCGACGAAGGTCGCTGGATTGCCGGCGAGATCGAAAAGCTGCATGCCAAGGGTACGAGCTACGACGATATCGCCGTGTTCTACCGCACCAACGCCCAGTCGCGTATCCTCGAAGATATGTTCCTGCGCGCGGGCGTGCCCTACAAGATCGTCGGCGGCACGCGATTCTTCGACCGCGCCGAGATTCGCGACGTCATGGCCTATCTCAAGATGATCGTGAACCCGGCCGACGAGATGAGCGTCAAGCGCGTCATCAACACGCCGCGCCGCGGCATCGGCTCCACCTCGATCCAAAAGATCGAGCAGCTGGCGCGCGACAACCGCTGCTCGTTCTTCCAGGCCTGCGAGATCGCAACAGCCGAGACGGGCATGTTTAGTGCCAAGGTGCGCAACGGCCTGTCGAGTTTTGTGGCGCTGGTGCGCGAGGGCCGCCGCATGGACGGCGAGCTCAAGGACGTCGTCGAGATGATTGTCGATAAGACGGGCCTGCTGCAGGCGTTTCGCGCCGAGGGCACCATGGAGTCCGAGAGCCGCGCCGAGAACATCCAGGAATTCCTGGGCGTCGCCGCCGAATTTGAGGAGACGCACGAGGATATCGAGGGTACGCTCGAGAGTCTAGAAGAGCTGCGCGCAGCCGGTGTTGCCGACGTGCCGTCCGTCGCCGAGTCCGAGTCCGTCGTGGTGAGTGCGCCCGCGTCCGAGCCGGGGCCGTCCGCTCCGGCATCCTCGTTTGAGGCACTTGTCGGCGCTCGTGACGCCGCGGGCTCCAATCCGCTCGATAGCCTAGCCGCCCCGGCGCTCTCGCCGCAGGATGCCCTGGCCGCCGCCATCGCGGGCAACGCGTATGCCGTGCCAACAGAGCTACCGGCGGGCGCCGTGCATGCCGACGAGATCGAGCGCACCTACGGTCCGCTCACCTGTAAGGCACTGCCGGCACTCATGGAGTGGCTGGCCCTGCGCTCCGACTTGGATTCCCTGGCCGGCGAGACGCATGCCATTACCATGATGACCATCCACTCCGCCAAGGGCCTGGAGTTCCCGGCGGTGTTCGTGGCCGGCATGGAGGAGGGTATCTTCCCGCACGTGCACGACTTTGGCGGCAGCGATGACCCGGGCAAGCTCGAGGAGGAGCGTCGCCTGGCCTACGTTGCCATCACGCGTGCCCGTAAGCGCCTGTTCCTGACCTATGCGGCCACGCGTCGCACCTACGGCTCGACCTCTGCCAACCCGCGCTCTCGCTTCCTCAACGAGATTCCGTTTGAGGATATCGAGTTTAGCGGTATCGGTTCTGCCGGTTTTGAGGGCACGGGCTGGGAGAAGCGCGGCGACCGTCACGGCACCTTTGGCTCGGGCATGGGCTCGGATATGTATGGCGGCAAGGTGTTCGGTTCGCATACGCGCTCGACCGGCGGTTCCGGTTCGCGCGGCGGATCGAGCTTCGACGATTTCTTTGGTGGCAGCACCTATGGCACCGAGCGCCATCGCGGGGTTTCGCCCGACGCCGGCCGTGTTGCCTCGACCTTTGGTTCGGGCGCGCTGCGAGCTAAAAAGCCGTCGTCCAAGGTGTCGCCGACGGTGGAGCGCAAGGTCGATCGCGCCAGCGCGTCGCAGGACTTTGCCGCGGGCGATACCGTGAGCCACAAGACCTTTGGCACCGGTACCGTGATCTCGGTCGCCGGAGACATGATCGAGGTTCAATTCGAAAAAACCGGCCAGACTAAAAAGCTCATGAAAGGTTTTGCACCGATCGTCAAGCTGTCGTAATCCCGGCGGACCTGGGTGGGCGTATAGGGCAACATCGCCTGCTCGGGCAGTCCTGCGCAAGACGGAGAGCACGTTAAGTGCTCTCCTTTGCGTGCGGAACTCGCGATCGATGTTGCCCCATACGCCCTCCCAGGTCCTTTGATAACGCTGCTTGCGAACGTCGCTTTGCTCGTTCGTTTTTTGGTCTGGAGAGCCGGGTGGGCTGATAGCTAGATATGGCAAGGGGCTCTTCCGTTGATGAACGGGGGAGCCCCTTGTTTCGTTTTGGTTGTTGTTGCGACCTAGAGGTGGCTGATGATCAGTTCCATCTTGCCTTTGAGGTCAATGGAGCTGACGGTACTGGGTGCCAGCAGGTGACTGCCCTTGTGGACGGGGTCGCCGCAGACGGTGCCTTCGCCGTCGATGACCGACAGGCACATGAAGGGCCAGCGCTGCTCGAGGGTCTTGCTGCCGTCGACGCGCACGCGATCGACGGTGTAGCAGGGGTTGGACTCGAGCTCGGTCACGCCATCGACCTCGGGCGCGGTCACCGTGCCGTCGGTCGGAGCCTGCGCGTTAAAGTCGATGCAATCGAGGCTCTGCTCAATGTGCAGCGGGCGCAGCTTGCCGTCGGTGCCGGGGCGGTCGTAGTCGTACAGGCGATACGTCACGTCGCTCGATTGCTGCGTCTCTAAAATGAGCGTGCCGGTCTTGATGGCGTGCACGGTACCGGAATCAATCTGGAAAAAGTCACCCTTGTGAATCGGCAGCACGTTGAGCATGTCGTCCCAGTGGCCGTCTTCGATCATCTGTGCGGCCTCGGCACGATCCTTGGCGCGCTGCCCGACGATAATCGTGGCGCCGGGCTCGCAGTCCAGCACGTACCAGCACTCGGTCTTGCCCAGGCTACCGTTCTCATGCTCGGCGGCATACTCGTCGTTGGGATGAATCTGGATCGAAAGGTCGTCCTTGGCGTCCAGGATCTTAATGAGCAGCGGGAACTCCTTGCCCTCGCAGTTGCCAAAGAGCTCGCGGTGCTCGGCCCACAGCCACGACAGTGTGTGGCCGGCATACGGGCCCTCCGCGATCTGGCAGTCGCCGTTGGGGTGTGCCGAGATGGCCCAGCACTCACCGATGGGACCCTCGGGAATGTCGTAACCAAATACGGTTTCGAGCTGGCGGCCGCCCCAGATCTTCTCGTGGAAGATCGGCGTCAGTTTAATCAAATCGGACATGTTCATACCCCCATGGTGTTGTGCGGTCGCCCACTCTAAACGAGCCATAACGTGCGCCCGCATGACTACAAAAACCTATGCCAACGTTACGTTGTGCAGCTCAAAGCGGTCGCCGACGTTGCGCGAAATCGAGTACTCAAAGGCGTTGCCGCTATCCAAAAAGCCAATCTGGTTGAGCTCGAGCAGGGGAGCGCCGGGTTCGGTGTCCAGGCGCTCAGCCTCTTCCTCGGTTGCCGCTACGGCGCGGATGGTGCGGTGGAAGCTCGAAATCTTCAGCCCGCATTGCTCGCGGATGAAGCTGTAGACCGATCCATACAGGTCTTTCTTTTTAAGGCCCGGTATCAGCTCGAGAGGCATGTAGGTGTACTCGATGACGATGGGCTTCTCGTTGACCTGGCGCACGCGCACGATGTGATAGGCAAAGTCGTCCTCGGCAATTCCCAGCTGAGTAGCGACGTCCGCCGGTGGATTGACAATCGAGAAATCGTAGACCACCGAGGTCACCTTCTCCCCGCGGTGCTCATACGAAAAACCCTGGGCGCGGTCATTTTTGCCCTGGAAAAATGCCTGGTCGGGGAGACCCGCCGTGTCCTTAACGTAGGTGCCCGACCCGCGCCGGCTGGTGACAAGGCCCTCCTCGGTGATCTGCTCGATAGCTCGTTTGACGGTGATTTTGGAAACGCTATAGAGCTCGCAGAACTCAACGACGGTGGGTAGCTTGTCGCCCGGCTTAAGGGAGCCGTCCTCGATGCTTCGACGGATATCTGCAGCTATCGCCTCGTATTTGGGAATCATGGAACCTCCTTTCCGGCTTGATTGAGTACAGAAGAAAGTATAGTCAACACCTAAGCATCCCTATTGCGTTTTTGAAAAGTTCGAGAAAGGTTTAATTAAAAAACGCTTCTCTTTAAAAACTAGAGCGCTCTAAATGAATATGCATTCGAATAATGTGGTATTGAGCAAATTGATCGACTCGAGGATGGGGTTGAGCCGTTTTACCGCCCAACGAACCAAATACCATGCCCTGCGTTTTCACAGATAAAACCTGCCAAAACAAACCTGTCCCTTTTTGGCAGGTTTTTGCCTTGGGAGCGGTACCATACAGGCAATGTTTAAACGAGAAAGGCGGGCTCCCATGGAACCTAAGCAGTATTACATCGGCATCGACGTCGGCGGCACTTCGGTTAAGGAGGGCCTGTTCGACGAGGATGGTAACCTGCTGGCCAAGGCCAGCGTGCCCACGCCGCCTATCGTTGACGCCGCGGGCTTTGCCGCGGTGACCGAGGCTATCGACCAGGTGGTCGCCAAGGCCCAGATTCCGCGCGCCTTTGTGGCGGGTATTGGCCTGGCCGTTCCGTGCCCCATCCCGGCATCGGGCGATGCCAAGGTCAAGGCCAACATTGCCATTAACCTGCCCGAGCTAAGAGTCGCCATTCAGGAGCACTGCCCCGACGCGGTTGTTAAATACGAGAACGATGCCAACGCCGCTGCCATGGGCGAGGCCTGGCTCGGCTCTGCCAAGGGCGTACAGAACGTGGTGATGGTCACCATTGGTACCGGCGTGGGTGGCGGCGTTATCGTCAACGGCGACGTGGTGTCGGGCGTTGTGGGCGCCGGCGGCGAGATTGGCCACATGTGCCTGAACCCCGAAGAGGAGCGCACCTGCGGCTGCGGCGGACATGGCCACCTGGAGCAGTATTCCAGCGCCACCGGCGTGGTGAGCAACTACCTTGCCGAGTGCAAAAAGGCCGGCGTCGAGCCCATCGAGCTCACTGGGCCTTCTGATTCCAAGGACGTGTTCCAGGCCTGCCGCGAGGGCGACAAGCTCGCGCTGGCCGCGGCCGATACCATGGCCGACTATCTCGGCCGCGCACTGGCGCTTATCGCCAACGTGGTTGATCCCGAGATGTTCCTCATCGGCGGCGGCGCCTCCGCCTCGGCCGATGTCTACCTCGACAAGGTCCGCGAGCACTTTAAGCAGTACGCGCTTTCCGCCTCGCGCGAGACGCCCATTAAGGTCGCTTCGCTCGAAAACGACGCCGGCATCATCGGTGCCGCCTACGTAGCCCTGCGCGCCGCCGGCAAATAGTTGGTGCAAGGGGGACAGGTTACTTTGCACCAACATGGTGCAAAAGGGACAGCCTTGGCCCCCGTGCCTGCGCCCCAAAATATGCCGTGGCCCTTCCGTCTGCGAAGGCTCGGCATCGGCGTGCTACCATAGCTACGTCCAAGTACACATATCAAGTGGAGGATATCCATGGCAAACGTTCTTGTCTTTGGTCACCAGAACCCCGATAACGACGCCATCATGAGCGCCGTCGTCCTGTCCCAGCTGCTCAACCAGGTTGAGTATGCCGGCAACACCTACGAGGCCTGCGCCCTTGGTCAGCTTCCGGCCGAGTCCGCCAAGCTGCTTGCCGACGCCGGCATTGCCGAGCCCCGCGTGATCGAGTCCGTCGAGGCCGGTCAGCTCGTCGTTCTCACCGACCACAACGAGTCTGCCCAGTCCGTCGCCGGTCTTAAGGACGCCACGGTCTTTGGCGTTGTCGACCATCACCGCATCGGCGACTTCGAGACCGCCGGCCCGCTGCATTACATCTGCCTGCCCTGGGGCTCCAGCTGCACCATCGTCACCAAGCTCGCCGGCGTGCTCGGCGTTGAGCTTTCCGACGTCCAGGCCAAGCTGCTGCTCTCGGCCATGATGACCGACACGCTCATGCTCAAGAGCCCCACCACCACCGATGTCGACCGCGCCGTCGCCGCCAAGCTCGGCGAGCAGGTGGGCGTCGACCCGGTCAAGTTTGGCATGGAGGTCTTCCTCACCCGTCCGTCCGGCTCCTTCACTGCAGCCGAGATGGTCGGCAACGACATCAAGATGTTCGAGCCCGCTGGCAAGAAGCTGCTCATCGGCCAGTACGAGACCGTCGACAAGAGCCGCGCACTCGGCATGATCGACGAGATCCGCGAGGCCATGCGCGCCTACGCCGCCGAGAAGGGTGCCGACGGCATCGTCCTGTGCATCACCGACATCATGGAGGAGGGCTCGCAGGTCCTGCTCGAGGGCGAGACCGAGGCCGCTCAGAAGGGCCTGGACATTGCCGACGAGCACGACGGCGTCTGGATGCCGGGCGTCCTCTCCCGTAAGAAGCAGGTCGCTGCCCCCATCATGGCCGCCTGCTAGGTTTAGTTGACCGAACGCCACGACCGGATCGCGGACGCCCCGCGCTCCGGTCGTTTTTTGTGCACGGCGCCGCGTCGTCTCTTGGACAGGCGTGTCCGTGCCGTTGAGCAAATAATGTTCAACCTGTGGTTCCGCTTTTCGGCCACGCCTGCGTGCTTGTCGTGCAGGGTAGGCTAGATGCAAGCGTAATACGTTAGAGCGCGGCGCCGCCATCTGGGCGGGCCGTGCTTTTTTAAGACGGGAGCTTTCCCGTGAAAGGAGCCGCCCATGGCAGCAACTGAGCAGCTGTTCAATGTTCGTGAGCGCAAGCGCTTTGAACGTCACGACATCTGGGAGCGCATTGCCGAGAACGGCACCATTTCTGCCGCCGTCATGGTGATCGCCGCCATCGCCGCCGTCATCTGCGCCAATACCGATGCCTACGAGGCCATCCATCACTTTTTGGAGACCCCGCTGTATGTGGGTCTGGGTAACCTTACGGCTGGTCTCACCGTTGAGCTTTTCGTCAACGACTTCCTCATGGCGATTTTCTTTTTGTTGGTGGGCATTGAGCTTAAGTACGAGATGACGGTCGGCGAGCTCAAGAATCCGCGTCAGGCCATGCTTCCCATGTTGGCGGCCGTGGGCGGCGTCGTCGTTCCCGCCTGCATCTACCTGATCTTTAACCATGCCGGCGCCCGCAACGGTTGGGCCATCCCCATGGCAACCGATATTGCCTTTGCGCTGGGCGTGCTGTCGCTTTTGGGCAATCGCGTGCCCAACGGCGTGCGCGTGTTCTTCTCGACGCTCGCTATCGCCGACGACCTGATCTCCATCGCCGCCATCGCCATCTTCTACGGTCAGAGCCCCAATCCGTTTTGGTTGGGCGCCGCCGCGCTTGTGACCTGCGCGCTCGTGTGGCTCAACAAGACGCAGCATTACCGCCTTGCCCCGTATTCGGTACTGGGGCTGCTGTTGTGGTTCTGCATGTTCAAGAGCGGCGTACATGCCACGCTTGCTGGCGTCATCCTGGCCTTCACCATTCCGGCCAAGTGCGGCGTCAAGCTCGATAGTCTCACCGATTGGCTGGGCGAGTGCCTGCCGCTGCTCGATGACCGCTACGACGACGAGGCACACATCCTGGGCCAGCATGACTTTACCGTCTCGACTACCAAGGTCGAGCGCGTCATGCACCGCGTGACCCCGCCGCTTATCCGTATGGAGCGTCTGATCTCCACGCCGGTCAACTTTGTGATCCTGCCGATCTTTGCGTTCGTAAACGCTCAGGTTCGCTTAGTGGGCGTGGACATGAGCACGCTGCTCACCGATCCGGTGACGCTCGGCGTGTACTTTGGCATGCTGCTGGGCAAGCCGATCGGCATCTTTGGTATGACGTTTGCCCTGGTTAAGCTTAAGGCCTGCGAGCTGCCGCACAATGTCAACTGGCACATGATTGCCGGCGTGGGCATTCTGGGCGGTATCGGCTTTACCATGTCGATTCTCATCAGCGGCCTTGCCTTCCCGACGGCCCAGTTTGAGGTTCTTGCAGCCAAGGCCGCTATTCTCGCCGGTTCGGTCACCGCAGCCGTGCTCGGCATGATCTACATGAGCGTGGTCTGCAAGCATCCCGCGCCCAAGGACGAGTAGGGGCACATACAAGTTTGAAAACGCTGCCTGTGAATACCATCACAGGCAGCGTTTTAGTCATTGGGGACGTTCTTAAATGACTAGGCTTATTCCACCGTTCCGTAGACGGCGCCCCAGCCGTGGGCGGCCAAGGCGGAGTTGAGCTGGTCGCAAAGTGACTGGCGGTCGTAGTAGCCGGGCGGCAAAAGATTCACGATCTCCATGAGGTCGGGCGCCAGGTCCAAGATTTCGGCCTGTACGATCAGATCCAGGCGGTCGATGGCGTGGCGGTCGTAAAACAGTCCGTCGACCAGGCGCTGCAAGTCGCCGAATTCCTCGGCCTGAAACGATCCGTACTCCATAGTGCCTCCTTGGGCGCCCCACGCCGGCATGCGCGGCGATTCGTAATTGATTGCGATGAACTTAATCTATCACGGCTTCATAACGTTGCGACGATGGCGGTCTATACTTAGACGAACTGCAACGTACCGCTTCGCGAAAGGTCGCACCCCATGCAGACGATCTACCAGAAGATGGAAACCACCGAACTCGATGCCGCCATCGAGGCGCTTAAAGCCGAGGTTGCCGAGGTCAAGGCCAAGGGCCTGGCGCTCGACATGGCGCGCGGCAAGCCGTCGCCCTCCCAGGTGAACATTTCTCGCCCCATGCTCGATATCCTCAATGCCGATGCCGATCTGCACGACGGCAATGTCGACTGCTCCAACTACGGTTGCTTCGAGGGCATTCCCTCGGCACGCAAGCTGGCGGGGGAGTTCCTGGGTTGCCCTGCCGAGCAGACGCTCGTACTGGGCTCGTCGAGCCTGCTGATTGAGCATGACATCGCCGGCATGTTCTGGCGCTGTGGCTCGTGCGGCAGCGAGCCCTGGGACGCCTACGAGGCCGCGCACGACGGCAAGAAGGTCAAGTTCCTGTGCCCCGTTCCCGGCTACGATCGCCACTTTGGCATCACCGCCGACTTGGGCATCGAGAACGTCCCCGTCGCGATGACCGACAACGGCCCCGACATGGACGAGGTTGAGCGCCTGGTTGCCGCCGACGATTCCATCAAGGGCATCTGGTGCGTGCCCAAGTATTCCAACCCCACGGGCATCACCTTTAGCGAGGACACTGTGCGCCGCCTGGTCGAGATGCCCACGGCCGCGCCCGATTTCCGCATCTTTTGGGACAACGCTTACTGCGTGCACGACCTGTACGACGAGACCGACGAGCTCGCAAATATCTTTGACCTCGCTCGCGCGGCGGGCACCGAGGATCGCGTGGTGGCCTTTGCCTCGACGTCCAAGATCACCTTCCCGGGCGCCGGCATCGGCTTTATTGGTGCGAGCCCCGCGGTTATCGCCGAGTTCTCCAAGCGCCTGAAGGCCGGCCTCATCAGCGCCGACAAGCTCAACCAGCTGCGTCACGTGCGTTTCCTTCCCACCATCGAGGCGGTCAAGGAGCACATGAAAAAGCATGCCGAGTTCCTGCGCCCGCGCTTTGAGGCCGTTGAGCGTAAACTCACCGAGGGCTTGGGCAACACGGGTTGCGCCACTTGGACTCATCCCCATGGCGGCTACTTTGTGAGTTTCGATGGCCCCGAGGGCTCGGCCCAGAAGGTCGCCGCGCTTTGTGCCGACCTGGGCGTCAAGCTCACGCCGGCTGGTGCCACCTGGCCTTATGGCAAGGATCCGCGCGACACCAACATCCGCATCGCGCCGAGCTATCCCACGGTCGAGGACCTGGAGGCTGCGCTCGATGTGCTGGTGCTGGCTGTCAAGCTCGTCGCTGCCGAGCTTGCGCGTGCCGAGCGCGCCTAACGCGTAGGGCCCCGCAAGTCCGCGCCTAGTACTATCCGCACTTTCGATACGTAAAGGAGCGTATACATGGATTTGGGTATTTCCACCAACCCCACGCCAGAGCTCTACACCATTAAGGTGACCGGTGAGATCGATATCTCTAACGCCGATAGCCTGCGCAATGCCATCGACCTGGCGCTCGAGCAGCCCACTGAGGCCGTTGAGCTCGATTTTGCCCAGGTGAGCTACATCGATTCGACGGGCATTGGCGTGCTTGTGGGCGCCGCACACCACGCAGCTGATCATGGTAAGCGTTTTAGCTGCGTCAACGTGCAGCCCCCGGTGATGCGCGTGGTTCAGCTGTTGGGCGTCGACCAGGAGATTTCGATCACCGCTGCATAATCTTTGCCCCCAAAAGGGCGTGCCGTTTGGCATATGTTTGTGATGCGCTCGGACGTTTTGGCGTCCGGGCGCTATACTTGACCGAATGAATAGACGAGTTCCGGCCGAATGGCGCGGTGCGGGCTCGACTCACATCGAGCCTTGGAGGTATGTGTGTTTGGTATTGGAGAGGGTGAGCTCGCGATCATCGTGGTCTTCGGCTTTTTGCTGTTTGGCCCGGATAAGCTCCCGCAGATGGGCCGCACGATCGGCCGTGCCATCCGTCAGTTCCGCGAGACGCAGGAAAAGATGACGGCCGTTGTTCAGTCCGAGATTATCGATCCGGTGAGCGAGGCCGCGTCGGCCCCGGTCAAGCCCAAGAAGACTGCTGCGACCGACGACGATTCCGATGTGGACGAGGATGCCGCCGAGACGGCAGCGCCCGCCAAGAAGGAGACCTTTGCCGAGCGTCGCGCCCGTCTTGCTGCCGAGAAGGCCGCAAGCGAGGGTGCTGCTGAGGGCGAAGGCGCTGTTGATGAGGCCGAGGGTACAGAGCCTGCTGCTGCCGTCGAGCCCGAGCCTGCTGCAGAGCCCGAGCCCGAGCCGGCAGAGCCCACGACGGCTGACCTCTACGCCCGTCGTCCCCGCAAGCGCAAGGCCGTCGTCGACCAGCTCGCTCGCGAGCTCGAGGTCGAGGACGATGCCGAGGCTGCTGCCGCCGACGCCCCGAAGGGAGGCGATGAGTAATGCCGATCGGACCTGCGCGCATGCCGCTCTTCGATCACCTGGGAGAGCTCCGTCGCCGCCTGACCATCGTGGTCGTTTCGGTGTTTGCCGCCGCCATCGTGCTGTACTTTGCCACGCCCGTGGTGCTCGATATTCTTGAGGACCCCATCCGCTCCTTTGTGCCGGACGGTAAGTTTTACATCACCACCACGCTCGGCGGCTTTGGCCTGCGCTTCTCGCTTGCCATCAAGATGGCCGTGGTCATGTGCACGCCCATGATCATCTGGCAGATTCTGGCATTTTTCCTGCCGGCACTGCGCCCCAACGAGCGCAAGTGGGTTGTGCCCACGGTGCTCGCCTCGACGGTGCTGTTCTTCCTGGGTGCCATCTTCTGCTACTTCATCATCATCCCGGCGGGCTTTGAGTGGCTCATCGGCGAGACCTCGGCTGTCGCTACGGCGTTGCCCGATCTGGAGAACTACGTCAACATGGAGCTGCTCTTTATGATCGGCTTTGGTGTGGCGTTTGAGCTGCCGCTCATCATCTTCTACCTGTCCGTTTTCCACATCGTGTCCTATGCGGCCTTCCGCAGCGCCTGGCGCTACGTGTACGTAGGCCTGCTCGTGGGTTCGGCTGTGATTACGCCCGACGGCTCGCCCGTTACGCTGGGTCTCATGTATGGCGCCCTGCTCTCGCTCTACGAGATTTCGCTCGCCATCGCTCGCGTGGTCATTACCGCGCGCGAGGGCAAGGAGGGCCTGTTCGTTAGCCGTCTGGACCTGTTCTCGGACGACGAGGACGACGAGGAGTAAATCGGTATGCACGAGGTTGGCATTGTCAACGGCATACTCGATACAGTGATTCGCGCGGCGCGTGGGGCGGGGGCCTCGCGCGCCGTTTTGGTAACGCTGCGTATCGGGGATATGACCGAAGTTGTGCGCGAGGCGCTCGACTTTGCGTGGGAGACGTTTCGCGACGAGGACCCGCTCACGCGCGGCTGCGAGCTTGCCGTGGAGGAGGTCCATCCACAAAGCGAGTGTCTAGACTGCGGCGAGGTTTTCGACCACGATCGCTTCCACTGTCGCTGTCCTCAGTGTGGTGGTGCCAACGTGCGCCTACTGCACGGCCGCGAGCTCGATATCGCAAGTATCGAAATCGAAACCCCCGACGATTAGCCCGCTAGCCATCTGGTGATGGGGTATAAAGGGGTCAAAGTAAGGAGCGCTAAGTATGGCCGAGAAAACGATTGATATTGCATCGCCGATTCTGTCGCGCAACGAGCGCCTGGCAGATCAGCTGCGTCAGCGATTTAATGAGACAAACACCTACGTGATCAATGTGCTGTCGAGCCCCGGCTCGGGCAAGACCACCACGATTCTGGGCACCAACGAGCGCCTGCGTGACAAAGCCGGCCTGCGCTGTGCTGTCATCGAGGGCGATATCGCCTCGGACGTCGACGCCATCACCATGAAGGAAGCCGGCATGCCCGCCATTCAGATCAACACGGGCGGCCTGTGCCACCTCGAGGGCAACATGATCATGGAGGCCGTCGATGCCTTCGACCAGGCCGTCGGTCTGGAGAACATCGACGTCATCTTTATCGAAAACGTGGGCAACCTGGTCTGCCCGGTCGACTTTGACCTGGGCGAGAACCTGTCCATCATGATTCTCTCGGTGCCCGAGGGCGACGACAAGCCCATCAAGTACCCGGGCATCTTCCAGCACGCCGGCGCGCAGCTGCTCAACAAGGTCGACGTGGCTCCGGCTTTCGATTTTGACATGGATAGGTATACTAAGACACTCGATGACCTCAATCCGCAGGCGCCGCGGTTTGCCGTGAGCGCGCGCAAGGGCGAGGGCATGGATGCCTGGTGCGATTGGCTCATCGGGCAGATTGAGCAAGCAAGGGCGTAAGTCGGCCGCCATACGGGCGGGCGTAGCCGCAGAGACACGAGATAGGAGCCTCTTTTGAAGCTCATCATCGCAGAGAAAAACGACGCCGCGCGTCAGATTGCCGAGCGTCTGTCCACGGGCAAACCCAAAAAGGACAAGGTGTACAACACCGCCATCTACCGTTTTGAGTGGAAGGGCGAGGAGTGCGTGACCATCGGCCTTGCCGGTCACATCCTTGCGCCCGATTTTTGCGACAGCGTGCTGTTCGATAAAAAGCTGGGCTGGTATTCGGTCACCGAGGACGGCGAGATGCTGCCGGCCGATATGCCCGATGGCCTGGCACGTCCGCCCTACGACACCAAGCGCAAGCCGTTTCTTGCCGATGGTATCTCCATCAAGGGCTGGAAGCTCGAGAGCCTGCCTTACCTCACCTGGGCGCCCGTCATTAAGCTGCCGGCCGAGAAGGAGCTCATCCGCTCGCTCAAGAACCTTGCCAAGAAGTCCGACAGCGTCATTATCGCCACGGACTTCGACCGCGAGGGCGAACTGATCGGTTCGGACGCCCTCAACAAAGTGCGCGAGGTTGCGCCTGACTTGCCGGTCGCCCGCGCCCAGTATTCTTCGTTTACCAAGGCCGAGATCACGCAGGCCTTCGATAATCTTGTCTCGCTCGACCAGAATCTGGCCGACGCCGGCGAGAGCCGCCAGCACATCGATCTCATTTGGGGCGCGGTGCTCACGCGCTACCTGACGCTCGCCAAGTTTGGCGGCTTTGGCAACGTGCGCTCCGCCGGCCGCGTGCAGACGCCGACGCTCGCTCTGGTGGTCGAGCGCGAACGCGAACGCATGGCGTTTGTGCCCGAGGACTATTGGCAGATTCGCGGCATGGGTGCCGCTCAGGGTGCTGCCGAGGATGACCGCTTTAAGATTGCGCACAAGACGACACGTTTTACCGACAAAGATGCTGCCGAGACGGCGTACGGCCACGTCGACGGCGCTACGACGGCAACCGTCGCCGCGGTGACCAAGCGCTCCCGCAAGCAGCAGCCGCCCACGCCGTTTGCGACGACCTCGCTGCAGGCTGCCGCCGCGGCCGAGGGCATCTCACCTGCGCGTACCATGCGCATCGCCGAGTCCCTCTACATGGCCGGTCTCATCAGCTACCCGCGTGTCGACAACACCGTGTATCCCGCGACGCTCGATCTGGGCGCCGTGGTGAGCGACCTGGCAAAGATCAACCCGGCGCTGGCGCCCGTGTGCAAAAAGGTGCTCGCCGGCCCCATGAAGCCCACGCGCGGCAAGGTCGAGACCACCGACCACCCGCCTATCTACCCCACGGGCGAGGGCGATCCGTCCACGCTCGACGGCGGCCAGCGCAAACTCTATGACCTCATCGCCCGTCGCTTCCTGGCAACGCTCATGGGGCCCGCGACCATCGAGAACACCAAGCTCGAGCTCGATGTGAACGGTGAGCCGTTCGTGGCTTCGGGCGACGTGCTCGTGACCCCGGGCTTCCGCGAGGCATATCCGTACGGTCTCAAGCGCGACGAGCAGATGCCGCCGCTTGAGCAGGGCGACACGGTCGACGTGTTCGACATTAAGCTCGAGGCCAAGCAGACCGAGCCGCCCGCGCGCTACAGCCAGGGCAAGCTCGTGCAGGAGATGGAAAAGCGCGGCCTGGGCACCAAGTCCACGCGCGCGAGTATCATCGAGCGCCTGTATGCCGTGCGCTATCTCAAAAATGATCCCGTTGAGCCGAGCCAGCTGGGTATCGCCATCATCGACGCGCTGTCGCAGTTTGCCCCGCGCATCACGAGCCCCGATATGACCAGCGAGCTCGACGGCGACATGACCCGCGTGGAGCGCGGCGAGGACACCGAAGAGCATGTCGTGACGCACTCGCGCGCGCTGCTGGCCGGCGTGCTCGACGAGCTGCTCAAGCATACGCAGGAGCTGGGCGACGCCATCAGCGACGCCGTCACGGCCGATGCGCGCGTGGGCGCCTGCCCCAAGTGCGGCAAGGACCTGGTTATGAAGACGAGCGCCAAGACCCGCGGCAGCTTTATCGGCTGCATGGGTTGGCCCGACTGCGACGTGACCTATCCGGTGCCGAGCGGCGTCAAGGTGAGCCCGCTCGAGGGCGAGGCCGCCGTGTGCCCCGAGTGCGGCGCGCCGCGCATCAAGTGCCAGCCATTCCGCCAGAAGGCCTTCGAGATCTGCGTGAACCCCACGTGCCCCACCAACTACGAGCCCGATCTTAAGGTGGGCGAGTGCAAGGTGTGTGCCGAGGCCGGACGTCACGGCGACCTGATCGCGCACAAGAGCGAGAAGAGCGGCAAGCGCTTTATCCGCTGCACCAACTACGATGACTGCGGCGTGAGCTATCCGCTGCCGGCGCGCGGCAAGCTCGAGGCGACGGGCGAGACCTGCCCCGAGTGCGGCGCCCCCATCGTGGTGGTCAACACGGCGCGCGGTCCGTGGCGTATCTGCGTCAACATGGACTGCCCGACCAAGGAGAAGAAGCCCGCCCGCGGTCGCAAGACCACAACCAAGGCGAGCACGGCAAAGAAGACGACGGCGGCCAAGAAGGCCACGGCTAAGAAAGCCACTGCCGCCAAGAAGACGACCGCGAAGAAGTCGACTGCCAAGAAAGCAGCCTCCGACAAGTAACGGCGCGGTCGAAACATTGCCTAAAAAACGAGCGAGGACCCCACGATCCTCGCTCGTTTTTTTTGACCGGCAGTTAGGGACGTTCCTTTTCTGCCGGCAGTTTAGGAACGTCTCTAACTGCCGGCTCGGGAACGACAAAGCGCTAGTTCACCTCGACGGGTTTGGCGCCGGGATAGCGCTCCTCAAAGTCTAGGCGGTACTTATTGTCATTGGTACCCGCCACGTTGTCGCGCGACAGCGGCGCCACGATCTCATTCTTGTGGTCCGCAGGCTTGGCGTATTTCAGGCTGATCTCCCAGGCATCACAGATTGCGTCAATGCGGTGATCCAGGTCGTCGTACAGGGCGATGATGTCCTTCCAGGAGCTGTAGTTCTTGGAGCTCGTCGGGACGTCCAGGTCCTCGACGATGTCGTAATACTGCTCGATGGTGTCCTCCGTGCGCTCGGCGACGTCGGCGAGATTTTGACGGGTGGTTCGATCCTCTTCCAGATAGTTGCCGTTGAAGTTCTGCGCGCAGCCACGGACCTGGCTGTCGAGATCTTCGAGCAGGTCGTAGTATTCGCTCAGGCGACGGTAGAGGTTCTGCTCGGAGAGCGTTGCTTCGCCGCCATCCTCGTCGTCATCGTCATCATCGTCGTACAGGCTGTTGGGATCGCCGAGAGGCTTTAGGTCATCGTCGTCGACGTCATGGTGCAGCTTAGCTACCGCGGCAGTCGTCTGCGTGGCGGCGTTGTCGAAAGGCTTGATCACAAAGAAAACGACCAGGGCGATGATGATCGCCACCAGCACAACAATAACGGCGATAAGCGGCCCGGTGCCGCTCTTTTTGGGAGCGGGGGTCTGTGGCGAAGCGGGCGCGTATGCGGGAGCCGGCTGCTGTTGGGGCGAGCCGCTCGCGACGGGTATGCGCTGCGTGGTCTCGACGGCCTCGGTCCTTGCGGCAGGGTCGGGGCTATAGGCGAGGGAGTCATCCGCCTTGGCTTGCGGCGTATCAAGGGAGCCGGTCTGCTCAAAAGCGGGCTGGCTATCGCTTGCGGCTGTTTGCTCAACGGGTGCACCGCATGAGGTGCAGAACTTGGCATCATCTGCAAGAAGCTTGCCGCACGAGGCGCAATACCGAGACATTGCCACTCCTTTCGCCACATTTCAATGCAATACGACGATTATACCCAGCATCCAAAATTCCCCATCATAAGTTGCGGTGAAATAGGGACTGTTTGGCGGTCTCAGAGCTTCAATCAGTCCCTATTTCACCGCAACTTTGGAAAGGCGCCTTTAGCCATTGGGGACGCGCCGAGCACTGGGGTATCATGGCTTGGTTGATATATCTGCATTTACGCGCCTTGTAGGAAGGGGCTGCGCCCATGGCTTTTGAGCCTGCTCAACATAGCTTTATCACGCTCGAGGGCGTCGACGGTGCCGGCAAGTCCACGCAGGCGCGCCTGCTTGCCCGCGCGCTCGAACTCGCTGGCTATCAGGTCGTAACTCTGCGCGAGCCGGGTGGCACTGCCATCAGCGAAAAGATTCGCGCCCTGCTGCTCGACCCCGCCAACACGGCGATGGGCGATACCTGCGAGCTGTTGCTCTACGAGGCTGCGCGTGCCCAGTTGGTGCACGAGGTCATAGCCCCCACCCTTGCGGCCGGCAAGGTGGTCCTGTGCGATCGCTTCTACGATTCCACGACCTGCTACCAGGCATTTGCCGACGGCCTCGATCGCCAGATGGTGCGCGACGCCAACAACCTGGCCGTCGCGGGAACGCACCCGGCGCTCACACTCGTCTACCACATCACGCCCGAGCAGGCGGCGCTACGCATGGCAGCCCGTGGCGCGGCAGATCGCATGGAGGCTAAGGGCATGGCATTCCAGGAGCGTGTCTACGAGGGGTTTTGCGCAATTGCTGCCGAGGAGCCAGACCGCGTAAAGCTCATCGACGCCACTACGACCGTCGAGGAAGTCTTCGAGAAGACGGTCGAGCAGGTTCGCGCGTACGGTCTCGACATTCCGCAGGAAGCCGTCGCCGCCGCGCTTGCCAAGGAGGCCGAGTAACATGGCCCCCGCTCAGGCAAGCCTGCTGGCCAAGCTCGACACCCAAGAGCGCGTGCGTGACTTTTTGACCAATGCCGTCGCTAGCGGTCGCGCATCGCACGCCTACCTGTTTTTGGGCGCTCCCGGCGCGGGCAAGCTCGACGCCGCGTGGGCGCTCGCCCAAGCCTTCCTGTGCGAGCAGAATGGCTGCGGCTCATGCGATAGCTGCGTGCGCGTCGCCCGCCATACGCACCCCGACGTGCACTATTACACGCCCGAGAGCGCCACGGGTTACCTCATTGCCCAGACCCGCGAGCTGCTCGATGACGTGCCACTGGCGCCCATCCGTGCCAAGGCCAAGGTCTACATCATCGACCGTGCCGAGCAACTGCGTGCCAACACCGCCAACGCACTGCTCAAAACGCTCGAGGAGCCGCCCGAGGGCGTTATGTTTATCTTGCTGGGCACCTCGGCCGACGTGATGCTGCCCACTATCGTGAGTCGTTGCCAGTGTGTGCCGTTTCGGCTGGTATCGCCCGCCGTCGCCGCGCAGGCCGTGAGCCGCGCCACCGGTCAGGACCCTGCGCGTTGCCGCATGGCGGTCGCCGTGGCGGGAAGCCCCACACGCGGCATCGAGTTTCTTAAGAGCGCCGAGCGCCAGGACGCCCGCCGTCAGATGGTCCGTGCCATCGACTCACTCATTGCCGCCGACGAGGCCGACGTGCTCAGTCGCGCCAAGTCGCTCATCGTCGCCGTCAAGGCGCCGCTTGCCGAGGTCAAGTCCACGCAGGAAAAGGTACTCGAGCAAAACGCCGACTACCTGTCGCGTGGAGCATTGAAGCAGCTTGAGGACCGCAACAAGCGCGAACTCAACGCGCGCGAGCGTTCGGGTATCATGGAAGCGCTGGCGAGCGCGCGGACGCTCATGCGCGACGTGCTGCTGACACTTCAGGACGAGGCAGCCGACGTGGTGAACGAGGACGTGCGCGACACGATCGGTCGGCTTGCCGCCGCGACCAATGTTGCGGGTGCCACCCAGGCGCTCGAGGCGGTCGCGACCGCCGAGCGCAACATCGCCAGAAACGTTACTCCCCAGCTGGCCATCGAGGTCATGCTGTTCGATATCAGGAAGGCACTGAAATGCCGTTAGTCGTACCCGTTAAGTTTACCTACGCCTCGCGCGACCTGTGGTTTGACCCGCAGGACCTGGATATCCTCGAGGCAGATTACGCTATTTGCTCCACCGAGCGCGGAACCGAGATCGGCCTGGTCACGGCTGATCCCTTCGAGGTACCGCAAGACGAGATCGGTCAGCCGCTCAAGCCCGTGCTGCGTGTGGCGAGCGACATCGACCTGCAGCTTGCCGACGATCTTGCCATCCAGGGCGACGAGGCCATGGTCGATTTCCGCCGTCTGGTCAAAGAGCTCGACCTCGAGATGAAGCCGGTCGGCGTCGAGTACCTGTTTGGCGGCGAGAAGGCCGTGTTCTACTTTGCCGCCGAGGAGCGCGTCGATTTTCGCCAGCTCGTCAAGGATCTGTCCTCGACGCTGCACATTCGCGTCGACATGCGCCAGATCGGCGTGCGCGACGAGACTCGCCTGGTGGGCGGCTATGCCCAGTGCGGCCAGGAGCTCTGTTGCACGCGCTTTGGCGGACAGTTTGAGCCCGTCTCGATCCGCATGGCAAAAGAGCAGGACCTGCCGCTCAATTCCTCCAAGATCAGCGGCGTTTGCGGCCGCCTGATGTGCTGCCTGCGCTATGAGTTCGAAGCGTACAAGGACTTTAAGAGCCGTGCGCCCAAAAAGAAGACGCTCATCGATACGCCGCTCGGCAAGGCGCGTATTCAGGAATATGACACGCCGCGTGAGCAGCTGGTGCTGCGCCTGGAGAACGGCAAGGTCTTTAAGGTCAACCTGGCCGATATGACCTGCTCGGAGGGCTGCAAAAAGAAGGCCGCCGAGCAGGGCTGCAACTGCCGCCCCGACTGCGTGACGCGCGACGTGCTCGAGCGCATCGAGTCGCCCGAGATGCGCCTGGCGCTCATGGAGCTCGACCGCGAGAACGGCGTCGACGTGGGCGATGGCCTGTCGAGCGCCGACCGTCTGGCCGGTACGTCGATGCCCAAGCGCCGTCGTCGCGATGCCGATTCCGATGCTCGCGCCGGTCAGGGGCAGGGCGAGGGCCGTGGCCGCGGAAAGGGCCGTGGCAATGCCGCAACGCCTGAGGCCGAGGAGGCCGCCGGTGGCCGTCGTCGTCGCAAGCGCGCGGGCTCGGGCGATGCTGCCGAGGCTGCAGCCGCGGGCAAGAACGCCTCTCGCGAGCGCGAGGTTCAGCAACCCCAGCAGCAGAATCGCGGCGGTGGCATGAACCCCACACGTCGCCGCCGCCGTCATCTGTCGAGCGAGGAGCGCGAGGACGCCTTCCGCGCCGCAGCTGCTCGCGAGGCTGGTGCCGCTTCCAAGGGCGCCTCGGCCTCCGATGCGTCTGCCGACAAGGGCGGCAAGTCACGTGGCGAGGATGAGCGCGCGCCGCGTCCGCGCCGTCGCCATTCCTCGGGCGCGCAGCAGAAGCCTTCAGTGCCCTCCGTGGCCGATCAGGTCTCGGATGGCGAGGTCAAGGTCACGCGCCGTCGTCCCGGAGATGGCGGGGGAGCGGCTGCTAAGGCTTCGCGTGGCGCCGCTCGCGACGAGCGCGAGCCGCGCGAGGATCGCGGTGGCGAGGGCTCGGCCGACCAGGGCCAAAAGCGCCGTCGCCGTCGCCGTTCCCGCAAGCCGCGCCAGGATGGTGGCGAGGGCTCGACCCCGTCTTCGGCCGCACCACAACCGCCCGCCGGCGAATAACGCCCGCGAGCGGATTTTGCTCGCCTTGCCCCGAGCGCATCGGGGTATCATAGCGCTGAATCAACAACCCTCCCTGCGACCGAACGTAGGGAGGGTTGTGTCTTGAAGAGCCATCTGAACATATTGAGCCGTCTGCAAGGTGCCGGCATCCTACCGTTTGCGGACGAATCGCTATCGTTTGCCGAGCAGGCGGCGCACGAGGCGCTTGAGGCGTTGTCGCCAACACGATGTGCCGGCTGCGAGCGCGCCGGTACGCTTATTTGCCAAGACTGCCTGGCTGCGCTCACGCTCATCGACCCACGTCATAGCTGTACCCGATGCGGCGCCCCGTTTGGGGATTTGCTGTGCACTGAGTGTTCGGTCGAGGGCACGTCCTCGGCAATGGCGGAGGCGCTCGACCGCTGCCTGGCGTGCTCCGTCTATGCGCATCCGCTGCCGCGCATCATTAAAGCGTACAAGGACGCGGGCGAGCGACGCCTGGCGCCGTATCTGGCGGAGCTGCTCTACGACACCGCCCTGCATGCCCAGGTCGTAGCGCCCGAACGCTTAGGAGGTGTGCTGTCCGGTGCGGATGCGGTGGTGTTTGTGCCTGCGACGGCGGCAGCGTTTCGGCGGCGTGGCTTTGATCATATGGAGGCCATTGCGCGCCCATTTTGCGAGCTGTCGGGTGTTCCCCTGCTCGATGCCCTCGTCAAGTACGGGCATGGCGACCAGCGCGAACTCGGTCGTGAGGAGCGTCGCGAGCGTGCCCAAGGCATGTACGAGACGGTTGAGGACGTGCACGGCCGCCGCTTACTGCTTATCGATGACGTTATCACCACGGGCGCGACCATGGCAGCAGCCTCGGCGGAGCTCAAGCGTGCCGGCGCTGCGGCAGTCGATGGCCTTGCTATCGCACGTGTTTGGTAGGGGTGGTTTTGTGGCAGTGAAGATTGAGCGGCGCAACGAGCCGACAGGCGAACAGCTAGCGGCTTCCGTAATCCTAACAGGCGCTTCAGCGCTGCGCATGATGCGCGCCGAGCGCCGGCAGATGGGCTATATCAGCTGGAAGGACCTCAATCCCGATGAAGAGCGCCGTGTGCTGCGCACGTCGTCGCCCTCGACCGAGGACATCTATCTTCCCGACTTGGTGCGAATTGGAGCCGCAAGCGGCGAGGTGCAAGAGGATTTGTGCTTGCTGGTGGGATCTGCGGCGCAGCGCCGCCGCATGCCTGGCGTAGACTGGTCCGTGTGTTCCGGGTTGCCCGCCGGCTCGATTCTAGAGGTGGAACCGGGGGTGTACAGCCTATCTCCCGAGGCCCTTTGTGTTGCCGTTGTGCGCGAGGTCGGCTGCATCCAGGCGTTTGCCCTGGCCCAGGAGCTGTGCTCTAAGATTTCACTGAGCGACCGCGGGAAGTATCTGCCTCCCTACACCTCGCCTGTTACGAATAAACTTGCAAAGGACAAGGACCAGCCAGCAGACGTGGGCTACTTTGAAGTCGAGCCGGCGCTGACGCCCGATCGCCTGGCAGATTACCTTGCGGCATGCAAGGGGAATGTGGCCAAACAGCTGCTGCGTCTGTGTCCCTACCTGTCAGAAAACCTGCGCTCGCCCATGGAGTGCATCATGCTCGCCCTGTTTTCGCTTCCGTTTTCCTATGGCGGGTTTGCCTGCGGACCTTTTAAGACCGACTACAAGATCGAGTTCGATGACCGTGCGCAGGCAATCTCGGGGATGCCCCATGCAGTTTGCGATGCATATCAGGGGGCAGCCCGGTTTGACCTGGAATACAACGGTGAGCTGGGCCATTCCTCTCGGAGGGGACGTATCCATGATGAAAAGCGCAACACGGGCTTGATTACTATGGGAATCGAGGTCGCGACGGTCAACAACGAAATGCTCTGTGACATGGAAGCGATGGAAGCGCTCGCATGGCGCATGCACCAGCGTATGCGAAAGCGGTACCGGAATCGTGTCGATGCCCGCAGGAAGAAGCAAGAGGCGTTGCTTAACACGCTGCGGGCGTGTTTTGGGCTTAAGCCGGTCTAATTCACGTCGAAAATGGGGGGTTAATCATATGCCCTGGCCAAAATATGGCAAATATGAGTACTGTCACTAAATCAGTAACAGCAAAATCAAGGAATTTAGGACTCGGAGGCGTCATAAAGTAAGAAGATAATAAACAAATGTAGAATAACTAAGCATCAGGTTGGCGACACTGAGCGCAAAATCTGTCCGAGAGGCTAAAACTGCCTGTTACTAAATTGGTGACAGTACTCATATTTGCCATTTTTTGGCCACAGCACCCTAGGAAGGGTGCCCCGGAGCTCCCCATAGGGGAGCTCCGGGCTTCACAGGGGCACGAATAGCCCACTCCGACCTGCGAAATCTGTACTCGCGATGCGAATGACGCCCCTAACCTTAAACTTTAGCTTGAACTTAGCTATAATGCGCTACGTTCCTGCCAGGCTGTGGTTGCGGACGGACGAAATGCCCGTCCTAGTCCAAGACAGACGCGGTCAAAGGGATCCACGTAAGCGACCGCGTGCGCGCGGCGCGATCATGGCGCGTCCTAGATGTAAGCCGCACCGTCCGTTCTACTTTCTTTGGGGCAATACCGCCTCGCGGGCGAGCGGGCCAGTCGTGAAGGTGGCTGCGGCCTCCCGAGCAAACGCCCCGGTGCGCAAGTGTGGGGTCAAATACCAGGTCAGCTGGTGGGAACAACCTGATATTCCGCGCAACGCACGGATCGTATACGACACAGAAGGCAGGGTAGTGGACATGGTGAGGGGCAGCTTGATGCACGCGGCTCGGTTAGGTGCTGGGACCGCAGCGGTCATCGCCGTTTTGGGCCTGAGCGGATGCGCGTTCAACCCGCTGTCTACGTTCACGACTCCCACGATCGACCAGATCGAGTACGAGACCGTCACGCCGGCGGTGTCGGACGATGCCCTGGTCACTCCCGGAACCCTGACGGTTGCCCTCGATACCTCCGATGCGCCGCAGGCCATGCAGGACGCCGACGGCGAGCTCACGGGGTATGCGGTTGACGCCGCCCGCGCCCTTGCAAGCCGCATGGGCCTTAAGGTCGCCTTTGTCGATGCGTCCTCGGCAGGTTCCGCGCTCGGCGACAAAAAGGCTGATATCTTTATCGGCGAGATCAACTCCACGGACGGGGACGTTAGCTCGCTCGGCACCTGCCTGTACGATGCCGCTTCCGTGTTCGGTAAAACCAGCGATGGTGGGTCGCTAAGCGTTTCCACCGATACCCTTAACACGTCTACTCTGGGTGTCCAGATGTCCTCGGCCTCGCAGGAGGCGCTTGCTAAGCAGAGCATCGCCGCCAACCAAAAGACTTACTCCAACATCAACGAGTGCTTTGAGGCACTCGAGTCCGGCGAGGTCGACTATGTAATCTGCGACTCCACGGCCGGCGGCTACCTTGCACGCCTGATGAGCGAGGTCTCCTATGCCGGTTCGCTCGAGGCGCCCTCGACGCTTGGTGTTGCGGGCCTCTCGTCCAATGACGAACTGTGCCGTGCCGTGAGCGATGCCCTCGACGGTATTACGGCCGACGGCACGCTCGAGGCGGTCCACTCTGTCTGGTATGGCAGGATGCCCTACGACCTCACCACTAAGACGGTTTCGGGCGCTAACGTGCAGCCGGGTGACTCTGAGTCCAGTGAGACCACGTCTTCCGGCAGCGAGTCCTCCGATTCCAACAATGAGACCGCATCCTCCGAGGACAAATCGTCCAGCCAGGAAGGCACCATCACCGACGACGACATTAACAAACTTAATAGCTAGTTATTGCTAGGGGTGGTGTCTCCTATACGTTGGAAAGGACGCCTCTTCACGGTTTCAACACGCACTGCCGGGCTTCCCCAATAGGGGAGCCCGGCTTTTTCATCCCTATAAAACCAGCAGGTCAAAGCCAATTTTCGGGACCAAATACAAAGCTGTCGGCTCCCTTCTATAGCGCACTTTGCCACGGAAAAGTGCGAGACTTCGGTATGCGGTATCAAGCAATCGTTATTCGGGTCTTTAGGAATCCGCGTGATTAAATGCACGGCAATGGGTACATAGCCAGTACAGTAAGTCCCCGAGGCAGATTGGAGCCACGTATGGATATCAAGGTTTCTGGACGCAAGACGACGGTAACCGATGCTCTGCGTGCGCATGTGGATGAGAAGATCGGCGAGGCGCTCAAGGTTTTCGATATCGAGCCCATGACGGTCGACGTTGTACTTCGCTATGAGAAGAACCCCTCGAACCCCAACCCGGCAATCGTCGAGGTTACGGTTCGCGCCCGCGGTTCGGTGATTCGCGTTGCCGAGCACGGTGCAGATATGTACGCCGCCATCGACCTCTCCGCCGATAAGGTCACCCGCCAGCTGCGTAAGTTCAAGACCAAGGTCGTGGACAACCGCCAGGGCGGTGCCAGCGCCGCGGATGTCGCGCCGGTCGAGCGCGTCGAGGATCTGGCCGACCTGCTGCTGCCCGAGGAGGAGGACGACCTGCTCGTCCGCGAGAAGGTTATCGACGTCACCCCGATGACTGAGGAGCAGGCGCTGGTGCAGACCGATCTGCTGGGCCACGACTTCTACGTGTTCGAGAACGCGACGACCGGTCTCATCAATGTGGTGTATCACCGTAAGAATGGTGGATATGGCATCATCAAGCCCCGCATCGAAACACTTGACGAGTAAAATACGTTAACTTGCATGAGTTAACGGTTGGGGGGGC
>UQPT01000020.1:0-27289 GCA_900543045.1 uncultured Collinsella sp.
GGAATACTTGAGATTCCGCTTTACACAGAACGCTTTTATGTATATTTATCGGAAGCCCGCTCGCCCAGCTCGTCGACGTCGTGAGCGGCGAGAGCCATAGCATCACCTCCGCACAGGTGACTATCGGTCGCGAGCGCTCAGTTTCCGATATTGCCCTGCGCGACCCCAACGTGTCGCGCCGCCACGCCCAGCTCACCTTTACGGGCTCGGATTGGTCGATCGAGGACCTCAATTCCACCAACGGCACGCTCGTCAACAACCGCCGCATTACGCGCTGCCCGCTGCGCAACGGCGATCTGCTGACGTTTGGCCTGAGCACCTTTGAATTTAGGGGATAGTCTCTTATGAACATCGATATCGTCCTTTTTGCAGGCCGCATCGTCCTGGTCGCCCTGCTCTATATCTTCCTGTTCGCCGTCATGAAGACCGGCGTGGGACTCGTGCGCGGGCAGCGCCGCGACTCGGCTATCTGGACGATCGATGTGGACAAGGGCCCGCGCGGTATCCGCGGCATCCACGTAGACATGCTCGGCCCCGTCATCGTCGGTCGCTCTCCGTCTTCGGACATCTGCATCAACGAACCGTTCGTCTCGGCCTCGCATGCGCGCTTTTCGCTGCAGGGCCCGGCGCTCATCATCGAGGACCTCAACTCGCTTAACGGCACGCTCGTCAACGGCCGCCAGCTCGTGGAGCCCGCGACGCTGCGTGAGGGCGACGAAGTCCAGATTGGCGACGTGGTCATGAAGGTGAACCGTCGATGATCGACGAGGAGAACAAGTCTGCAACTATGACCGAGGCACCGGCCGCCGCCACAGCTGCGCCGGCCCACGCCGCTCCGGCGGGCTCCGCACCCGTGGAGCCCGAGGACACCGTGTTCTCCCTGCCTCTTTCGCAAGTAACGCATGATATTTCGGATCTCGCCGATAACGAGGACGAAGAGGATGCCGTAGCGGCGCCCATCGGCGCACATGCTGCGGAACAGCCCACAGCGCCCGAAGCAACCCCGGCGCCGGCTCACTTTGCAGAGCCCGTCGCCGCGGCAATCAACGAGAGCGCTGCGGTGTTTGCGGCACCCGAGCCCGCCGCGTCGGCGTTTCCCATAGCCCCGGCATCCGAGGTTGCGCCCGCGTCTACGCCGGCGCCCGAGCCTATAGACGTCAGCCCGCAAGATGACGAGCCGACCGCCCGCGTTTCCGAGGAGCCCGACTCCCCGGACACCGGCGATTCCGAATCAAACGCCGAGACCGACACCGTCTCTCCCGGTGACACAGCCGAAATCGACGTTGCCGCCGTTGAGGCCAAGCTCAAAGACCCCGGGTCGACCATGAGCTTTGAGCCCCTGACCGAGGAGCGCATCGAGACCGACTCGACCTATGATGCCGGCACCACCACGCAACTCATGTGGGGCGCCCGCTCCGACGTTGGCTGCGTGCGCCCGCACAATGAGGATTCCTACCTGGTGCAGTCGCCGCTCTTTTGCGTATGCGACGGCATGGGTGGTCACGCTGCCGGCGAGGTGGCCTCTTCCATCGCCGTTGAGACTATTGCCAAGACGGCCCCGCAGTCCGCCGACGCCGCACGCCTGGCGGCAGCCGTCGAGGCCGCTAACGCCGCCGTAATCGAGGCCGCCTTGAATGGCCTGGGCAAGCCCGGCATGGGCTGCACAGCCACTTGCGCCTATATCGAAAACGATACGCTCGCCATCGCCCACGTGGGCGACTCGCGCGCCTACCTGCTCCACGAGGGCACGCTCATCCGCGTGACCCGCGACCACTCCTATGTGGAAGAACTCGTGGACGCCGGCGAGATTACGGCAGACGAGGCTCGCGTCCACCCCAACCGTTCGGTCATCACCCGTGCGCTGGGCTCGGACCCCGCCATGTATGCCGACCACTTCACTCTGCATATCGAGGAAGGCGACCGCCTGATCCTGTGCTCTGACGGCCTTTCGAGCATGATTCCCGATAGCGATATCGAGAACATCGCCACGCAGTCCTCAACCGCGCAAATCTGCGTCGACAACCTAGTGGACGCTGCGCTTGCCGCCGGCGGCCACGACAACGTGACCGTAGTAGTCGTTGACCTGGTTGACGATGGCGTTATGCGCGAGGCGCAACGCGTGCGTCGCCGCAACGTCACCATCGGCGTCGTCTTAGGTCTCGTCTTGGTGCTGGCAGCTGGCATCTGGGCCTACACGGGTGTCACCGGCTCGTACTACCTGGGTACCTACCAGGGCAATGTCGCCGTCTGGCGCGGCCTGCCCGGCAAGCCGCTCGGACTCAAGCTCCACTGGCTCGAAAGCGAAACCAGCATCAAGCTGTCCGACCTGCCCGAAGACACGCAAAACCGGCTCAAGGCGGGCATTCCGCAAACAAGTGTCGACGATGCGCAGGACACGATATCCAAGTACCGCCACCAGATCGACGAGGAGCAGACCCGCCAGGTGATCGACGCGCAAACGATTCGCGACAACACCGACCAGGGATCGACCTCCGAATCAGATTCCGAGAAAACCGCCGAACAGTCCGCCGAGGCCGAAGCCTCCGAAAAGAACTAGAAAGGGAGTGCCGCTTATGAGTCGCCGCAACACCGAGCTGCTCTTGCTCATCGCCTCGGCGTTCCCCGTCATCCTGCTGTATGCGATGTACGTCCTCACCGCGGGCGCTGCCATCTCCTTTGAGACGCTCGCCGTACCGATCGGCCTCTTTGCCGCCTTTGCCGCGGCCCACATTGCCGTGCGCATCTTGGCGCCCGGTGCCGACCCCGCCATCCTGCCCATTGTCTTTGTGCTTTCGGGCATCGGCATCACGTTCGTGACGCGTCTCGCCCCCGCTCTCGCCATCTCACAGCTCATCATCCTGTTTGTCTCGGTGGCCCTGATGGTGGGAACGCTCGCGTTGGTTAAGAACCTCGACGTAGTCATGCGCTACAAGTACACCTTTGGCATTATCGGCATCATTCTGTTGATGCTGCCTATCTTTATCGGCACCACGATCTCGGGCTCCAAGCTGTGGATTCGCATCGCGGGCTTTACCATCCAGCCCGGCGAGTTCGCCAAGGTCTTTATCGTGCTGTTCCTGGCCGGGTACCTGGCCGAGAACCGCGAGCTGCTCTCCATCTCCAACCGCAAGATCCTGGGCTTTAAGATCCCTCGCCTGCGACTGCTGCTGCCGCTGTTTGCCGTGTGGGGTGTGTGCCTGCTCGTCGTCGTCTTCGAACGCGATCTGGGTTCGGCCGTGCTGTTCTACACCATCTTCTTGCTGATGCTCTACGTTGCCACGGGACGATTCTCGTATGTCGTTATCGGCCTTGCGCTCTTAGCCGTTGGAGCCGTGGGCGCCTACAAGTTCCTGTCTCACGTTCAGGTGCGTTTCCAGGTTTGGGTCGATCCGTTTAAGGACGCCCAGGGCCAGGGCTACCAGATCGTCCAGTCGCTCTTCTCGCTTGCCGATGGCGGTCTGGTCGGTGTTGGTATCGGCAACGGCATGGCCAACAACATCCCTGTCGTCGAGTCCGACTTTATCTTCTCGGCCATCGGCGAGGAGATGGGCCTTTTGGGCGGCGGCGCCGTGCTCATCCTGTTTATGCTCTTTGCCGTGCGTGGCCTCACCACGGCTGCCCGCGCTAAATCCGACCTCGCCGCCTTTAGCGCCACGGGCCTTACGGCCGCCATCAGCTTCCAGGCCTTTTTAATCGTGGGCGGCGTTACCCGCCTGATCCCGCTGACCGGCGTCACCCTACCCTTTATGAGCCAGGGCGGTTCCTCGCTGCTGGCAAGCTTTATCATCGTCGCGCTCCTGCTGCGCGCCGGTGACGAAGCGACCGGACGCGAGGCCGAGCTTACCGGCACCGGCACTATGGCCGCCATCACCGATGATCAGGTCGCATCTGCCGCCGCCCCGACGGGCACGCGCTTTGCCACCTCGTCTTCCTACGGCAGCGGCAGCCATTCCGTCGGCTCGCGCATGCGCCGTCGCCTGCTCGACACGCCTGAATCCGGTGTGCTCGGCCGCGTTGCGCTCGCCAACCGTCTAACCCGTGCGGTGCTCGCCTTTACGGCGCTGTTCGCCATCCTTATCGGCAACCTCACCTATGTCCAGGTCATTAAGGCCAAGGACTATCAGGACATGCCGACCAACAACCACACCATCGCCCGCTCCAAGTACATCCAGCGCGGCTCCATCATCACGTCCGACGGCGTGACGCTGGCCGAGTCGCTGCAGCAGGAGGACGGCACCTACGTACGCTCCTACCCCAACGGTAACCTGGCAGCGCACGTGGTTGGCTACGTGAGCCAGCAGTATGGCACCACCGCCATCGAGAGCGTCATGAACGACACGCTCACCGGTTCTAAGGACTACTCCAGCTGGAACAACGCCATCGCGTCGCTCGCGGGCCAGACCCAGCCGGGCAACACCGCCAAGCTCACCATCGACTCGCGCATCCAGACGGCGGCCGAGCAGGCACTCAAGGGCTTTAAGGGCGCTGTAGTGGTCATCGACCCGCGTACCGGCGCGGTGCTCGCATGTGCCAGCTCGCCCACCTACGACAACACCAACATCGACGCCCTACTGCAGACGGGCGGCGGCGAGGACGGCTCTATGTACAATCGCGCCATGGACGCGCTGTACACGCCGGGCTCCACGTTTAAGGTCGTTACGCTTTCCGCGGCACTCGAGACCGGCACCGCCAGCCTTACCAGCACCTACCAGGCGCCCGGCTCCATGGACATCGGCAACGCGCCGGTCACCAACTATGCCAACGAGAGCTACGGCACCATCAGCCTGCAGCAGGCCTTTGCCGTGTCCTCCAACGTCGTCTTTGGCCAGGTGGCAAACGAAGTTGGCGCAAACACGCTCGTGCAGTTTGCCAACGCCTTTGGCTACGGCCAAAAGCTCGGCCAGGACCTGACCTCCGCGGCCTCCATCATGGCCGACCCGTCGCTCATGACCGAGTGGGAGACCGCCTGGGCCGGCGCCGGCCAGCCTGTCGGCATGGACCACACGCCCGGCCCGCAGACCACCGTCATGCAAAACGCCGTGATTGCCGCCGCCATCGCTAACAGTGGCGTGGTCATGGACCCGTACTTTGTAGCCCAGGTACTCGCCCCGGACGGAACTGTGGTCAAGACCACGCAGTCCCGCTCGCTGGGTCAGGCCGTCAGCTCCGCCACGGCCGACCAGGTCAAGCAGGCCATGCTCGCCGTCGTCCAGTCCGGTACCGGCACCGATGCCCAGGTCCCCGGCGTCAAGGTCGCCGGCAAGACCGGCTCGGCCGAGATCGGCGGCACCAACGTCAACTCGATGTTCGTTGGCTTTGCGCCTTACGATTCACCCACGGTCGCCATCTCGGTGGCCTTGGAGGATTACGACAAACACGACGTCAAGGCGGCCAAGATTGCCGGCATCGTCCTGACCGCGGCGCTCGCCGCACAGGGAGCGTGATGCCCATGATTGAATCGGACACCCGAGGCGCGCCGCGGCCGAAGAGTTAGCGGCAACGCGCCACACGGCCCCAGCGGCCACATCGTAGGTACTACACACATCGTTGAGCGAATAGTTATGTTAGGAGCAGGAATGGAACAGAGGGTCCTCGGGGGAAGATACCTCCTCAAGGATAAGGTGGGGACAGGCGGCATGGCGACCGTCTACCGTGCACAGGACCAGGTCCTCGACCGCACGGTAGCCGTCAAGATCATGCTGCCACAGTATGCTGGCGACGCAACCTTCGCCGCACGCTTTAAGCAGGAGGCACAGGCAGCAGCCGGCCTCTCCTCCCCCTATATCGTGGGCGTCTACGATTGGGGCAAGGACGGCGACACCTATTACATCGTCATGGAGTACCTGCGCGGCACCGACCTTAAGAGCGGCATCAAGAGCCACGGCGCCCTCGACCCCAAGAAGGTCGCCCAGATCGGCTCGCAGATCAGCTCTGCGCTTTCGGTCGCCCACAAGCACGAGATCATCCACCGCGACATTAAGCCGCAGAACATCATGGTGCTGCCCGACGGCAACATCAAGGTGATGGACTTTGGCATCGCGCGTGCCAAGAACAGCCACCTCACGCAAGATAACAACGTGCTGGGAACCGCCCACTACGTCAGCCCCGAGCAGACCCGCGGTCAGGACCTCGGCCCCACCTCGGATATCTACTCGCTGGGCGTCGTGATGTACGAGTGCGCCACCGGCCGCGTTCCCTTTGACGGTGACGACGCCATCTCGGTCGCACTCAAGCAAGTCAACGAGTTGCCTATTCCGCCGAGCCAGATCAACTCCGGTGTCGACGCCGACCTTGAGCGCATCATCCTCAAGTGCATGGAGAAGGACCCGGCAAACCGCTTCCAGACCGCTGACGAGCTTCGTCAGGTGCTCAACAGCTACCTGTCGGGCCGTGCCGTCAACGTCTCGGAGCCCACGCGCATCATCGGTGCCCCCGGTGAGCTGGGCGCCACCAAGACTCGCGAGCTTTCCGATCAGACGCGCGCCATGGTGCGTCCCGTCTCGGGCGTGAGCGGCCAGAATACCGCCCGTAGCTCGGTTTCGGGCTCCACCGGCTCCTACGAGGTCGAAAAGCCCAAATCCAACAAGAACAAGATCATCGCCGCCGTGGTGGCAGCCGTTGCCGTCATCGGCATCGTGGTGGCCTTTGCCACAGGACTCTTTGGCGGCGAGCAGGTCACCGTGCCCGATGTGCTGGGCAAGGACCAGCAGACTGCCGTCGAGCTGATCAAGGAAGCCGGCCTGGAGGTCGGCACCGTCGACCAGAGCTACAACGACGACGTCGACGAGGGCAAGGTTGCCGAGCAGACCCCCAACGGCAACGCCAAGAAGCCCAAGGGCACGCGCGTGAACCTGGTGGTCTCCAAGGGCCCCAAGCCCTCCGAGAAGGTTGAGGTTCCGCAGCTCGTTGGCCTGACCAAGGACCAGGCCGAGGCAGCGCTGGCAAGCGTTGGCCTTAAGGGCAGCGCTTCCGAGGAAGCCAACGAAGCCGAGGAAGGCCAGGTCTTTGAGCAGGGCACCGATGCCGGCAAAGAAGTCGAGAAGGGCACGACCATCTCGTACAAGGTCTCGAGCGGCCCGGATACCACCTCTGTTCCCGATCTGACTGACATGACCGAGTCCCAGGCGCGCAATGCGCTCGACATGGCCGGCTTTGGCGTTAACGTGAGTTATCAGGAGAACGACTCGGTTACCGAGGGCACGGTGATTAGCTGGAACCCCAGCGGCAAGCAGAAGCCTGGCGCCACGATTACCATCGTCATTGCCAAGAAGTCCGGCAAAGCCAGCGTTCCGGGCAACCTGTACGGCAAGAGCATCTCCGCCGCCGTTACCGCGCTCAACAACGCCGGGTTCTACAACATCGCATTCTGCGATCAGAACGGCAACCCCGTGAGCGGCAACGAAAACGCCACCGTTACGGGCGTCTCCCCCACCGGCAAGCAGTCTACCGACAGCACGATTACGCTGACGGTCGCACTTTCTGGCTCGGGTTCGGGTTCGGGCTCGGGCACGGGCGACGATTCCGGTACGGTCAACTAGTCGCCACCCCACCGCCCATTACGGCTCTCGCCGCAAACATATTCACTCACAGGCGCCCGCTTGCTCCCCCAGCAAGCGGGCGCTTCGTTTTTGACATGGCATGAACCAGAAGAGCCCGGCACCGTGGTGGTACCGGGCTCGGCAAATCTCTGGTGCCCCCGGGCGGATTCGAACCGTCGACACCCGCTTTAGGAGAGCGGTGCTCTATCCCCTGAGCTACGGAGGCATGTTGTATTAGTGTAGCAGATTTACGCCGCTGTAATGCAGCGTATACCCACTCTTCGAAGTTGCGGTGGAACAGCCCTCCGGAAAGTGCGTCCCACTATCCAGGCAAATTCTGGGTCAGACTTTCCCCATGGGACCTCGCTGGGAAACTGTGTCCCAGAATTTCGACTCGAAACGGGACACGGTTTCCCAAACGGGCCCGTTCCGGAAACTACATCCCGCAATCGGCACTCGAACCGGGATGCACTTTCCCGATCGAGCCTCATGGGAAACCGCGTCCCACTTTAGGGGGGCGCTCTTTAATGGCTAGTTGCCTTTGTGGAAGAGGTTTTTGATAACGGAGGGGATGCTCTTGGCGCCCTTAGCCGTCACATCGATAAAGTCAGGCGAACGCACGAGCTTATCCTCGTCGACGTACTTGCGGACCGCGCGCAACGTCTCTTTGTCGTCGCGCGTCGAAAACGTAAAGTGACCGTTGTCCTTGGTGAAGATGGCAAAACGCGTAATCTTCTTGGTGCCGCGCAAAACCTCGGCGGCAATATAGTCGACCTCGTCCCACGGGATTTGGATATAATCCTCGGGATTACGCTCGTTATAGTACTCAAACGCCTTATTGCCCACCATCACGTTACCGTGACTGGTAAGCCCCATCAGGCAGGTTGCCGGCGTTGCCAGATCGACCGTGCTGTTCTGAGATTGCGCCATACGCGCCTCGCCCTCCAATAAAAACAATCGGACCGCATCCAGTGTACCCACCGGGTGCGGTCCGTTTCAATGGCTCAAAAGCCCTTGCCTAGCAACTCTCGGTCTTAAGCCGAAGCGTGCTTACATGAAGCCGCAGACGCGACCGATGATGCCGACGGCGAAGAGAGCCAGGATGATGACGATCGGGCTGACCTTCTTCTTGAGGAGCTTGCAGACCAGAAGGGTCAGGCACACGGCGGCAAGGCCGGGGATGAGCTGATCGAGGTTGGCCTGAAGCGTGGTGACCTTCACCGGGTCGAGTGCGTTGGCACCGACAGAGCTGTACATCGTCAATGCCTGCTTGATGCCCTCAGAACCGGCGGGCAGATTGGCCCAGTCGATATAGGCGCCAGCGGACTGCGTGACCTTGGAGACGACCGGGGTGAAGGAGATGGACACCCAGCGCTCGACCAGGGCGCCGATGATGAACATACCCAGGATGGAAGCACCCTCGGTGACCTTGCCCATCAGACCGCCGGAGAGGTCCTTGGCGATGGAGGAGCCGACCTTGTAGCCAAACTCCTGCGTGTACCACAGGAAGGCGTAACGGATGATGTTCCACGCGAAGAAGAACAGCAGCGGACCGGCGATGCTGCCGGACAGGGCCAGGGAAGCGCCCAGTGCACCCAGAATCGGGCGAAGGGTGAACCAGAAGGCGGGGTCGCCGACGCCGGCGAGCGGGCCCATCATACCGACCTTGACGCCCTGAATGGCGACGTCGTCAATCGGAGCACCGTTGGCGCGCTCCTCCTCGAGGGCGAGGGTAACGCCAATGACGGGGGCGGAAACATAGGGGTGGGTGTTATAGAACTCCAGGTGGCGCTTAAGAGCGGCAATCTGGTCATCCTTGCTGGTGTAGAGCTTCTTGATCGCAGGGATCATTGCGAAGCACCAGCCGCCGTTCTGCATACGCTCGTAGTTCCACGAGCCCTGAAGGAACTGATGACGGAAGCAAACCTTCTTACGGTCAGCCTTGGTGAGCTGAATCTTGTTCTCTGCCATAGGTATCACTCCCCTCCTACTCGTAATCGTTCAGAATGTCGCCGAGCGGGTCACCGGAGCCACCGCCCATGCCGCCACCCTGCTTGGCCAGATCCTTAAGGCCAAGGTAGATGAGGGCAAGGGAGATGCCGATGAGGCCAAGGGCGATCAGCGTGAGCTGAGGGATGGCAGCAAGGACAAAGCCGAGGATGAAGAACGGCCAGGTCTCCTTGGTGGCCATCATGTTGATGACCATGGCGTAACCGACGGAAGCGACCATGCCGCCGCCGACAGCCATGCCGCCGGACAGCCAGTCGGGCATAGCGTTAAGCGCGTTGGTAACAGCCTCAGCCGGGATGATGCACAGAAGCACTGCCGGGATGGCGATACGAAGGCCCTGCATGAGGATAGCAGCGTACTGCCAGCGCTCGATGCCGGCGAAGTCGCCCTTCTCGGCGCAACCGTCCATGGCGTGAGCGATAGCGGTAGCCAGGGTACGGCAGATCATGGTCAGGAACAGGCCAGCGACCGACAGCGGGACGGCGACGGCGATAGCGGCGGTAACGGCCTTGGCCGAATCAGTGGCGCCACCGTTGAGGGCGAGCACCATGATGATCGAAGAAGCGACCGAGGCCAGAGCGGCGTCAGGCGCGACGGCGGCGCCGACGTTAGCCCAGCCAAGGGCCATCATCTGGAGCGAACCGCCCAGGAGGATGCCCTCCTGAAGGTGACCGGTTACGAGACCGATAAGCGTGCATGCCACGAGCGGCTGATGGAACTGGAACTCATCCAGAATGCCTTCCATACCGGCAAGCAACGCGACAATCGCAACAAGCAGAATAGTGATTGCAGACATGTATCGGACCCTCCTTTACTATGCTTGAGCGGCCAGTTCGGCCTTAGCTTTCTTCAACATGGCGTCGAGATCCTCGGAGGAATCCGAAGGAACCTTGCGGACCTCGAACTTGACGCCCTTGGCCTTGAGAGCCTCGAGAGTCTTAACGTCGTCATCGCCCATGGCGACGGCGTTGGTGACGACGACCTTGCCCTTGGAGTGAGCCATGGAACCGATGTTGGCTTCCTTGATGTCGACGCCGGCCTCGATGGCCTTGAGCAGATCCTGCGGGTTCTCGAAGAGCAGCATGGCCTTGGTGTCACCAAAGCGCGTGTCCTTGACGACCTCGGCCATCTTCTTGATGGGCACGACGTTGGCATGGACTCCCGGAGGGGCAGCCTGCTCGATCATGGTCTTGCGGAGCTCGTCGTGAGCAACGCCGTCGGAGACCACGATGATGCGGTTGGGGTTGATCTGCTTGGTCCACGTGGTGGCCACCTGACCATGAAGCAGACGGGTGTCGATACGGACGTGGGCGATCTTGATGTGCCCGTCGCCGATGACCGTTCCCGGAGGGATGGCGCCTGCAGGAGCAGCGGCGGCCGCAGCCGGCTTCTTCTCCTCGGGCTCCAGAGACTCGGGCTTGACGCGCACGCCAGCCTTAGCCTCAGTCACGAGATGTTTTGCGATCGCATGTGCAGTGTTCTTTGCGTCAAAGCGCTGCGAATATGCCTCGATGAGCATAGGCAGGTTGACACCGGTGACGATAGCCCAGGAATCGTGGCCCTCGATGAGCCCGCTGATCTGGTTGAACGGCGTGCCGCCCCACAGATCAACGAGGAAGAGCACCTGCTCCTGGTCCTCGAAGGAAGCGACTGCTTCCTCGACCTTGGCACGGAAGTCGTCGGGGCCCATGCTCGGCTCGAGCGAGACCACGGCAACAGACGGCTGATCGCCAAAGACCATCGAGCCCGTCTGCTTGATTCCAGCCGCCAAGTCACCATGGCTAGCAAGAACAATACTTACCATCACATAACCTCCTTTTTGTCTACGTATTCCCTACACGACATTAAGGAAGTATACCTGTTTAGTTTGTGTAATTAAGGCTAAATTCGCAAAAGGTTGGATTATTTGTTTAAACGTCTAGGTTTGTTACAAGTTGATTACGTTACTGCTTTTTGACTCATTACACGCCAAGGCGTCGCTCATCAAGCCATGCATTTTACAGATACAAGCAGACTGTTCATTAATATCGATTTTAGGCAAGCGCGAATGCGCTTGTACTGCCGCTATTTTGTTTAAACAGACATAACTTGACTATTAGCATGACTTATGTAATAGCGCAAGTAGTCGTTGGGGACGTTCTTAAACGGCTAGTCATTTAAGAACGTCCCCAACGACCAAGTTAGGCGATGTGGAGGGGGTTGGCGGCGTCGACGGCGTCGGGGGCGTCAGAAGGACCGTCGGGGGCAGCGTCTGCCGGATCCTCGTCGGGGGTCTCAATCTGCTTGATCATGACCTCTTGGCCCTGGAGCAGATAGGTATCGCCGCTGCCGCAATGGGGGCAGGTCTTGCCGTGCTCGACTGTCGCATAGTCGCGGCCGCACGCCTCGCAATGCGTCACGGCCTCGACGGGCTCCACGATAAGCTCCGCGCCCTGCGTGATGGACTTTTTATCTGCCGCCCAGCGCCAAGCGTCGAGTAGTAGATCGGGAACGATGCCCGAGACCTCGCCCAGCAGCAACGTCACGCTCGAAACGCGACTCACGCCATTGGCGCGCGCCACATTCTCGACATCGCGAATAATGTGATAGACAATTCCGAGCTCGTGCACTTTTGATTCCTTCCGCCGTTCTAACGAACGGCGGTCGGCTTGACGCTGCGCGAGCCCCAGACGGACGATCTGCCTTTCAATCGTCGGGCATGGGCAAAAGCCCTATGCCCTCCTCTTTCAAGGCACCTCGACACGCCTGGGACTCGCTCGCTGTCCAACCGCTCTCTGCGCCGTTCTCCTACTTGTTGCGTTTCTTACTTCCTACCAAATTTAATCTTGATGGCACGCTTGAGGGCGTACTTGCCCAGGCTGGGGAGCTTTTGCTCGTATTTGACCATCGTTGAGCACTCGGGGCGGTCGCGATCCAGATGGATGGCGTCGAACGCGCACTTGGTGGTGCACAGGCCGCAGCCGATGCACTTGTTGGGGTCGACGATCGAGGCACCGCAGCCCAGGCAACGGGCGGTCTCGGCGCGCACCTGCTCTTCGGTAAAGGTCTCGACGTACTCGCTAAACGGCGCGGCCTTCTCGCGCTCGCGGTCCACATGGGCAACCTCGCGGCTCGCGTTGTCGTAGCTCTCGATCACGACATCGTCGCGGTCGAGCGCGGTGTAGCGGCGCTGGTTGCGGCCGATGGTGAGCGTGGATCCCGGCTGCACAAAGCGATGGATGGACACGGCGGCCTCGTGGCCGGCGGCGATGGCATCGATGGCAAAGCTCGGACCGGTGTAGACGTCGCCGCCCACAAAGATGTCGGGCTCGGCGGTCTGGTAGGTCTGGGGATCGGCAAGGGCACCCTGACCGCGGCCAAGCTCCACCTTGGAGCCAGCCAGCAGGTCGCCCCACACAATGGACTGGCCGATGGACATAACCACGCGGTCGGCATCGACACGACGTAGGTCGTTCTCGTCGTACTCGGGCGCAAAACGGCCCTCGTCGTCAAAGACGCGCGTGCAACGCTTAAAGGTGATGCCACATACGCGACCGGCCTCGTCCAGGTGGACCTCCTTGGGGCCCCAACCGCAGCTGATATGCGCGCCGTCCTCGATGGCCTCGCGACGCTCTTCCTCGCTGGCGGGCATCTGGGCCTCGCTCTCCAGGCAGAACATCTCAACGTGCTCGGAGCCCAGACGGCAGGCGTTGCGTGCGACATCGATAGCCACGTTACCGCCGCCCACCACGATGGTGCGGCCGGGCAGCGCATCGATTTTGCCGCTGTTGACCTCGCGCAAAAAGTCGACGGCCACGGTCACGTCCTCGGCGTCCTCGCCCGGAATGCCGGCAAGGCGGCCGCCCTGGCAGCCAATGGCAACGTAAAAGGCCTTAAAGCCCTGCGCGCGCAGCTCGTCGAGCGTCACGTCGCGACCGACCTCCACGCCATAGCGGAACTCGGCACCCATCAGGCGAATAACCTCGACCTCGGCCTCGATAACGTCCTTTTCCAGCTTAAAGCTGGGAATACCGTAAGTGAGCATACCGCCCGGGCGCTCGTTCTTCTCGAACACGACGGGCTCGTAGCCCTTCTCGGCCAGGTAGAAAGCGCAGGACAGGCCGGCCGGACCGGCACCGATGATGGCGATCTTCTGGTCGAAGCCGCCGGCGCGCGTCGGCGTCACCACAGGCGGGACATAGCGGGTCGCGGCATCCAGATCGCGCTGGGCGATAAACTTCTTGACTTCGTCGATAGCCACGGCGGCGTCCACACGGCCGCGGGTGCAAGCATCCTCACAGCGGCGGTTGCACACACGGCCGCAGATAGCGGGCAGCGGGTTCTCGCGCTTAATGAGTGCTAGGGCCTCGTCATAGCGACCCTGAGCCGCGAGCTTCAAATAGCCCTGAACGGCAACATGCGCGGGGCAGGCCGTCTTGCAGGGAGCGGTGCCGGACTCATGCGTCTCGATGCGGTTGTCGTTGCGGTAGTTGGGCGACCACTTGGTGTGGTCCCACTTGGTGGCATCGGGCAGCTCCTGGCGCGGATACTCGGGTACCTGTCCGCCGGCCTTTTTGCTGCAGAGCTTTTGGCCCAGCTTGGCGGCGCCGGCCGGGCACACCTCAACGCAGCGACCGCAGGCAACGCACTTGTCCTTCTCGACCTTGGCAACATAGGCCGAGCGCGACAGGTTGGGCGTGTTGAACAGCTGAGAGGTGCGCAGGGCGTAGCACACGTTGACGTTGCAGTTGCAGATGGCGAAGATCTTGTTCTCGCCGTCGATATTGGTGATCTGGTGCACAAAGCCGTTGTCCTCGGCCTGGCGCAAAATGTCGTAGACCTCGTCGCGCGTCACGTAATGGCCACGGTCGGTCTCGACCACGTAGTCGGCCATATCGCCCACGGCGATGCACCAATCGGCCGGGTCGTCGGCGCAGCCCTCTCCCATCACGCGACGGCTCGCGCGGCAGCTGCAGGTGCTGGCGGCATACTTGCCATCGTATTTGTCGAGCCAATGCTCGATATGCTCGATCGGCACCGACGTGCTCGCGGCATCGATGGCCTTCTCGACCGGAATGACGTGCATGCCGATACCGGCGCCTCCGGGCGGCACCATCGGCGTGGCCTTGGACAGCGGTCCCTTGGACGCCTGCTCAAAGAACTTGGCATAGACCGGGTGCTCCTCGAGCTGGCTCACGCGCATGTTGAGGAACTCGGCGGAACCCGGCACCAGCATGGGCAGCACCCACTGCTTGGCGCGCTCGGGATTTTCCCAGTTGTACTCGAGCAGACCCGTGTAGCTCATGTCGTCGAGCATCTTCTCGATATCGGCCTCGGGCATGCCGGTGAGCTTGACCATCTCGGGCAGCGTATAGGGACGGCGCATCTTCATCTTGCAGAGTACCTCGGCCTGCTCGTCGGTTGCAGCCTCGGCAAACGACCAGTACTCGTAGCCCAGCAGCTCGTCGCGATGCAGCAGACGGTTGGTGCAGTGCTCGCACAGCTTGACGATGGCCTCGCGCGGATGCTCCGGCAGCGGCGGCACGAACTCCGAACCGATGTCAGGCTCGGTGTAGCTAATTCCCGGTCCGTTGAGAATCATGGTTGTCCCTTCTCTTGCCGCAGCCCGGCGAGGCCGCGGCGCCCCTCTTTTTTGCAGGCCGGACATGCCCCCATGCCGTTCACCCGCCATTAGTTGACATTGTGTCAAAAATAGTATTGACGAACCGTCAACAATATTCAAGACTGTTAGGCGAACGGTCAGGCAAAAGAGGATGGAAGGCGGCAAAACATGAGCGGCAAAACAGCAGATACCTCTGTGGTCGATGCCGTCCCCGCATCCGATAGTGCGGCAAAGCGCCTGACGGGCGACGAACGCCGTCGCGAGATCCTCGATGCCGTGCGCACCGTAAGCTCCGAGCTGGGCGTGTCCCACCTATCGGTATCGGCCGTGACCAAGCGAGCCGGCTGCACGCGTTCATTGTTCTACCACTACTTTGCCGATATGGACGCCGCCGTCACCGCTGTTATGGACGAGGCGATCGACGGCTTTATCTCCGAGCTCGAGCAGTGGAACGCCGGCCGCACCGTCGGCGATATCGAGGGCGCGCTCGACACCGTCGCCCCGCTCTTTAAGCGTCTGGTCGCCAGCGGCCACGAACTGCCGAGTACGCTCACCTCAAGCAGTGGCGCGCTCTACGGCGGCTTTTTGCACAACGTGGTTCAGCGCGTGGCTCAGTACATCTGCGACACCACCGTGGTGGATTTTGTCGCCCATCATGAGCTGCGCATCGACCATGTCTACGAGACGTTCTACACCCTCATCATGGGACTGTTGATGTATATCCGCACGCACCCCGATGTGCCCGACGAGACGGTCAAGGAAATCATCGCCTCGACACTCCACATCGAGGGCTATACCGCCAAGTATCCGGAGCGCAAGCCCCAAAACTGACGACATTTGGCCAAACTGCCCGCGATCGGAAGAGGGGCCGCGGGCGTGTGAAAGGAGAGCAGCATGCTGTTCGATGTTTGGGGTAGCGATACCCTTATCCACTGGGCCGGCTGGGCCATGGTCTTTATTGGCCTGATCGTGCTCAACGAGGTCGGCCGCCGCACCAAGCTGGGCGCGGCCATCATCTTTGGCGTGGCTCCGCTGGCCATGACCATCTACTGCGTCGCCATCGCCATCGGCGTCTCGCAGGGTGCCGAGTGGGCGCTCACCAACCCCACCCATGTGTACCAGAACAGCTGGTTCCACTACGCCAAGGTGTACGCGGCGCTGGCCGGTTGCTGGGGCTTCATTGCCATTAAGTACCAGTGGGGCAAGATCGGCAAGGCGCATTGGTTCCGCGCGTGGCCGTTTGTGATCGTCGCCATCAACATCATGATCGCCGTCGTGTCCGACTTCGAGAGCGCCTATCACTTCTTTGTCCTGGACGAGTCCACCTGGGTCACCTCCGAAGGTGCTACGCAGCTGGCCGGCTGGAACAACGTGTTCAACGGCATCGCCGGTATCATCAACATCTTCTGCATGACCGGTTGGTGGAGCGTCTACGCCTCCGAGGACAAGACCGACATGCTGTGGCCCGACATGACCTGGGTCTACATCATCGCCTACGATATCTGGAACTTCTGCTACACCTACAACTGCCTGCCCACCCACTCCTGGTTCTGCGGCTTTGCGCTGCTGCTGGCGCCCACCGTCGCCGCCTTTATCTGGAACAAGGGCGGCTGGATCCAGAACCGCGCCTTTACGCTTGCTATTTGGTGCATGTTTGCCCAGGTGTTCCCGTACTTCCAGGAGGAGTCCATCTTTGTGACCCACTCCACGCTCGACCCCGGCGCCGCTACCGCGGTCTCGATCGCCGCACTGGTCGCCAACGTCGCCGCGATCATCTACATCGCCTACCGCGCCAAGAAGCTCGGCCGCAATCCCTACAAGCAGGATGTCTTTGAGGGCACCAGCGATTGGGAGAAGGCCACCGCCCGCCGCGCCAAGGTGGATTACGCGCACGCCGAGTAACATGTTTATTCCGTCCACATTTGAATGTAGGCAAACTTAGCCGATACCGCAATCGCGCGTCATGCGCAGCCCCGGAAAGCGATTCGCCCGCTTTCCGGGGCTTTTTGTTGTTGCGCGCATTCACGCACATATTCCATTCGCACACACATTCAAAACCTCTCGCACAGATAAAATCAGATTTCCGATCGCCTGACAGCTCTATATGACCTTGTTTTTGGGTACATTGTTGTCCCGATATTGAGCTTGGGGGATATATGAAAGATGAGACGATGGGCCAAGAGGATGCGACCCAAGATGCAGAAGCTTGCGCTGAGGCCTTGGAGAGCTTAGACCGGATTTCACTCGATGAGATTGCGTTTGACGATTCGGGCGTTGGTGTGCAGGATGAGCCGGAAGCCGAGGCGCAGTCCGATGATCAGGATGCAGACGACGTTGAGCCTGCCAAAGATGAGGCAGGTCACGAAGACACCGAAAGCGAGGCCGGCAATCAGCTCGAATCCGACACGGGCGAGGAAACCGTTTTGCTCGGCAGCTTGCCGGCCGAGGATTCGCTGACCCGCGAGCTTCCTGGCCTGGGTTCCGCACCAGCCGTGGACGAGACCATCGCCATGGGCGATATTCCCCTTCCGTCCGTCCCCTCGGCACGCGAGGCCGAGGTTCGCCATCGCAAGATGTCGCCCAAGCGCCGCAATCTGATGGTCGCCGGCGTCGTGGCCGTCGCGCTCGTCGCCGGTGGTGCAGGCTATGCTGCCTGGAACGGATATCAGCAAGAGCAGGCTGCCGCTGTCGCCGCCAATGCCCACACGATGATGTCGGTGCAGATTGGCGTACATGCCGCGGGGCTCGACTGTTCCACCGGCTCCAAGATTCCCGTACAGGTGAGTGGCCAGGACGTGGACGGATCCTCCGTAAGCGAAACACTCTATGTTGACGAGCACGGCCGTGGCATCAAACTACTACCCGGTGACTACACGCTCTCCATCGCTGCCTCCCCCATCGCGGCCGACGGCACCATCTATACCGTCCCGACCACCAAGACGCAGGTCACCGTTAAGAGCGATGGACAGGATTTAAGTGCCCAGGTCACCTTTAAGCTCAAGGTGCCTTCGGCCGACACGGTAACCGACGACCAGATCGATGCCGCCGCCAAATATGCCGAGGAGGGAGGCGCGAGCTCCTCCGCCACCGCCAAGGTGCTCCAGCAGGCGGCAACCGCGCGGCGCGACGCCGCCGTCAATGCCGTGAGCGCGCAAAAGGCACAGGCGGCCCGTGATGCCGACGCCCGTCACAAGGCAACCGACCTCTACCAGCTCGATATCCCCGTCGAGTGGTACGGCAAGGTCGAGACTTGGCAAAATGGCAGCACGCTATGCATCTATCTTGCCGGCGACAGCGATACGCCGATTGTGACGCTCGTCGCGGTGCGCGAGGGCGAGAGCTTTACGCCCGATGAGGGCGATACGGTTTTGGGTGCGGCCAACCTAGGCAACGGTTATACCGTCTACGCCAGCGGCCCCGTCTATCCGTACGTGGTGCCCCAGACCATCAACGGACGGACGCAGAATCCCGTGTCGACCTACCCCATGGACACGGCCATTGAGCTTGTCGAGCTCACGACCGGCAACCGCTACACCTATAGCCAGATCAAGAACGTACTGGTCGGCAAAGACGGCAAGGTCGACGCTGCGACCAAACTAGAGACCGACTACCTCGCCCAGATTCTCCTGCCGAGCATCAAAGCCCAGGACTAGCGGACCGCAGCACCCAGGGTAGCTAATTTGGGACGGGGCTTTTTTAGCTACCCTTGATGTTGTTTCGACTTTGCTGTTGGGCAGAGCAGAGGGTAGCTAAAAAGCCCCCGTCCCAAATTAGCTACCACAGATCAATAAATGATTAGGCAAGAAGCCACTTCCATGCGGGCACAGCGTGTACCACACCGCGCTCGCATGGAATATCGGCCTGCTCATCCATGGTAACGATTGTCGACTCACCAAGATCGAATTGGGCCATCGAGGCATCAAGCGCGGCAATTTCGCGCTCGCGCGTTTTCTCGCTTGCCATATCCGCACTCACCTGAATCAGGCTATAAGCCTGCATGAGAAGTGCATCCCCGGCCACAAAGTCCACCTCATGGCTTTTATTCTTCTCTTTGATCAGCAGGCGGCAGACCGAACCGGACCGCACGGCTGGAGTCCTTCTTCTGAGCGCATTGAACACCGCAGTCTCGAGCCTCTGGCCCTGATCGAATGCCGATGCGGGAGAGAATGCTCCGAACATCGCAGGATCGACAGCGTAGACTTTAGATGCGGACCGCGCATTATTTGCAAGTGAGCGCGTGAACTCCGGCACCGAAAACAACAGGTAGGCGTCCTCGTAATACTCAAGTAAGTCGCCGAGCGAATTACGACTGACGGGTATCTGCCTACTTTTGAACTCGTTGTACACCTTGTTCACCGACAGCTCTCGTGCCGAAGATGCCATACACCGCGTCAGGAACAGTGAAGCCAAACGAGGGTTCTTGATGTCGTAGCGCTCAACGACGTCCATGGCGACCGTTCGCGACGCATATTCCTGTAGCAGCTGAATCGCGTCCGCGGGCGTCTGCTCTAGCGTCGCGATGAATCCCCCTCGCTCAAGATATCCGATCAGATGATGTCGAAGCAGTGCTGCATCGCTCGATGAAAAGGGTGCATCCGGCTCAGGAACGCTCCCCGTCTTATATCGGACGTATTCCGAAAAACTCAACGGAAACAGCTCTCGCACAAGAGAGCGGCCCCTGAACTCGCTCTTAAGTTCCGAGGACAGCATCTTAGAAGAAGATCCCGTCACGTAGACGGTCGCTTTCTCCGTATCGACCACACGCCGCAGAAACGCACCCCATTCGGGAATTTCCTGGATTTCATCGAAGAAAATGTAGGCACCCTCGGTTCGAGCAGCAGGATATAGCGCATAGAATGTATCGAGCACGTCCGCTAGCAGCGACGGCTCATACGGACGCAAGCGCTCATCCTCACAATTGAAATAAAGCATCCGGTCAAGGTCGATACCTTGACCCTGAAGCCGCTGCATCTCCTGATACAGGCGATACGTCTTTCCACAACGACGGGCTCCCACAATCACATTTACGATGTTGTCGCGCTTGGGTTCCTGCGGGTTTCCCAGATCAAGGTCGCGCTCAAAGACCTGTGGAACTCCTTGTTGCTCAAAGTCCTTTATTTTCTGGGCCACCAAGTCGTTGAATGCCATGATTCTCCAATCTTGCTTATATGCTAATCAAGATTATATCGATTCTTGATTAGCAGGAGAGCAAGATTACGTGTAACTTGATTAGTAGCTAAGCAAGTTTTTCTGTTGCCGAACATCAAAGGCCAGGGCTAGCGGCTCCTATTAGATGCTGGCTCACATAGCAGCCCAAGTAGCTAAAAGAGCCCCGTCCCAAATGAGCTACTTAGCGCCAGGGGTCGGCTTCGAAGAGGGGCTCGCGCTCGGGGTGGCGATCGCTGTAGGGATCGTAGCCGTCGTCATCCTCGTTCTCGGCGCGGATATAGGGGTCGCGCGGCTTGGGTGCCGGCTTAGGCGCAGGCTTGGGTGCGGCGGGTGCGGCATCGGTCGCCGGTGCATTCGTCTCGTTCTCGTTTTTCATCTGCGCATCTCCTTACCATGTACTCACGATCAGTACCATCGATTGTCGCACGAAAAAGGGCGGCGGACCCAATTGGATCCGCCGCCCTTGGTGTTTAGAGACGACTGGTAGATTTTAAGGCATATCCCAAAAATCTACTCGGCGTCGGGGACCTCGTAGGTGGCCGCCGGCGTGTTGTCGCACACGACGGTAAAAGCACCGTCCTTGTCGACATCGACCGTCACCTGATCTCCCTCACGCACCGTGCCGTCGATGATGGCGGCGGCGATGGCGTCCACGACCTCGCGCTGGACCAGGCGCTTGAGCGGACGGGCACCGAACACGGGGTCCAGGCCACCCACGGCGAGCATCTGCTTGGCCGCCGGGGTGATGGCTAGCGTCATGCGCTCCTTGGCAAGACGCGCGCGGACGTCGGCAAGCTGGATATCGACGATCTTTTCGATTTGCGCCATGCCGAGCGGATGGAACACCACGATATCGTCGATGCGGTTGAGGAACTCGGGGCGGAAGGTCTGAGCCATGGCCGCATCGACCTGGTGGCGCATCTCTTCCTCGTCCTTGCCCGAAAGATTGGCGATGGCCTTAGAGCCCACGTTGCTCGTCATGATGATAATCGTGTTCTTGAAGGACACTTGGCGACCCTGGCCATCGGTTAGACGGCCATCGTCGAGCACCTGCAGCAGCACGTTAAAGACATCCGGGTGAGCTTTCTCCATCTCGTCGAGCAAGATCACGGAGTACGGACGACGGCGCACGGCCTCGGTGAGCTGGCCGCCCTCGTCGTAGCCTACGTATCCCGGAGGCGCCCCGATCAGACGCTGGACGCTGAACTTCTCCACATACTCGGACATGTCGATACGCACGAGCGCGCGCTCGTCATCGAACAGGCACTCGGCCAGCGCCTTGGCGAGCTCGGTCTTGCCCACGCCGGTGGGGCCCAGGAAGAAGAAGCTGCCGATGGGCTTGTCCGGATCGGAGAGTCCCGCACGGCTGCGGCGCACGGCCGCGGCCACAGCGGACACGGCCTCGTCCTGACCGATGACGCGCTTATGCAGCTCGCCCTCCAGGCCCTTGAGCTTGTCGAGCTCGCCCTGCATCATCTTGGACACGGGCACGCCGGTCCAGGCACTCACGACCTCGGCAATCTCGTCGGAGGTCACCTGCTCGTTGAGACCCTCACCGTCCTGCTCCTTTTGTGCCTCGAGCGCGGCCTCGGACTCCTGAATCTGCTGCTGCAAGCCCGGAATCACGGAGAAGCGCAGCTCGGACGCACGGCCCAGGTCGCCGTTGCGCGTCGCGCGCTCCTCTTCGCTCCTGGCCTCGTCAAGCTGGCCCTTAAGCTCCTGCACGTGGTCGATGGCGTTCTTTTGGTTGAGCCAGCCGGCCTTTTGCACGTTGAGCTTTTCCTGGACCTCGGCAATCTCCTGGCGCAGGGCTTCCAGACGCTCCTTGGAGGCGTCATCGGTCTCCTTCATGAGCGCCTGTTCTTCGATCTGCAGCTGGGTGAGCTGACGCGTGGTGGCGTCGATCTCGACCGGCATGCTGTCGAGCTCCATGCGCAGGCGGCTTGCGGCCTCATCGACCAGGTCGATGGCCTTGTCGGGCAGGAAGCGGTCAGCGATGTAGCGATCGGAGAGGTCGGCGGCGGCCACGAGCGCGCTATCGGTGATATGCACGCCGTGGAAGATCTCGTACTTCTCCTTGAGGCCACGCAGAATCGAGATGGTGTCCTCGACGGTAGGCTCGCTCACCATTACGGTCTGGAAACGACGGGCGAGCGCCGCATCCTTCTCGATGTACTTGCGGTATTCGTCGAGCGTGGTCGCGCCGATCGCATGCAGGTCGCCACGGGCGAGCGCCGGCTTGAGGATATTGCCGGCGTCCATGGAGCCCTCGGTAGCGCCCGCGCCCACAATGGTGTGGAGCTCATCGATGAACAGGATGACCTTGCCCTCGGATTTTTGCACTTCTTTGAGCACGGCCTTCAGGCGGTCCTCGAACTCGCCGCGGTACTTGGCACCGGCGACCAGCGCGCTCATGTCGAGCTCGATAAGGTCGCGGTCGCGCAGGGTGCTCGGCACGTCGCCGGCCACGATACGCTGGGCGATGCCCTCGACGATGGCCGTCTTGCCCACGCCCGGCTCGCCGATGAGCACGGGGTTGTTTTTGGTGCGGCGGGACAGGACCTGAATAGTACGACGAATCTCGTCGGTACGGCCGATGACCGGGTCGAGCTTGCCGGCGCGGGCCAGATCGCAGATGTTGCGACCGTACTGCTCCAGCGCCTCAAACTGGGTCTTGTCCTCGGCAGACGTCACGCGGTCATCGCCACGCAGCTCCTCGTAGACCTGCTCGATGCGCTCCTTGGTGACGCCGGCGTCACGCAGTACACGACCAGCCTCGCCCTTGTCCTCGGCAAGCGCCATCAGCAGATGCTCGGTCACCACAAAGCTGTCGCCCATCTTGGCGGCCTTCCTCTCGGCCTTCTCGATGACGCGGACGAGCTCATTGGACAGGCCCATCTGCTGGCCCTCGCCCGAAACCTTGGGCGCGCGGTCGATGGCATCTTGTGTGGAGCGTGCAAGCTGGGCCGGATCGGCGCCGATGCGCTCGATGATCACGGAGATATTGCGCTCGCCGGCACCAAGCAGGGCGGACAGCAGGTGAATCGGCTCCACCGCGCCGGCCTGCGCGTCGGCAGCCGTGCTCATGGCGGTCTGCAGCGCCTCGCGCGACGTCATTGCTAGCTTATCGATTCTCATGGAATCACCTCTCTTGGGGCGGCCGCCCTACGGGGCGGCTTCACGTTGTTCGAGAAGTATTGTTGCCAGCTTTGCGCGATCTTATACACAAATCTAAGTCTCTATATATAAGATTTTCTGAGTGCTCTTATGACATGCAAACCACCACAAAGGTGCCTGTCCCCTTTGTGGTGGTCCAGAGAAGAATCAGCCCCGATTAAAAGAGGCGGCATCAAGCCCAGTCTACGTTTAGCGATCCCAAATCGAAGCCCAATAGGGCCTTTTAGCCCTCTCATTCCGGGCAGTCGCTTTCTTTTGAATATTGTCGTAAGCTGGTATCACTTATCTTAATGAATGCATGCTGTTTGCGAGGTACCCGCCGTGAAACGCTCCACCTATATCGGCCTGCTCGTCTTAGCGTTTGCGATTGCCGCAGTCGGCGTAGGCATTATCTATCTCGCATTTCTCCCTGCCTCGGCGACGCAGGCGGCGGTTGAAACCATAAGCTACCCCATCGAAATCCTCACCGATATCGTCAAACCCGATTCAATCACCGTCGATTTCGACGGTACGCCCGCAGCGCTTGGGGTCAGCAACTATCCCCGAATCGAACTTGGGGCCACGCGCTATACCCAAGATGAGCAGCTTATCGGCAAGGCAACCAATTTACTCAAAGGCAAAACGTTTACGCGGTGGTACGGCGCCGCAATATATCGAGCCAAGAAAGGCCAAATGAATGGCGGGTATTATTCGACCCTTGAACTCGATGCGGCAAACGGGAGCAGACTGTGCAACGTCTCATACGACCCCGGCTACGTGGACAACGAAGGGCCGGGGGTCTATATCTCGGATGGCGACGTAATCTACGTCATGGAAGGCGACCAGACGGCAGTCGTCGATTTTATGGATCGGTGTACCGAGGATGCCTACGAACAAACCTGCGAGCCCGATCCGCAGACAGCGCGCGACAGCGGCTCAGCACGCACTTGGCTATTTGACGATGAGATAACCTGGACCCCATCGAAATAAGAACCCGCCGGACAGGCACCTTTGTGGTGGTCCAAAAAGAAGCCGCCCCAATAAAAAGAGGCGGCATCAAGCAAGTCTATTTATTAGCGTCCCTCAAGACCCAACGAGAGCGCGGAAATGTAGCCCGGGGCTTTTCCTTTCCCGAACGCGACCCTCGCGATGCGCGTGAGCGGGCGCGAAAGGGTAAGCCCCGGGCGGACAATTAAGTGCGTTATTCGGCAGCGGCCTTGAACTTGTTGTAGTTGATCAGGCAGCCGGCCTTGACGATGGCACGCTCCTCTGCCGTCATATCGGCAATGTAGAGCTCAATCTGCTCGACCGCACCGTCGGCACGCACCACGTAGGCGGCGATGTCCTTTAGGTCGCCGTCGAGCGCGGCGCGGATACCCGGCACAAAGACGTAGTCGCCCACCTCAAAGTTGGGCTCGGCCTCCATCTGAAAGGGCACCATGCCCCAGTTCATCACGTTGGAGCGATAGCGCTTGGTGGCGTACTCGTGGACGATGTTGGCCAGGCCGCCAATTACGCGCTGGCAACTCGCGGCCTGCTCGCGGGCAGAACCGTCACCGGGCTTCTTGGCATAGAGCATGGAGCCGTACTCGGTCGCCTTGGCATCGGCCGCGACACCCGCACCAGCCAGCGCCTCGAACACACCGGCAAGCTCGGCATCGAGCGCCGCCAGGTCGCCCGCGGCCTCTCCGGCCACGCGGCGCTTCTCCACGGCGTCGACCTCCTTGGAGCGGCCCACGTAGGCCGGATCGCGACGGCTCAGCGTAAACTCGGCCAGGCCCAGCGGGTTGGAGCGGAAGGAACTCGTCTCGCCCGAAGGAATGAGCTCGTCGGTCGTGGTGACCGGGTCCATAATCTTGGAGCACACCTTGAGCAGGATGTCGTCGCCGAGGGGCTCCATCGCGGGCCACGGCTTGATGTTGGGGCCTTCGACCAGCTCGTCGGCAGGCTCCGCCTTGCCAAAGCCCCAGTACACGCGCTTCTTGTAGGGAGCGTCGTCGAAGGTGTACTCGCAGGCCTCGTCCCAAGTCTCCTCGGGCAGATCGGTCGCCGGCGTCAGGACGCCGCCGTTGGCAGCCGTCGCCGCAATGGAGCGGGCGTCCATCAGGGCCACGGCACTCAGCTGGCCATTGCCCGGCTTGGAACCCTCGCGGTTGGGGAAGTTGCGCGTGGTGTGGCGGATCGAAAGGCCGTTGTTGGCAGGCGTGTCGCCGGCACCAAAGCACGGGCCGCAGAACGCCGTGCGCACAATCGCGCCAGCCTCCATAAGGTCGTAGATATAGCCGCGGCGTGTAAGCTCGAGCGCCACGGGCTGGCTCGTGGGATAGACCGACAGCGAGAACTCGCCGCAGCCGGTGTTGGCGCCCTTGAGCACGCGGGCAGCCTGGACCACGGAGTCGTAGTTGCCGCCCGAGCAGCCGGCGATAACGCCCTGCTGCACGCGCAGCTTGCCGTCGACGATCTTGTCGAGCAGGCTAAAGTGCGTCTTGCCCTCGCCGATCTTAGCGGCCTCGAGCTCCACCTCGTGAAGGATGTCCTCGAGGTTCTCGTTGAGCTCGTCAATCTCAAAGCCGTTGGAAGGATGGAACGGCAGGGCGATCATGGGCTTGATGCTCGACAGGTCGACCTCGACGCAACCGTCGTAGTAGGCGACATCGGCGGGCTTGAGCTCGCGATAGTCGTCGCCGCGGCCGTGCATGGTTAAAAACGCGTGCGTGTCCTCGTCGGTTGCCCAGATGCTCGACAGGCAGGTGGTCTCGGTGGTCATGACGTCGACGCCGTTGCGATAGTCAGTCGTCATGCTCGCGATGCCGGGGCCCACGAACTCCATGACCTTGTTCTTGACGTAGCCCTTGGCAAAGACGGCGCGGATGATGGCGAGCGCCACGTCGTGCGGGCCGACGCCGGGGCGCGGGGCGCCCGTGAGGTAGATGGCGACGACGCCGGGATAGGCGACATCGTAGGTGTCGCGCAGCAGCTGCTTTGCCAGCTCGCCGCCGCCCTCGCCCACGGCCATAGTGCCCAGAGCGCCGTAGCGGGTGTGCGAGTCGGAACCCAGAATCATCTTGCCGCAGCCCGCGAAGTTCTCACGCATAAAGGAGTGGATAACGGCGATATGCGGCGGAACGAAGATGCCACCGTACTTCTTGGCAGCCGAGAGGCCAAAGACGTGGTCGTCCTCGTTGATGGTGCCGCCCACGGCGCACAGCGAGTTATGGCAGTTGGTGAGCACGTAGGGCAGCGGGAACTGCTCCATGCCCGAGGCACGCGCCGTTTGGATGATGCCGACAAAGGTGATGTCGTGGCTCGCCATGGCGTCGAAGCGAATCTTGAGTGCCTCGGGGTCGCCGGACGTATTGTGTGCTTGGAGGATCGAATACGCGATGGTTCCGCGCTTGGCATCCTCGGGCGTCTTCGTAATGCCGCGCTCAGCAGCCTCGGCCGCAGGCACGACCTCGCTGCCGCCGCGCAGGTAGACGCCGTCCTCGTACAGCTTGACCATACTGTCTCCCACTCTGCCCAAAAGATTTGGGCGCATAGCATACATTCGTTCAATATCGTGCCATAGAACGGTTGCGAGTGGGTTACGAATCTGCACGTTCACTTTATCTAGGTAAAGTAAAGGACGTGCCGGTCGAGGGCCGGAAGATTTTGTGCAAGAGCGTCCCTTTCGACTAGTCATTTAAGAACGTCCCCAATGACTACCCTACCGCATCCGGAGCAAGGCAACGCCGCAGGCAGAGGACGGACAGCGAGCGCCGTCCAGAGCGAACAAGTTGGCATGAAAAAGGCAAGGCATAGACCTTCTGGTCAT